>CAZPWK010000174.1:0-6031 GCA_964590285.1 uncultured Acidobacteriota bacterium | reverse complement strand
GAAGGACCGCTCCGGCGCCGAGCAGTTCGTCGGCGAGGACTCGATCGACCACACGCCGAAGGACGAGACGGTGAAGCTCCACGTCGGCGACGCCTTCGACGTCGTCGCCGACCGGACGCAGACCGACTACCGGGCGATCTCCCGCCGGCAGAGCGAGTCCGCCTACGAGATCTCGATCCGGAACCGGAAGGAGGAGGACGTCACGGTCCCCGTGCGGGAGCCGGTCGGCGGCGACTGGGAGATCGTCCAGTCCAGCCTCCCCTGGAAGAAGCTCGACGCGAGGACGGTCGAGTTCGAGGTCCCGGTCCCGAAGGGGCAGGAGGTCAAGCTCGCCTACCGCGTCCGCGTGCGGTGGTGAGGGAAGGCCGCATGCGATTCCATCTCGCCCGGTGGGTCGCCCTCGACCCGGAGTCGAACCTCCGGCGGGTCCCCGAGGAGGCCGCCCTTGCGGCCGCCTCGGACGCCGACGCCTGCGTCTTCCCGGAGAGCTTCCTCCACGGCTACCGCCGGACGGTCGATCCGGCCAGGGTCCGCGCGGTCTTCTCGGAGACGTCCCGGAGCCATCCCCGGATCGCGTTCTTCTTCGGCTCCCACTCCGAGGAGAGGAGGAACCGGATGACGGTCTGGCGCGGCGGATCCGAGATCGCCCGCTACGACAAGGTCCACCTCTTCCGGCCGAACGGCGAGTGCGAGATCTGGGAGCCCGGGGACCGCTACGCCGCGGTCCGCACCGGAGGCCTGACAATCGGGCTCGTCAACTGCAACGACCTCCGCTTCCCCGAGCAGGCGCGCGCCCTCCGGATGAAGGCAAGGGTGGACGCGCTGGTCGCCGTCGCCTGGTGGCCGCTACGCCGGGACCACGTCTGGGAGACCCTGCTGCGCGCCCGCGCGATCGAGAACGCCGTCTGGGTCGTCGGGTGCTGCGTCGCGGCGTCGGAGTTCCCGGGGGAGCGGTTCGCAGGGGCCGGGAACCACGTCTTCGACCCCCTCGGCGAGCCAGTTCGCACCGACGACGACCGGACCTACGACCTCGATCCCGGGAAGGTCGGTCCTCTCGTCGTGGACCCGCTCGAGTCGTACGTCGAGGTGGACCGGGTGGAGGTGTTTGCCTGACGTCCGGCGATCCGGGAGCGATCAGACGAACTTCGCCCGGGCGAAGTGGCGCTTCCCGACCTTGACCAGGACCGTAGTCCCGGGCCGGGCCTCGATCTCGCGCGTGTCCGGGGCGACCTTGGCGTCGTCGAGCCGGACCCCGCCCTGCTGCACCAGCCGCATCGCCTCGCTGTTCGACGACGCGAGACCGAGGGCGACGAGCATCCTCGGGAGCGCGACCTTCCCCTGCTCGACCGCGATCTCGCGCTCGACGACCTCGTCCGGAACCCCGCCCGCCTGGAAGATCCGCTGGAACTCCTCGAGCGCCGCCCGCGCCGCCGCCTCGCCGTGGAAGTCGGCGACGATCCGCATCGCGAGCCCTTCCTTGGCCTTCTTCGGGTGCAGCTCGCCGGAGCGGACGAGCTCCTTCATCCGCTCGATCCCCTCGGTGGAAACCCCGGTGCACAGCAGGTAGTAGCGCCACATCAGGTCGTCGGAGACCGACATCAGCTTCCCGAAGACCTCCCGGGGCTCCTCCTCGACGCCGACGTAGTTGCCGAGGCTCTTCGACATCTTCTCCGAGCCGTCGAGCCCCTCGAGGAGCGGCGTCGTCAGGACGATCTGCGGCTCGAGACCGTAGTCCGGCATGATCTCCCGGCCGACGTTCAGGTTGAACAGCTGGTCGGTCCCGCCGAGCTCGACGTCGGCCCCAAGCGCCACCGAGTCGTACGCCTGCGCCAGAGGGTAGAGGAACTCGTGGATCGCGATCGTCTGGCCCGACTGGAACCGCGTCTTGAAGTCCTTCCGCTCGAGCATCCGGGCGACGTTGTACTTCGCCGCGAGCCGCACGAACCCCTCGGAGCCGAGCGACCCCAGCCACTCGCTGTTGAAGCGGATCTCGGTCTTGGCGGGATCCAGCACCTTGAAGCACTGCCGCCTGTACGTGTCGGCGTTCCTCGCGATCTCCTCGGCCGTCAGCGCCGGCCTCGTCTTCGACCGTCCCGTCGGATCGCCGATCAGCCCGGTGAAGTCGCCGATCAGGAAGATCACGCGGTGCCCGAGGTCCTGGAACTGGCGCATCTTCCGGAGGAGGACCGTGTGGCCGAGGTGGATGTCCGGCGCCGTCGGATCGAACCCGACCTTGACCGTCAGCGGCTTGCCCGTCGCCCGCGAGCGCTCGAGCTTCTTCTTCAGCTCGGCCTCGGTGAGGAGATCCACGGCGCCGCGGCCGAGGATCTCCATCTGCCGCTCGACGGGAGCGAACTCGGTCCGGGCCTCCGCCATCGGATCACCTCGCGCCGCACGCCCTACGGGGGCGCGCGAAGGGGCGATTCTAGCAAATCGCAGGATCGGCGTTCGGGCCGCCCGAGCCACGGCCCTCTTGACGCCGCTGCCATTTGGCCGTAGCATTGTAGTCATATGGCTACCCTGCGCGTCGAGGAGGAGACCCGGAAGGTCGTCGCCCTGCTGGGCGGCCCGAAGGTCTTTCCCGGGAAGATCCGGGACGCGACGCACCTCCAGGAGGCGCTGCGCCACGGGTTCCCGTACGCCACCTTCGAGGCGCTCCTCGCGGCCCTCGGACTGAGCTCCCGAGCGCTCGCGCAGCTCGTCGGGGTCGCCCCCCGCACGCTCGCGCGGCGCAAGAACGACCGGGCCCTCTCGCCGATCGAGTCGGACCGGCTGTACCGGGTCGCCCGGATCGCGCTCCAGGCGTCGGAGGTCCTCGGCTCGCTGGAGAAGGCTCGCGCGTGGCTGCACCAGGGGAATCCGGCCCTCGGCGGCGAGTCCCCCGTCCGCCAGCTCGACACCGAGATCGGCGAGCGCCGCGTCGAGGAGCTGCTGCACCGGATCGACCACGGGGTCTACAGCTAGTGCGCGTCTGGCGGATCTGCCGCGAGCGGTACGCGGCGGACGCGCTCTCGGGCCGGGGCGGCCTCGTCGTTTCGGGGCGGTGGCACACGCGGGGCCGACCGGTCGTCTACGCCTCGGAGTCGCTCGCGCTCGCCGCTCTCGAGGTCCTGGTCCACGCGGACCGCGCCACCGCGCCGGCCGACCTCGTCCGGGTCGAGATCGACGTTCCCGACGGCCTGTCCGTGGCGCGCGTCTCGACCCGGGACCTGCCGAAGGACTGGCGGAAGTACCCCTCGCACCCGGACCTGAGACGGCGAGGCGACGAGTGGCTCCGCGGCGGCTCCACGCCGGTCCTCGCGGTCCCGTCCGTCGTCGTCCCCGAGGAGTCGAACTTCCTCCTGAACCCCCAGCACCCGGACGCGCGGAGGCTCTCGATCGTCTCGACCCGGAGGTTCTCCCTCGACGCCCGGCTCCTGTCCTGAGCGGGCGGCTCCTCGGCCCGGAACGAGCGTAGAATCCGAACGACTGCGGGAGCGGGCCGTCCGATCCCGGGGGAATCCGGTTGCGAGGACGCGATGCGCCGATACTCGATCCTTCACGCGCCGTTCCTGTCCTGGTACTCGAAGCCGTTCTATCGGGACGTCGGCGAGCGCTGGGGGCTCTCGGCGTTCGCCTACCTCCTGATCCTTCTGGCGCTGTCCTGGCTGCCCGCCCTGTTCGCCGGACATCGAGGCTGGTCACGATTCATGGAGACCAAGGCTCCCGTCCTGCTGCAGGAGATGCCGTCCATCGAGATCTCGGACGGAGTCGTGTGGGCCGATCCGCCGGGCCCGACCTACCTGGCGGACCCCGGCACCCGCAAGGTGTTCGCGATCGTGGACACGACCGGAGAGGTGACGTCGCTGGAATTCCCGGGTGCGTTGGCGCTCCTCACCCGGTCGCACGTGTTCCTGCGGAAGAGCCCGGTGGAGGTGCGCACCTACGACCTGTCCCGGGTCCGCCACTTCGAGCTCGACCGGACGAAGCTCCGGCGCTGGCTCGACCTGGCGTCCGTCTGGGGCCCGCCGTTCCTCTTCGCGCTGGTGCTCTGGGTATCCTTCCTCTATCGACTCGCGCAGGCCCTGCTCTTCGGAGCCGCGGGACTCGTGTTCGATCGCCGCTCCCCGCGGAAGCTGCGGTACTGGCAGTCCGTCCGGCTCTCGATCATGGCCGTATCGCCGACGATCCTCCTCAAGACCGCCATGCAGTCTCTCGGGTTGACCTTCCCGCTGGACTCGTTCCTGCTGTTCGCCATCGCCCTCGCGTACCTGTGGTTCGGCGTGACGGCGTGCGCCGAAGAGGAGGAGGAAGCGAGGGGCGAATGCCCTCCGGTTTGACGCTCCGCCTGCCGCGAGCCGACGAGGAGAACGAGTTCCTCCGCGCCCATCGCGCCACGTCGCCCGAGACCCCGAGCTTCCTGCTCGGCTACGAGGAGGGGACGTCCCTCGCCCGCTATCTCGAGATGCTGGCGGACTGGGAGAGGGGAGCGCACCTCCCGCCGAGGCACGTTCCCTCGACGTTCCTCTTCGCGTTCGCCGGAGCGCGGATCGTCGGGAGGACCTCGATCCGCCATTCCCTCAACGACTTCCTCGAGCGGGTCGGCGGACACATCGGATACGTCGTCGTCCCGGAGTTCCGGCGGCGCGGTCACGCGACCGAGATCCTGCGCCTCACGCTTCGCCTCGCCCGGGAGAGGCTCGGCATCCGCCGCGCCCTCGTCACCTGCGACGACGACAACCTCGGCTCCATCCGGACGATCGAGAGGAACGGCGGCGTCCTCGAGAACGTCGTCCGAGGGCCGGATCTCGAGAAGCCGAAGCGCCGCTACTGGATCGACACGTCCACGACATGATCGAATCCGCGGCGGGACCCGCGTGGAGGAGCGAGCCATGACCGAGTACTTCGTCGGCTGGGGCGGCCTGGCGCTGATCAACGCCGCCCTCGCGAACCTGGACGGCCGGAGCCCGCTGAAGTACTTCCTCGGATCCCTGGTCCTCGGGCCGTTCGTGACGATCCTGCTGGCGGCGACGCGGGAGGACGCGGGCGGATCGCTGCGCCAGGTGGACCTCTGGAAGGGCCGGGACCGCGAGGGCCGTCCGTGAGGTACGCGCTCTTCGCGATCGCGGCGGCCGCGTGCCTCTACGGCCTCCACCGCCTCGCCGTGTACGCCGAGGGGCGCGGGTGGATCCGTTACCGCGACGCGCGCGGCGCCGGCTCGGCGCTCGGCAACGCCTTCCTCGAGGTCCAGGCGATCTTCGAGCCCTCCAAGGAATACGTCCTGGAGGAGCGCAAGAAGGACGAGGCCGAGGAGAGAGAGTCGGGGGACCCGCCCGCCAAACCATGAGACCTCGATCCGCAGCGAGCGCGCCGGCTCTCGGTCGCTCGCCTCAGATCATCCCGCGCTCCCTCAGGCTCGTGAAGCCGCGCGCCGTCACGATCAGGTGGTCGTAGAGCTCGATCCCGATCAGCTCCCCCGCCCTGCGCACGGAGCGCGTGAACTCGGCGTCCTCCTCGGAAGGGTCGAGGCAGCCCGACGGGTGGTTGTGGACCAGCACGAAGCCGAGCGCGAGGAGGGAGATCGCCGGGTACAGGATCTCCCTCGGGTGCGTCCGGGTCGTGTTCAGCGAGCCGATGGAGACCGTCTCGCGGGCGATCAGGCCGTTCTGCGCGTCGAGGTACAGGCCGACGAGATGCTCCTTCCGGGCGGCGGCGAGATCGCGGGTCAGGTCGAAGGCGTCGCGAGGCCTCGAGACGCGAGGGCGCTCGACGTCGGCGCCCGGCCCGTGGACCCTCCGCCCGAGCTCGACGGCGGCGACGAGCGCGGCGGCGGCGGCGGCGCCGATCCCGGGCTCCCGCAGCCAGTCCCCGACGCCGATCCCGGCGAGATCGCGGATGCCCCGCCGGCGGACGACCTCGTCCGCCGCGCGGCCGGCGGCCGCGTTCCCCTCGCCGTCCCCGAGCACGAGCGAGAGGAGCTCGCCCGAGGTCAGGCTCTCGGCGCCGCGCTGCAGGAGCCGGGTTCACCGGAGGCGCTGCGCCAGGTCGAACA
>CAZPWK010000173.1:0-6031 GCA_964590285.1 uncultured Acidobacteriota bacterium | reverse complement strand
CTCGATCCCGCCGTGCTCGCCGAGATGGGGCGCCTCGCCGCGCGGGCCGAGGGGGCGCTCGTCGACGCCTATCGCCCCGACGGGGTCAACCTCGGGATGAACCTCGGGAAGGCGGCCGGGGCGGGGATCGAGGACCACCTCCACCTGCACGTCGTGCCGCGCTGGGCCGGGGACACGAACTTCATGACCGTCGCAGGCGAGACCCGCGTGCTTCCCGAAGGGCTGGGCGAGACCTGGAGGAAGCTGCGCGGGCGCCTCTGAGAGTCCGCCCGTGCCCTCCGAGCCCGGCTCCGCAGAACCCCGTCGCCCGCCGAACGGTACCTACCGCATCGAGACGTGGGGCTGCCAGATGAACGTCCACGACTCGGAGAAGCTGGCGGGCGCCCTGGAGGCCGAGGGTCTCGTGAGGGCGGGAGCCGCGATCGAGGCGGACGTCGTGCTCCTGAACACCTGCTCGGTGCGGGAGAGGGCTGCGGAGAAGTTCTTCTCCGAGGTCGGGCGGCTGCGCCCCCTGAAGCGGCGGCGCCCCGACGTCATCCTCGGAGTCTGCGGATGCGTCGCGCAGGAGCAGGGCGAGGCGCTCCTCGATCGGGCGCCCCACGTCGACTTCGTGCTGGGGCCCCGCGCGGCGCCCGGCGCGGTGGGGTCGCTCGTGCGTCGCCTCAGGGCCGGCGACGAGTCGGCCCGCCGCACCGTGGACGTCGAGATCCGCGACGACTCGATCCGTTTCCCCTTCGATCGGATCCGGCGGGATCCCGCCTCTCCGGGAAAGGCCTACGTCACCGTCGTCGAGGGGTGCAACCACCGCTGCTCGTTCTGCGTCGTTCCGCGCACGAGGGGCCCGGAGATCTGCAAGCCGCTCCCCGACGTCCTGGCGGAGGTCCGGGCGCTCGTCGCTCGGGGAATCCTCGAGGTCGAGCTCCTGGGACAGACGGTCAACGCCTTCCGGGACGAGCGCGGCCGCCGGCTCGGCGATCTCCTGCGCGCCGTCGCCGAGATCGACGGGCTGCGCAGGCTCCGCTTCACGACCTCGCACCCCGCGCAGATGACGGACTCCCTGATCGACGCCATGGCCGCGGCGCGTCCGAAGGTCTGCCCCTATCTCCACCTCCCGGTGCAGTCGGGATCGAGCTCGGTCCTCCGGGCGATGCGGAGAGGCTACGATCGGGAAGGCTACCTCGGACGCGTCGCGAGGCTCCGCGAGCGATACCCCGCCATCGCGCTGGGAACGGACGTCGTGGCCGGGTTCCCCGGAGAAGGGGAGAGGGAGTTCGAGGAGACGCTGACGCTCCTCGAGGAGGTCGGGTTCGACACCGTGTACGCCTTCGCGTACTCGCCGAGGCCGGGCACCGAGGCTCTCGCGCTCGGCGATCCGGTGCCCGGGGAGGAAAAGCTCGACCGCCTGGCCCGGTTGCAGGCGCGCCAGAAGGCGCTCCAGGCGGCCAGGAACCGCGTCTGGGTCGGCCGAACCCTCGAGGTGCTGGTCGAGGGTCGAAGCAAGAAGCGCGCCTGGGAGGCCTGCGGGCGGACCCCTCAAAACCGCGTCGTCAACTTCTCCGGAGCCCCCCGGCCGGGGACGATCGTCGCCGTGGAGATCCTCGGATCGTCCGCCTACTCCCTGGGAGGCCGTCTCGCGCCGCCGGCGCCTTGACCCCCGGGAGACCGAACGTATATATTTCGGGCACCTTGGGGAAGCCGGCGGCCCGGCGGGGTCCGCGCGGGCGACGGAAGGGAGCGGACGATGCCGGTCGAGATGAAGATCAAGGGCCTGATGGTCGACCCGGTGTCGAACATGCCGATCATCATCCTCCGCAAGCCGGGCACCAACGCCGTCCTCCCGATCTGGGTGGGGATCTTCGAGGCGAACGCGATCGCGATGCAGATCGAGAAGATCCAGTCTCCCCGGCCGATGACGCACGACCTCCTCTGCAGCGTGATCGCGAGCCTCGACGCCCGCGTCGAGAAGATCGTCATCACCGACCTCAAGGACAACACGTTCTTCGCGACGATCCACCTCCTCCGGGGGGTGGCGCGCGTCGAAATCGACGCCCGCCCGAGCGACGCCATGGCTCTCGCCCTCCGCGTCGGCGCTCCGATCCTGGTCGAGGAGTCGGTCCTCGATCGCTCCACGATGAACGGGGAGGACCAGGATCTCGACGAGACCGAACGCCTCCGGCGCTGGCTCGAGAAGGTCGACCCCGAGGAGCTCGGAAAGTACGAGATGTAGAAGCGTCGACATGACGCCGACATTTATGTCGGCACGCATCTGCCCTGTCCCCGCCTTCTACACCCGCGAATCGTTCTTTCCCCGCCCGCGCGACGCTTGACAAGTCCCTCCTCGCCCCGTACACTCGCTCTCCGGTTCGACCACCGCAATGCCTTGTGGCCCGTTGATGAGCGAACCCCATATTCAGCGATGTCCCGGGGCTGCCGGTCGCCTTGGAGCCTAGAGGGTGCCATGGCAATCATGACCATCGCAGTAGCGAACCAGAAAGGCGGCGTCGGGAAGACCACGACCGCCATCAATCTCGCCGCCGCCCTCGCGCACAAGAAAAGGAAGACCCTCCTGATCGACCTCGATCCGCAGGGGAACGCCACTCTCTCGTTCATCGACCCGGCCACCGTCGAGTCCTCGGTGTACGAGCTCCTCGTTCAGCCCGGCACCACGGTTCAGGACGTCGTCCGAACCACCGCCGACCGGAACCTCGACGTGCTGCCGGCGAGGATCTCCCTCGCGAAGGCCGAGGTGAAGATGGCGGGGGAGTTCGACAGCCACTTCCGGCTCAAGGACAAGCTGGACCCGTACCGGGGCCTTTACGAGTACGTCGTCGTCGACACCCCGCCGACCCTCGGGATCCTGACGGTCAACGCCCTGGTCGCCGCATCCCATCTTCTCGTTCCCATCCAGTCCTCGTATTTCGCCCTCGAAGGGACCGACGACCTCCTCGAGACCTACCAGAAGATCAAGTCCAGGCCGAACCCTGGGCTCGAATTCCTCGGCGTGGTCATCACGCTGCACGACAAACGGACGATCCTCGCCCGCGACATCCAAAGACAGATCCGGGAAGTGTTCGGCGAGAAGGTCTTCCGCACGATGATCTCGAAGAGCGTCCGCCTCGAGGAGAGCCCCGCGTACAAGCAGAGCATCTTCAAGTTCGCTCCGACCTCGAGCGGGGCGATCGAGTACTACAGCCTTTCCGAGGAGGTGATCGGCCGTGTCTAAGCTGCGTGGGCTTCCCCAGGAAAAGACGATGCGTCACGACAGCCACTTCGTGGACGAGATCACGTCGACCAGGACCGACGCCGTCGGCCGGTTGATCGACATCCAGAGGATCGAGCCGAACCCTCATCAGCCGCGCAAGGATTTCGGCGACCTCACCGACATGGTCGCGTCCATCAAGGAAAAGGGGATCCTCGAGCCGATCCTGGTTCGCAGCCACGCCGGCCGCTTCCAGATCATCGCGGGCGAGCGCCGCTACCAGGCGGCCAAGCTCGCCGGCCTCAGGAATCTCCCTTGCATCGAGGTGGACGTCGACAACCGAGGGATGCTCGAGATCTCCCTGATCGAGAACCTGCAGCGCAAGGACCTTCATCCCTTCGAGGAGTCCGAGGCGATCCTGAGCCTGAGCGAGCAGTTCCGCTACACGCACGAGGAGATCGCGAGGAAGCTGGGAAAGTCGAGGCCCGTGATCACCGAGGCGCTGAGCCTGTGCCGGATCCCCGAGGAGGTCCGCGAGCGATGTCGGCAAGCCGACATCACGAGCAAGTCGATGCTCCTCCAGGTCGCTCGGCAGGACGGCGTCGACGCGATGCTCCGCCTGGTCGAGAAGATCGAGGCGGAGGGCCTGACCCGGGAGGAGGCGCGGAGAGTCGGAGCGCGAGCGGCGGGTCAGGGGCGGAGGCCCAAGAGGTTCGTGTACCGGTTCAAGCCGGAGGACGAGACCTTCCAGTTCACGTTGAGTTTCGCGCGCCCGAAGGTCGAGAAGGACGAACTGATCCAGGCGCTGCGCGGAATTCTCGAGCGGCTCCTTTCGGAGCAGGACACGTCGGAGGCGGCTCGCGTCCCCGGAGAGAGTTCCGCCTCGGCCTCCGCTGGCCTGTCGTGAGCGCTTCCGGACCGATCATGGAGAACGGCGGCCTTTGCGTCACCGCCCGGGTTAACATAATGTATCTTATCGGACGTTGTGGAAACAGGCCGCAAGCGCCGCCGATTGGCCCGGCGAGCCCGCCGTTCGTCCCCCTCCCTCCGGTCCGGCCCTTCGTTGACACCCTTCCTTCCACTCCCTAGACTCCTGCCGATGCATCGTTCGCCGAGAATCTTCCGCTACGTTCTCCGCGAGCTCTTCGGCCCGACTCTTCTCGGCCTCTCGGTCTACGGCTTCATCCTCCTGATGAACGCCTTTCTCCTCGTCGCCAAGGTCGCCCTCTCCAAGGACCTCGGCTGGCAGACGATCCTCCGGCTGTTCCTCTACGAAATCCCCACCCTTCTGGTCCTGGCGATCCCGATGGCGACGATCCTCGGAGTCCTCATCGCCTTCGGGCGGCTTTCCGCCGACCAGGAGTCCACGGCGATGCAGTCCGCCGGGCTCGGCCCGGCGGCCTTTCTCGGGCCGGTCGTCGTCCACGGCGTTGCGCTCGGCCTCCTCTCGTTCGGAATCTACGCGGTCGTCGTTCCCGAGACCGCCTACGCGTCGCGGGCCCTCAACGCCCAGGTGCTCCTCGCCGGTGGCATGGGCACGAACCTGACGCCTCGGGTGTTCTACAGCGACATCCCCGGGTACATCCTGTTCGCGAGCGAGATTCGTCCGGGATCCCAGGGAAAGCTCGAGGGGCTCTTCGTCCACCAGGAGCGAGGCGAAGGAGGGCGGACTTACTCCTTCCTCGCACGCCACGGGGACCTCTACCGCCCCCCCGACGACAGGCACCGGCTGATCGCCGATCTCCAGGACGGCGTCTGCCACGTCTACAGGACCGATCGACCCGAGTCCTACCGATTCTTCGAGTTCGAGCGCTACCAGGTCCCGATCGACCCGCCCGCCTACCTGAAGGCGCTCTCCGAGCCCCCGCAGCGCTCCCCTCAGAACCGAAGCTTCGCGGCCCTCCTCGGGGACCTGCGGGAGATCCGGGCCTCCAGGGACGACCCGAAGGTCCGTGCCGTCCGCGAGCGGACCATGGAGATCGAGATCCATCAGCGGATGGCGCTCCCCGCGGCCTGCGCGCTCTTCGCGATCCTCGGCGTCCCCCTCGGCCTGACGCGCGGGCGATCCGGCCGGGGCGCCGGCTTCGCCCTGAGCATCGCCGTCACCCTCGTCTACTGGATCCTGTTCACGTCCCTTCGGGACCAGGCCAGCCAGGGGCGCATCCCGCCTTTCCTGGGAGTCTGGGCCGCGAACCTGACGATCGCGGCGTGGGCCGCCTGGGCGTTCTGGCGCCTCCGCCCCGCCGCCAGCGACGAGGGGCTCCTCAGGACCTGGGCCGCCAGGATCGCGGGCGCCGCAGCGTGGGTCGGCCGCCGGCTTCCCGGCGCGGCGCGCTCCCTTCCCCCCTCCCCCGCCGCCGGCGACGGGCCCGGCGTCTCGGGGCTCGCCGCGGGCCCTTCCTGGGCCTGCGGTGGCTCGGTGCCTCGCAGAAGGCTCGGACTCGTCGACCGCTACATCGGAATCTACTTTCTCCGTTTTTTCGCCTATTCGTTGCTCTCCGCCTACGCGATCTTCGTCGTGGTCGAGCTCCGCCAGCTCCTCGACGGCCTCATCCGCTTCCGGCGCCCGCCGGGGATGCTCCTCGACTACTTCAAGTACTTCGCCCCCGGGAAGCTCGGCCTGATCCTGCCGGTCTCCTGCCTGGTCGCCGCCGTCGTCGTCTTCACCCTCCTCGGCCGGTCGGGAGAGCTGACCGCCCTCAAGGCCTCGGGCACGAGCATGCGCCGGGCCACGCTGCCGGTCCTCGCCATCACGCTCGCCCTTTGCGCCGTCTCCTTCGTCGTCGAGGACCGCCTCGCCGGCGGCACGCGCCAGAAGGCGCTCGCGGTCCG
>CAZPWK010000172.1:0-6041 GCA_964590285.1 uncultured Acidobacteriota bacterium | reverse complement strand
CTGCGCGATCAGCTCCTTGCCGGTCCCGCTCTCGCCGCGGACGAGGACGGTCGCGTCGGTTTCCGCCACCGAGCGCACGAGCTCGAGCACCTTCTGCATCTGGGGGCTGTCGCCGACGACCTCGCCCAGCTGCGAGAGCTGCTCGATCTTCTGGCGGAGTTGGACGTTCTCGCTCTTCAGGCGCCGCTGGTCGAGGGCCCGCCGGACGAGGTGGCTCAGCTCGTCCGGGTCGATCGGCTTCGTGATGTAGTCGAACGCCCCCTGCTTCAGCGCCTGGACCGCGGACTCCACCGAGGCGTACGCCGTGATCATGATGGTGACGATCTCCGCGTCGATCTGGTGGATCCGCTCCTGGAGCTCGAGGCCGTCCATGCCTGGCATCTTGATGTCGAGCAGGACGACGTCCCACGCCGCCTCCTGGAGCTTCCGCAGGGCCTCGGTGGCGTTCTCCGCGGTGTCCGCGTGGTAGCCGTCCTTGCGGAACCAGCCGCACAGGGAGTCCCGGACCGAGAACTCGTCGTCGACGATCAGGATGCTCGCGCTCTCTGGCTTCATTCCGGAGAACCTCGACCCTTCCGGTGCGGGCACCGGGACGAGACGGCGCGACGACGCCTCTCGGGGGCCCGCCGCCGCCGCGCGGGAACCCGGGCCGAGGCGGTGGGAGCCTTCACGAGGCTCCCGCGGCCGGGCCCCGCGCGGCGGGTCCCTGGGCCGCCTGCCGGGGGAGCCGCACGGTGAACGTCGTGCCGCGGCCGACGCTCGACTCGACGTCGATCCTGCCTCCGTGGCGCTGCACGATGCCGTAGACGACCGCGAGTCCGAGCCCGACGCCGGTCTTCCCGTCCTTGGTGGAGAAGAAGGGCTCGAAGATGCGGGCCTGGACGTCCGGCGTCATCCCGATTCCCGTGTCCGCGACCGACAGGCGGACCGAGGCTTCGTCCTCCTCCGCCCGGAGCGTGAGCGAGCCCCCCTGCGGCATCGCCTCGACCGCGTTGACCAGCAGGGCGACGAGCGCCTGCTGCAGCTGGTCGGCGTCGCAGACCAGCTGGTCGTTCCCCTCGATCGGCACCGTGTCCATCCGGATCCCGGCGATCTGGGTGTGGTGGTGCACGAGCATCGCCGCCCGCTCGAGAATCGGGTTGACGTGCTGGAGCGCGAACTCGCCCCCGGCCGGCCTGGCGAACAGCAGGAGGTTGCGGACGATGTCCCCGCAGCGGCGGGACTCCTTCTGGATCAGGTCCAGATAGCGCATGACTTCCGGACGCTCGTCGTCCTTCGGGCCGTCGTCCTTCAGGCAGCGCCCGACGAGCTTGGAGTAGTTCAGGATCCCCGCCAGCGGGTTGTTCAGCTCGTGCGCCACCGTCGCGGACAGCTTCCCGAGGGAGGCCATCTTCTCCATGTGGACGATCTGCCGGTGGGCCTGGCCGAGTTCCTCCGTCTTCTCGACGACCTTCCGCTCGAGCTTCTCCGACCACTCCGTCAACTCGCTCCGAGCCCGTCCGAGATCCTCCGTCATGCGGTTGAAGCTCTCCGCGAGGCGCCCGATCTGGTTGCGGGTCCCGATGTGGATCCGGGTGTCCAGGTCGCCGCGGGCGACGCGCTCGGTCCCCGCGATCAGGCGGCTCACCGGGACCCGTACGACGCGGTAGATGAAGACGGCCGTAGTCAGGCCGACGATCGCGACCATCAGCAGCGTCCAGAGGACGGTCTGGCGCCTCATGTCGGCGAGCTGCTCGTCGGCCCCCTCGAGCGACATCATGACGTCGAGGACTCCGAGCACCGTCTGGGTCGGCGAGTGCGCGTGACAGGGGGCGCTCGAGCACTCGGCCTGGTTGTTGATCGAGCTGACCAGGCCGAGGACGCGACCGCCGCCCGGCGACCGGTAGATCCGGACGCGGCTCGACGCGGGCACCGACCGCAGCGGCTCCGAGCGGTCGTGGCAGACGACGCAGGCCTCCGCCTGCATGTCGACGCGGCGCCCGATCTCCCCCGTGTCGGCGGAGAAGATGATCGTTCCTTGCTTGTCGTAGATGCGGACCCCGGCGACGCCGGGCGCCTGCGCGATCCGGATGATGCTCAGGTGCACTTCGTCCTTGCGGTTCAGGAGCATCCCGTAGTGCGTGCCGCTCTTGATCAGCTCGCTCGTCCGGCTCGCGCACTGCTCGAGCACCGTGGACCACCTTTGGGAGACCGAGCGGAGGTTCACATAGGCCTGGAGGGCGAAGACCGCCGCGACGACCCCGAACAGGGTCAGGAACAGACGGAGACTCACGGACCGGAACAGGCCCGAGAGCCAACTCTCCCCCGCGCGGCTCGTCTTTCCTTCCGTCACGCTCGTCTGCGCCCCGACGCCACCCCGCGGGCATTCTGGCACAGGAGACCGGCGCGCAGGAAGGGGAGGCGCCGGGCGGCCCGCTCCCCGGTCAGCCGAGGATGCGGCTGACGAGCCCGTAGTAGCGCGCCGGCTGCAGGACCATCCGGAGATCCTCGGACGGCTCGCCCCCGTCCTGGAGGGTGGGCCCGACGGCGGCGCTCCAGTCCTCTCGCGTCTCCTTGAGGGCGGCGTCGCGGAGTCTCGCGTGATCGAGCCCGGCTCGCTCCCTCGCTTCGACGGCGCCGTCGAGGCGCGCCACCGCGGACTCGACGTCGTCGCACTCCACCTCCACGAGCCAGCCCTCGGAGTAGGGCGATTCCGCCGCGAGGGCGGGGTGGTCGCGGAGGCGGTGGTTCCGGCGCAGCACGGTCCCGGCGACCGGGCTCTGGAGCGCGACCGTGAAGGTCCCGTCGGTGATCCAGAACGCCGCGCGTCCCTGCTCCAGCGCGCTCCCGGGGGCGGGCAGGATGACGCCGGAGGCATGGTGGAGCAGACCGGCCGCGAAACCGTCGAGCCCGACCCGGATGTGCCCGTCGTCGAGCACTCCCGCCCAGGTGTGCCCCGGGCCGTACAGCCGGTCTTCCGGGAACTCCCGGGTCGGGGTCTCGGGCAGGGCGGCTCCGGACTCCTGGGCGAGGGGGAGCGCCTGGCCCCGGAGCGCCGCGTCGAGGGGGCACTCCTCGCAGCGGAAGTCCCGGTCGCAGAGCTTGTAGGCCACCTGCCCGGCGGTCATCCAGACGCAGGGGTAGGAGTCGTCCGGAATCAGGTGTCTCGGGGGGCCGTTCTTCCCGATCGAGCTCATGGCGATCCCTCCCCGAGACTCCCCGCGCTCAGCGGTGACAGGTCGAGCAGTCGTCCTCGATCCCGAACGCGTCCTTCCCGTTGTGGCACGACGCGCAGAGATCGCCCCTGTGGACCCTCTCCTCGGTCAGCTCCCCTTGGATCGGCGTCCCGGCCTCGTGGAGCCGGAACGTCCCGTTGTGGCAGGTCGCGCACCGCGGCTCCCCGGGGTCCACGTGCGTCTCGTGGCTGAACGTCACCGGGCCGGGGCTCGACTCGGCCTGCGGGAAGGTGTAGTCCGTGGGGAGCCGGAGATCGGCGACGCGTGCCGAGAGCTTCGGATCGAGGAGCTCCTCCGCGGTCTTCGTGTCGAGCCCGCCCTCGCCCCGGCTGGTGGCGACCGCGATGAAACCCGCGATCAGGAGCACCCAGAGTCCGGCGAGCACCGGCCGGTTGAAGGCGGGCCGGGAGCGGCCCAGGGCGGCCAGCCCCGGGACCGGGGCGGGAGCGACCGGCGCCGCGGCGGCGGCCGGAGCGTGGGCTTCCGGGAACACCGGGAAGAACTTCACCGCGAGGGCGAACACGGTGAAGCCGGCCGCCACGATCGAGGCCGTCACCACGATCTCGAGGAACGACGGGAAGTAGGTCGTGCCCGAGGACGCGGTCATGCCGGTGATCGCGACGTTCAAGCGGTTCACGATGAGGCCGAGGATGGTCAGCGTCGCCGCGAAGAAGAGCCCGTTCTCGTTCCTCCGCACGCGCGGGATCGCGAAGAGCACCATCGGGAGGAGGACGCCGAGCCCGATCTCCCCCCAGAACATCACGCTCTCCTGCGTGACCTGGAAGATCGTCGCGAACTGGTCCCGGGCGAGCAGGTCCTGGGTCTTCCACATGGCGTACACGGCGAGCACGACGACGGCGCACCGCCCGAGGTTCTGGAGGAGGTCCGCCTCCAGGCGCTTGCCGAAGGCCCGGAAGCTCATGTACGACTCGAAGATCGTCATGGCCAGGCCGCCGGCGATCGCCGTGAGGAAGAAGTAGACCGGAAGCCACGGGGAGTACCAGAGGCCGTGCAGCTTCCCCGCGGCGATCACGTAGAGGGTACCGAGCGAGGACTGGTGCATCGTCGAGAGGAGCACGCCCGCGATGACCAGCGGCGTGTACATCCGCTGCACCAGCCGGAGCGGAACCTTCCAGCCGAACCGCTCGAACACGAGCGGGCTGAACTCGAGCGCCAGCACCGTCGTGTAGAGCATGACGCACCACCCGACCTCGAACATCACGGAGTGCGGGTTCCACATGATGATCGGATGCCAGATGTTCCAGGGTCGCCCGAGGTCGAACAGGAGCGCCACGATCACGAGCAGGTATCCCAGGAACGCGGTGAGGATCGTCGGCCGCGCGATCTCCTCGTACTTCTCGATCCGGAACACGTGGACCGTCGCGGCGATGACGAAGCCGCCCGCCGCGAGCGCCACGCCGACCAGCATGTCGAACCCGATCCAGAGGCCCCAGGGGAACTGGTCGGACAGGTTCGTCGCCGCCCCGAGCCCCCGGAAGAACCGGACGTACGTCGCGTAGAGCGCCAGCGCGACCGTCACGCCCAGCAGCGCCTTCCAGAACGTGAACTTTCCGAACCACCGATCCATCTTCGCCGCCCCCGTGGTCATCGTCCGGGCCCCCCTGTCAATGCCGGTCGTTGGCCGGGCCCGAAGCATTCCCGCCGTGCCCGTGCGATTCCGCCTCCGCGACGTCGTCGCGGCGATGCGTGATCCACCAGATCCCGAGAAGGCTGACGCCCCACACGCTGATCACGCTCGGGAGCTTCGAGAGGATGTCCCAGGTGAGCTTCGGGTAGGGATCTTCCCGGACGTCGACGCGGAAGCCGAGCTTCTCGAACGGCACTCCGGAGAGGTAGAGCACCGACGTCCCGCCGGCTTCCGTGACGCCGTAGACGTGATCCACGTAGCGGCCCGGCTCGGCCTCGATCCGGCGGCGGGCCTCCCGGATCAGCGCGTCCCGCTCGCCGAAGATCGTTGCGCCCGTCGGGCAGGCCGCCGTGCAGGCCGGCTGGGCGCCGTCCTTCACCCTCGTCTCGTAGCAGAGGATGCACTTCCGGACGAGGGGAAGCGGCTTGTCCCACTCGTACTTGGGCATGCCGAACGGGCATCCGATCATGCAGTAGCGGCAGCCCATGCATCGGTCGGGGAGATAGACGACCGGCCCCTCGGGAGTCTTCTGGAACGCCGCGACGGGGCACACGGAAACGCAGGCGGGTTCCTCGCAGTGCATGCACTGCCGCCTCACGTTGACGTTCCCGTGGCGCTCGACCGTCGTCCAGGTCGTCCCCGAAAGGCGCGTCGCGCGATCCTCGCGGGGCAGGTCGTTGATTTCCTTGCAGGCCCAGACGCAGGCCTCGCAACCGACGCACTTCGTGAGATCCGTCAGAATCCCCACCTTCATCGCAATCGCCTCCGCTCGCGAGTCTTCCGGCCCGGCACCCCGGACCGGTCTCTCTCGTCGGCCCAGAGTCTACCGCGCCGACGCCGGGAAGAACTCGTCGACCAGGCGCTGCCACTTCTCCTCGTCGAGATGGTCCGAGAGGCCTTCGACGAGGGCGCCGCCGTCCTGGATCGTGGCGCCGACCAGCTGGGTGTCCGCCGCCCCGCCCGTCGCCAGGAGCTCCTTGAGCCTCGCGAGCTGCCCTCGCGCCCAGGCCTTCGCCTCCTCCGCCACGAACATCCGCTTGAGGGCGGGGGCTGCGTCCCGGGGAGAGAGCCAGTACAGCCAGCCGCGTCCGTACGGGTCCCGGTCGAGCTGCTCGGGGTTCGCCTCCGCGTTGACCCGGGCCACGACGCCGTCCGCCGGAGACCGGAGCACGACCTTC
>CAZPWK010000171.1:0-6068 GCA_964590285.1 uncultured Acidobacteriota bacterium | reverse complement strand
GTCGCCGCCCCCGCTCCGCCCGCCGGGGATCGCCCCGCGCCGAGCCCCGCCGCGCCGCCGCTGATCCCGCTCGGAGACGTCTCCGACGTCTACTGCTCGGGCGCGATCGAGCCGGTCGTCGAGCCGCCGGCCCTGGTCATCGCGGGCCGCGAGGCGGAGAAGGACCACCTGGCCGACGGCGACGTCGTGTACCTGTCGCTCGGGCGCGCCCAGGGGATCGCGGCCGGGGCCGAGTACGCGATCCGGCGCCCCGAGGGGGCGGTCGTGCACCCGAAGACGGCGGCCGTGCTCGGAACGTTCGTCCGGAGGCTCGGGAAGATCCGCGTGCTCGTGGCGCAGGAGAACACCGCGACGGCGGTGGTCGTGCAGTCGTGCTCCGAGATGGCGGTCGGCGACGAGGCGTGGCCGTGGGAGGAGATCCCGATCCCGCGCGCGTCGTCCCTGCCCGAGTTCGACCGGTGGGACGCGGAGCCTTCGGGAGGTCCCGAGGGATACGTCGTCGCGTCGCGCGACGGCATCACGTGGTCGGGGATCGGGCACGTCCTGTACACCGATCTGGGGAGTTCCCTGGGAGTGCGCCCCGGGTCGGTGCTCTCGGTCTTCCGCGACCAGCCCCAGGGGCTCCCGCGCGTCATGCTCGGCCAGGCGGTCGTCCTCGAGACGCGAGAGGGGACCTCGACCGTCAAGGTCGTGGAGTCGGTCAAGGAGATCGGAATCGGGGATCGCGTCGAGCTCGCGCAATAGAACGGGTCGAGAGCTTCGGCGAGACGAGGGGCAGGCTTCGGCCTGCCCCTCGCCGTCTCGGGTCAGATCCGCCGGAGCTTGTTGCGGAGGAGCAGGATCTCGGACGCCAGCCCCGCCTTGGCGGCCACCCGGCGCAGGAGCGGTATGTCGGGCCGGGTCATCGCCCGGTCGCCGTCGTCGAGGTAGAGAAGGGCCGCGATCCGCTCCTTGACGGCGATCGGGACGACGAGGGCCATCGCGGGCAGGCGCCCCCCGAGGAGCGAGTAGAGGTCGCGGTTCGGAGGGAGCGCGGGCACGACCCCGAAGTGGAAGTCGCGGCTCCGGAGCGCCGCGTCCAGGATCGTCGAGCCGCCGGGCGGCAGGACGATCTTCCGGACACGGTCGGTCTCCATCCCCGGTCCCCGGCCCGCCAGGCCCCGGATCCCCTCGCGGCCGACGGCGAAGAGCGCCGAGCGGCTCGACCGCGTCGCGCAGAAGTCGAGCAGGGCCTCCGCCATCGCGTCGCGGTCGGCCGCCGAGGCGAGCGCCGCGTCGAGTCCCTCGACCGGATCGGAAGCAGCGCGCGGCGCGGCCGCCTGGGCGGGCGCTCCTCCCTCCGACAGGTCGGACATCTGCGCCATCGTCGCGTACGTCTCGTAGTCGAAGGAGACCTCCGCGTCGAGCGGGCGGCCGTCGAGGCCGAGCGCGGGCCCCGGCTCCTCGCGCGGCCTCTCGGCGGGAGGCGGGTCGGGCAGGCGGTCCACCGTGCCCGAGGTCGGGACCGCGAGCGAAACCCGAGGACGGCCGGCGCGCCGCACGCGGTAGTGGCGCTCGAGCGCCTGGTCGAGCCGGTGCTCGGTCGTGATCCAGGGCTCCACGCGGTAGCCGGAGGCTCCCTGGACCTCCGCGATCGCCCGCGCGTCCCTCGGGTTGAGCATGGCGACGCGGAGCCTGCGGTCCTCGACGTGGAAGGGAACCAGGGCGAGGCGCCCGGCCGCCTCCGGGGCGACCGCGGCGAGGGCCTCGACCGGGATCGAGCGGAGCCGCTCGGCGGAGGCGAAGGGGACCCCGAACACCTCGGTCAGCGTGTCGCCGACCGTCGCCTCGTCCACGAAGCCGAGCCTCAGGAGGTACGACTCGACCTCGCCGCCGAAGAACGACTGCGTCCGCTGGGCCTCCTCGAGCTGCCCGGCCGTGATCCGGCCGCGATCGAGAAGATGGCGCGCGACCCGATCCCCGTGCACGACCGCCTCCTGGGGCCCGATCTCAGGGCTTGCGGTCCCGGCCGCCGCCTCCCGGGGCGCGGCCCCTGCCGCCCCCGTGCGGGCCCCCGCCGGGCCCCCGGTGCCCGCCGCCGTGCGGGCCGGCGCCGTCCCTCCGCGGTCCCGGTCGGCCCTCTCCGCCGCCGTGCCTCTCGCCGGGCCGCGGCTCCGGCTCCTCCGGCGGCTCGCCGCGCTGTTCCCTGAGGACGGCCTTCCGGGACAGGCGCACCCGCCCCTGGCCGTCGATGTCGATCACCTTGACGAGCGTCTCGTCCCCCTCGTCGAGCTCGTCCCGCACCTCGCCGATCCGGTGCTCCGCGATCTCCGAGATGTGCAGCAGGCCCTCGACCCCCGGCAGGATCTCGACGAAGGCGCCGAAGGCGACGACGCGCACGACCTTGCCGAGGTAGGTCTTCCCCAGCTCCGCCTCGGCGGTCAGCTCCCGGATGATGTCGACCGCCTTCTGCGCGGCGTCCTCGTCGGAGGACGCGATGTCCACGCGCCCGTCGTCGTTGACCTCGATCTTGCAGCCGGTCCGCTCGACGATCGAACGGATCATCTTCCCGCCGGGCCCGATCACCTCGCGGATCTTGTCCTTGGGGATCGTGATCGTGAGGATCCGGGGGGCGTACTGGGAAATGTCCGCCCGCGGCGCGGCGAGCGCTCGGTCCATGATCCCGAGGATCGCGAGGCGGGCCTCGCGCGCCTGGGCGAGCGCCTGGGCCATGATCTCCCGGGTGATCCCGGCGATCTTGATGTCCATCTGCAGGCCGGTGATCCCGGTCCGGGAGCCGGCGACCTTGAAGTCCATGTCGCCGTGATGGTCCTCGGCGCCCGCGATGTCGGTGAGCACGGCGAAGCGGTCGCCCTCCTTGACGAGCCCCATCGCGATCCCCGCGACCGGGGAGGCCATCGGCACCCCAGCGTCCATGAGCGCGAGGGAGCCGCCGCAGATCGTCGCCATCGAGGACGAGCCGTTCGACTCCAGGATGTCCGAGACGATCCGGATCGTGTACGGCCAGGCGTCCTCCTTCGGCATCAGCGGCAGGATCGATCGCTCCGCCAGGGCGCCGTGTCCGATCTCTCGCCGGCCGGGCCCGCGCAGGAACTTCACCTCGCCGACGGAGAACGGCGGGAAGTTGTAGTGGAGCATGAAGCGCTTGAACGATTCCCCCTCGATCCAGTCGAGCCGCTGGGCGTCGGCCGACGTGCCCAGCGTGACCGTCACGAGCGCCTGCGTCTCCCCCCGTGTGAACAGGGCCGAGCCGTGGGTCCTCGGGAGCACGCCGACCTCGCAGCGGATCTCCCGGATCTGGTCGAACGCGCGGCCGTCGAGACGCGTGCCGCGGCGGAGGATCTCGTCGTGGAGGATCCGGTCCTGCATCTCGCCCCAGAAGCGGGAGGCGAAGGCCCTCCTGGCCTCCTCCCCCTCGCCGAAGCCCGCGAGCATCTCGTCCCGGAGCGAGCCGACCGCGGCGTAGCTCGCGAGCTTGCCGCGGATGCGCATGGCCTCCGCCAGGCGCTCGCCGTACTCGGCGAGGAGCCGCGCGCGCTCCCCCTCGGGCTCGGCCGGCCTCGGGACCTCGCGCTTGGGCCTGCCGACCTCGGCGGCCATCTCCTTCTCGAGCGCGACGATCTTCCGGATCGCCTCGTGGCCGCGTCCGATCGCCTCGAGCATCTCCTCCTCGGAGACCTCCGAGGCGCCGGCCTCGACCATGACGACGGCCTCCTCGGAGCCCGCCACCACGAGGTCCAGCCGGCTCGTCTCCAGCTGCTGGAACGTCGGGTTCAGGAGGTACTCGCCGTCGGCCGAGAGACCGACCCGCACCGCCGCGATCGGGACGGGGAACGGGATGTCCGAGATGGCGAGGGCGAACGACGCGCCCGTGATGGCGAGGACGTCCGAGTCGTTCGCCTGGTCCGCGGACAGGACCAGGCCGATGACCTGCGTCTCGCACGCCCATCCCTCGGGGAAGAGCGGCCGGAGCGGCCGGTCGATCATCCGGGAGGTCAGGACCTCCTTCTCGTTCGGGCGGCCCTCGCGGCGGAAGAACCCTCCCGGGATCTTGCCGGCGGCGTACGTGTTTTCCCGGTAGTCCACGGTCAGCGGGAGGAAGTCGACCCCCTCGCGGGCCTTCTTCGCCGCGCAGGCGGTGACGAGGACCACGGTGTCGCCGTAGCGGACGGTGACGGCCCCGTCGGCCTGCCGGGCGACGTCCCCGGTCTCGATCGTGAGGTTCTGGCCACCGATCTCGATCTGCTTCTTCACGGTCAACGTCTTGACCTCCAGACGGCGGGAACGCCGCCGCCCCGGTGCGGAGCGGCGGCGCGCGCGCCGATTCTATCCGAGCCCGCGGTCCGGCGGGAGACGGCCTCCGCCCGAGCACACATCCCCTCCGTCGCGGCGTGGCGTCGCGGTCGCGGAGGCGATGGGCTACTTGCGGATGCCGAGCCGGTTGAGGATGCGCTGGTAGCGTTCAAAGTCCTTGCGTTTCAGATAGTCCAGCAGCCGGCGCCGCTTGCCGACCATCTTGAGGAGGCCCTGACGGGAATGGTGGTCCTTGGCGTGGGCCTTGAAGTGCTCGGTCAACTGCTCGATCCGCTTGGTGAGAAGGGCGATCTGGACCTCGGGCGAGCCCGTGTCCGCGTCCTTCGTGCGATAGGATGCGATGATCTCGGCCTTTCCGTCTCGGGTCAGCGGCACCGCGTGTCCTCCTCCGGAGCCGCCGGCAAGCGCGGACGGCCCAGATTCCGGGCGAGTACGATCGAACGAACCACTTCAGCCATCGAACGTTAGCACAGCGGCCGCCCGCGGGCAACCGCGGCCGGCCCTCATCGGCGGGCCGCCCGCGGGGGTAGGACGACGAGGGGCCTGAGGGCCGTCCCCGAGACCGCTCCCATCCCGACGAGATCTCCCGCCGGGGAGAAGACCGCGACCGTGCCGCCGTCCTGGGCGCCGCGAGGGAACGCGACGGCGGCCCCCGAGCGGAACCGCGCGCACGCCGCTTCGGTTTCGAGGGACACGGCCGGAGCCTCGAACGGCATCCGGGCCGGCGGTACGACGGCGCGCGCCAGCCCTTCCCTTCCCGAGGCGTCGAGAGCGGCGAGGGGGAGCGCGCTCTCCACGCGAAGGGGGCCGATCGCCGTCCGCCGGAGCGACGCGACGGCGGCGCCGCAGCCGAGCGCGGCCCCGAGGTCGCGGGCCAGCGCGCGCACGTACGTGCCGGAGGAGACCTCCGCGACGAAGCGCCACGTCGCGTCGTCCTCGGCCGGCGACAGCTCGAAGCGGAAGATCTCGATCTCCGACGGCGGCGCCTCGACCTTCGCTCCTCGCCTCGCCAGCCGGTACATCCGCTCCCCCCCGACCCGGCGCGCCGAGACGTCCGGCGGGGTCTGGCTCATCCGACCCCGGAATCCGGACGCGGCCCGGAGGACCTCCTCGGCCGGGGGCGGCGCCCCCGCGTGCCGCGCGAGCGGTTCTCCCTCGAGGTCGTCCGTCGTCGTCGAGATGCCCAGGCGGAGCGTCCCCTCGTACGCCTTCGGGGAACCCGGGAGGAAGCGGACGAGGCGGGTCGCGCGGCCGATCGCGACCGGCAGGAGGCCGGTGGCCGCGGGGTCGAGCGTCCCGGCGTGCCCGACGCGGCGCTCGCCGGAGAGGCGGCGCACCCGATCCACGACGTCGTGGCTCGTCGGCCCGGCCGGCTTGTCGACGAGGAGGAGCCCCTCGATCGGGTCGCTCACTCGCCGTCCTCGCCTCCCGAATCGGCCTCCCGCTCCGAGGAGATCTCGCGGAGGAGGGCGTCCACCCGGGAGCCGCTCTCGAGCGACGCGTCCTCCTCGAACCGGATCTCCGGGACGCGCCGGAGCCGCGCCTCCCGCGCCAGGCGCCTCCTGAGGAACGGCGCGGCGTGGGCGAGGGCGCGGGCGGTCGCCCGGCGGGACTCGGCGTCGCCGAGGATCGAGAAGTAGACGCGAGCGAGCCTGAGGTCGGGGGTGACGTCCGCCCCGGTCAGCGTCACGAACCCGATCCGCGGGTCCCGCAGCTCCTCGCGGAGGACGCGGGCGAGCACCTCGACGACGAGG
>CAZPWK010000170.1:0-6096 GCA_964590285.1 uncultured Acidobacteriota bacterium | reverse complement strand
CCTCGCGTCCTCCGAGGCCCGGGGGCCGGATCGACTTCGGCCGCGGGCTCCGCGCGGAGGTGCTCTCCCGCTCGGGCGAGGGATGGTCGGTGCGGCTGACGAGCGACGACGGCGATCCGGAGGCCGCCGCGCTCCGGGCGGGCGCGGTCCCGCTGCCGCCCTACATCCGGCGCCGGCCGGACGACCCCCGCTCCGCCCTCGACGCCGAGCGCTACCAGACGGTCTACGCGGCGGAGCCCGGCGCGGTCGCGGCCCCGACGGCGGGGCTGCACTTCACGGAGGAGCTCCTCGATCGGATCCGAGGGCTCGGAGTGGAGACCGCACGGCTGACCCTGAGGGTCGGCCCCGGGACGTTCCTGCCGGTGCGCGCGGAGCGGATCGAGGACCACCGGATGCACGCCGAGGCGTTCGACCTGCCCGGGGAGACGGCGAGCGCGGTCGCCCGCGCCCGGCGCCGCGGAGGGCGGGTCGTCGCGGTCGGAACGACGGTCGTCCGCACCCTCGAGGCGCGGGCGGCGGCGGACGGGAGCGTCGAGGCCGGATCCGGGGCATGCGACCTCTTCCTCCGGCCGGGCCACCGGTTCCGGGTCGTGGACGCGATGGTGACGAACTTCCATCTTCCGCGCTCGACCCTCCTGATGCTCGTCTGCGCCTTCGCGGGCCGGGAGCGGATCCTCGCGGCCTACGCCGAGGCGGTGCGCGAGGGGTATCGTTTCTACTCGTACGGGGACGCCATGTTCCTGGGGTGGACGCCGTGAGCGCCTTCTCGTTCCGGGTCCTGGCGCGCGACGGGGCGGCGCGAGCGGGCCGCATGGGGACCGGCCACGGGGAGGTCTCGACCCCCGCCTTCATGCCGGTCGGCACCCAGGCGACCGTCAAGGCGGTGACGCCCGAGGAGCTCCGGGGCTGCGGCGCCCAGATCGTGCTGTGCAACACCTACCACCTGTACCTCAGGCCGGGGCACGAGCTGATCCGGGACCTCGGCGGCCTCCGGCGCTTCATGCACTGGGACGGCCCGATCCTGACCGACTCCGGGGGGTTCCAGGTCTTCTCGCTCTCGGGCCTCCGCCGCGTGGACGACGAGGGGGTCCGCTTCCGCTCGCACCTCGACGGTTCGTCGCACCTCCTGACCCCCGAGAAGAGCATGGAGATCCAGGCGGCCCTCGGCTCGGACGTCGCCATGGTCCTCGACGAGTGCCCCCCGCTCCCCTCGGCCCGCGAGAAGGTCGAGGAGGCGGTGCGGCGCACGTCCCTCTGGGCCGCGCGCTGCCGCGAGGCGTACCGCGGCGGCGGGGCCGTCTTCGGGATCGTCCAGGGGGGGACCTCGGCGGATCTCCGCGAGCGGAGCGCGCGCGATCTCCTCGCCCTCGACTTCCCCGGCTACGCCATCGGCGGCGTCAGCGTCGGGGAGCCCCCCGACGCGATCGCGGCGGTCGCGCGCTCGACCGCGGCGCTCCTGCCCGGCGAGCGGCCCCGATACCTGATGGGGGTCGGGCGCCCGCAGGACCTCGTCGAGGCGGTGGCGGCGGGATGCGACCTCTTCGACTGCGTCCTTCCGACCCGCAACGCGCGGAACGGCGCCCTGTTCACCTCGGAGGGGCGCGTGAACATCAAGCAGGAGCGGTACCGGCGCGACGGCGGGCCGCTCGACCCGCGGTGCGCGTGCGAGACCTGCCGGAACTACTCTCGGGCGTACCTGCGCCACCTCTTCCTCTCGAACGAGATCCTCGCGTCCCGGCTCCACACGATCCACAACCTGACCTACTATCTCGGGCTGATGGCCGGGATGCGTCGCGCGATCGCCGAGGGGCGCTTCGAGGCCTTCCGGCGCGAGGTCGAGGCGGCGGCCCCGGCCCCGGAGGCCGGCGAGTGAGCGGTCCGGCGCGCGACCTGGCGATCGTCGGGGACGTCCACCTCGACCGGGGCGACCCCGCGGTCCCCGAGTTCGTCCGCTTCCTCGAGGCGATCGCCGAGACGGCCGGCCGGATCGTCCTGGCCGGCGACCTCTTCGATCTGTGGATCGGCCGGCCCGAGCTCGAGGGGCCGCACCACCTCGAGGTCGCGGCGGCCCTCGCCGGCCTGCGGCGCGGCGGGACCGTCGTCCGCTACGTCGAGGGGAACCGGGACTACCGTGTCGGGGACCTCCACGCGGGGACCGCGTTCGACGAGGTCTCGGAGAGCGGCGTGGTGGAGCGCGTCCCGGGCGGGACGCTCCTCGCGGTGCACGGGGACCGGGTGGACCGCGCCGATCGGCTCTACCGGGCGTGGCGGGCGATCTCGCGCACCCGCGCCGCGTGGCTCCTCTTCCACGCGATCCCTCGCGACCGCCGTCTCGGCGTCGCCGAGGGTCTCCGCCGTCGCCTCGGCCACGGGGCGAGGCGCTACCGCTCGGCGTTCCCCGAGGGGGAGATCCGCCGGTTCGCGGCCGGAGCGTTCCGCGCGGGCCACGCCGCGGTCGCGATCGGCCACTTCCACGTCGAGCGCGATCTCGAGGCCGAGCCTCCCTCGCCGCCGGGGCGGATCCTCGCGCTGCCGGAGTGGAAGGGGAGCCGGCGGTACCTCAGGGTCGGCGAGGACGGGCGGCCGTCCTTCGCCGGCGGCGGCGAGGCGGGGTAGCCCGGACGCCGCCCGCCGGCCGGGCTTCCCCGGAGGCCCTCGATCTCGCGTCCACCGTGGTATCTTCGCCGGCCGCGCCGCTCCCGGGGCGCGCCGGAGGCGATCCGATGCGAAGCTCGCTCCTGCGCACCAAGCCGCTCGCCCTCCTCCTCGAGGAGACGACCGAGGAGGGCCACCGCCTGCGCAAGGCGCTCGGGCGCTTTGACCTCGTGGCGATCGGGATCGGATGCATCATCGGGGTCGGCATCTTCGTGCTGCCGGGCGTCGAGGCGGCGACCCACGCGGGGCCCGGGATCATCCTGTCCTTCGGGCTCGCCGCGTGCGCGTGCGCGTGCGCAGCGCTCTGCTACGCCGAACTCGCCTCGATGATCCCGGTCGCCGGGAGCGCCTACACCTACGGCTACGCCACGCTCGGCGAGGTGTTCGCCTGGATCATCGGCTGGGACCTGATCCTCGAGTACATGGTCGGGGCGTCGCTCGTCGCGATCGGCTGGTCGGCGTACCTCGTCAACCTCGCGGACCACGCGCTCGAGACGTTCGGGATGAGGATGCCGCACGCGATCGCGGCCTCGCCGTTCGACCCGGGGGAGCCCGGGTTCGCCAACCTCCCGGCGGCGGCGATCGTGCTGTTCCTGACCTGGCTCCTGGTGCGGGGGATCAAGGAGAGCGCGCGGGCCAACCTGGTGATGGTCCTGATCAAGGTCTCCGTGATCCTCGTCTTCGTCGTGCTCTCGGTCGGCTCCGTCAACCCGTCGAACTGGCACCCGTTCCTGCCGTTCGGGTTCGGCGGCGTGATGACCGCGGCGGCGATCGTGTTCCTCGCCTACGTGGGGTTCGACGCGGTGTCCACGACGGCCGAGGAGGCGGTGAACCCCCAGCGGGACATGCCGTTCGGGATCCTCGGATCGCTGGTCGTCGCCACGATCCTCTACATGGCGGTGGCCGCGATCATGACCGGGGTCGTGCCGTACGCGGAGCTCGACGTCGCCGACCCGGTGGCGCTGGTCCTCAACCGGCTCGGCCTGCCCTGGGCCTCGATGCTGATCAGCCTCGGGGCGATCACCGGGATCACGAGCGTTCTCCTGGTCCTGCTGCTCGGGCAGCCGCGCATCCTGTTCGCCATGTCGCGGGACGGCCTCCTTCCGGACGGGCTCTCGAAGGTCCACCCCCGCTACAAGACCCCCTACCTGACCACGATGTTCACGGGAGGCGTCGTCGCGGTCGCCGCGGCGCTGACCCCGATCCACGTCGTCGCGGAGCTCTGCTCCATCGGGACGCTCTTCGCGTTCATCATCGTCTGCGCCGGGGTGGTCGTGCTCCGGCACGTGCGGGCCGATCTGGCCCGGCCGTTCCGGGTGCCCGCGGTCCCTCTGCCGGCGCTCGTCGTCGTCGCCGCCGTCGTGCCCGCGGTTCTCGCGCTCTCGGGACTTCGGGGGCCCGCCGCCGCCGCCCTCCTGCTCCCCGCGGCCGCCCTCGCACTGTACGCGGCTCCCGAGGGCGCGAGGCGGGCGGTCTCGAGCGCGGCGGTCCCGGCGCTCGGCGTCCTCCTGTGCGGCTACCTGATGGTCAGCCTCCCGCTGATGACCTGGCTCCGGCTGACCTGCTGGCTCTGCCTGGGCCTGGCGATCTACGCGGTGTACGGCTTCCGGCGCAGCCGGGTGGCCGTCGAGACGGGGGCCTCCGCGAGCGTGGGGTGGCGCTCCGCGACGGCGTCGGCGATCTTCCTGGGAGGGGCGGTCGCGACGCTCCTGCTGATGATCTTCCTTCCCCACGGCGCGACCGCGCCTTCGCTCGTGGACATCGTCCGGCGCCTGCTGTCGTAGGGGAGGGAGCGGGGTCCCGTCGTCGCGTCAGCGGATGGGCCCTTCCGGCTCCGGGTGCGCCTCCGCCGGGTGCGCGTCGCCGTGAGGGGGGGCGGCGCCCGTCTGCCGCGGAGGGGGAGGCTCGGTCCGGATCGTGAACTTGCGGTCGAGCGGCTGGAAGTGGTCGGCGGCCTCGAGGAGCGACTTCGCGGTGCTCCTCGGGAACCCGATGACCTCGACGCGGGGCCCCATCGCCTTGACGCGGTTCACGAGCGAGGTGAAGTCGCCGTCGCCCGAGACGAGGACGACGACGTCGAGCTTGGGGGCCGCGTCGAGGATGTCGAGGGCCATCTCCATGTCCCAGTCCCCCTTCATCGAGCCGTCGGACCGGACCTTGAGCGTCTTCCTCCGCACCTCGATCGCGCGCTGCTGGAGCATCGCGATGAATCCGGACTGGTCGATCTCCTTGGTCTCGACGACGTAGGCGGTCGCCCGGATCAGGCGGCGCTCCCGGACGACGGCCTGGAGGAGCGCGTCGAAGTCGAGCTTCCCCTTGAGCTGGCGCGCCGCGTAGTACATGTTCTGGACGTCGATGAAGACGCCGACGCGCTCCGGCTCCCCCTTGCGGCGCGACGGGCCTCGGGGCGCCGGGAGCGCCGCGGCCACCGCGGCCCGGAGCGCGCGGGTCTCCGCGAGCAGCTCGTTCATCCTCGCGGCCGAGTCCTGATGGTCCTTCCGCCTCTCCCGGCGCAGGGCGGAGCTCTCCTTCTGCATCTCCTCGATCGCCCGGAGCGTCGGCTCGAGCGCTTCGGGAGGGACGGTCGCCCGGGGCGGCGGCGCGTCCGCCAGCTTGTCGAGGCGGTGCGCCAGACGGCGCTGCTCCGCCGCCACCCGGCGGACCCCCACGGCGATCTCGGCGAGCGCGGACTCCACCGGCGCCGGGGCGGGCGTCTGCGCCGCCCCGTTCGCCGCCGAGCCGCGGAGCTCCTGCAGCTCCTTCCGGAGCTGCTCGTTGAGCTCGCGGGCCTCGGCCAGCTCCCCCTTCCGCCGGAGCAGGTCCCGCTTCAGCGCCTTCTCGCCCTCTCGCCCCTTCGCGATCTGGCCTTCCAGATGGAGGATCTTCTTCTGGAGCTGCGCGGCCTTCTTCTCGAGGCGGGCCGCCTCCTTGGCCGCGGAGTCGGGCTCGAGCCGGGCGCTCGGTTCCTCCGCGGGAGCGTCGGGCTCGTCGCGCGTGAGGATCCGCGACAGCGCGTCGTCGTCGGCGCCGCCCCCGGCCTCGCTCGCCAGCAGGAAGAGCCGCTCGCCCGCCTTCCCGTTGCGGCCGGAAGCCGCCCAGTCCTCGGCCTGCCGAGCGCGATCCTGCGGGGATAGCGCCGACCTCGCCTTGGCGGCCTCCAGGGTCTCCTTCCGGAGGGCGCGCACGATCGCCTTGCGGACGCTCTCTTCCCGCTCGGCGCGATCCACGAGATCGCCGAGGATCCTGTCTCTCCGCTGCGACTGCGTTCGCATCCCCGGGTAGCGCAGGCCGCAGGCGTTCGCGAGCCGGACGAGGCCGTTGTGGTCGAGCAGGTCGCCGAGGACCCTGCTCAACCCTCGCGGGCCAAGCCTCTCGATCACCTCGCGATCGGTCCGGTTCACGGGCGCCCCCTCCGGCGGCCTGTCCGCCGCCGGGGCTCGA
>CAZPWK010000169.1:0-6141 GCA_964590285.1 uncultured Acidobacteriota bacterium | reverse complement strand
CCGCGGGTCCCGCAGCTCCTCGCGGAGGACGCGGGCGAGCACCTCGACGACGAGGTCGCCGACCTTCCGCGCCCGGTGCGTCGTCATCGGGGGTCCGACTCCCATCCGCCGGGGCCGCCGTCCGACGCCTCGATGAAGTCGGCGCCGGTCTCGATCACGTCTCCCGGGACCTCGCTCTCCGCCTCGCGCCGGACCGCCTCGAACAGCCGGCAGAGCGCGTCCCGCCCCGAAGCGACGGAGACGACCACGAGCCCGGCGCGCTGCCGGAGGTCCGAGTACTCGCCGGTCTCGGCGACGGCGACGTTGTGGCGCGCCCGCAGCCGGTCCTTGAGTCGCCTCAGCACCTGGCGCTTGTCCTTGAGCGAGCGGGACCCGCCGACGTGGATCTCGAACGTGTAGATGCCGACGGTCATGGCCTTCGATCGGGCGCGGCCGCGCGGCCCGCGGCGGGGATCAGAGGGTCTGGGCTGCGACCTTCTCGACGACGAAGAACTCGATGACGTCGCCTTCCTTCAGGTCGTTGAAGTTCGCGATCCCGATTCCGCACTCGAACCCCTGCTTGACCTCGGACACGTCGTCCTTGAACCGCTTGAGGCTCGAGAGCTTCCCCGTGTAGATCACGACGTTGTCGCGGATCAGGCGGGCCTCGGCGGTGCGGGCGGCCTTCCCCTCCGTCAGGAGGCAGCCGGCGACGGTGCCGACCTTCGAGATCCGGAAGATCTGCCGGACCTCGGCCTGACCGAGGACCGTTTCCTTGAGCGTCGGCTCGAGCAGCCCGACCATCGCCTGACGGATGTCGTTGATCAGCTCGTAGATGATCGTGTAGAGCCGGATCTCGACCTCCTCCTGCTTGGCGAGGTCGGCGGTCGCCCGGTCGGGGCGCACGTTGAAGCCGACGATGATCGCGTTCGAGGCCGCGGCGAGGAGGACGTCGGCCTGCGTGATCGCGCCCGTCGAGGCCCGGAGGACCGAGACCCGGATCTTGTCGGACGGAAGCTCCCCGATCGACTTCTGCAGCGCCTCGAGCGAGCCCTGGACGTCCGCCTTCAGCAGGACCGGGAGCTCCTTCGCCTCGCCCTCGGCGATCTCGCGCGACAGGCTCTCGAGCGTCCGGCGGGAACTCTTGGCGAGCGCCGCGACCCGGGCCTTCTCCATCCGGAACGACGCGATCTGCCTGGCCTTCCACTCGTCGGCGACCGCCTGGAAGGTGTCCCCGGCCGTCGGCTCGGAGGCGAATCCCATGACCTCGACCGGGGTCGAGGGGCCGGCCGCCTCGACGCGGCGACCGTTCTCGTCGGTCATCGCGCGCACCTTGCCGAAGGCGCTTCCTGCGATGAACGGGTCCCCGACCCGGAACGTTCCCTGCTGGACCAGGATCGTCGCGACGATCCCACGCGCCCGGTCGAGCCGCGCCTCGAGGACGACCCCGGTCGCGAGCTTGTCCGCGTCCGCCTTGAGGTCCTGCATGTCCGCGACCAGGAGGATCATCTCCAGGAGATCCTCGATCCCCTGGCGCTTCTTGGCGGAGATCTGGCAGGCGACCGTCTGCCCGCCGTACGCCTCGACCAGGAGGTCTCGGTCGGCCAGCTGCTGCATCACGCGTTCGGGGCGGGCCTCGGGCTTGTCGATCTTGTTGACCGCCACGACGATCGGGACCCCCGCCGCCCTGGCGTGGTCGATCGCCTCGATCGTCTGCGGCTTCACGCCGTCGTCCGCGGCGACGACCAGCACGACGATGTCCGTCACGCGGGCACCGCGCGCGCGCATCATCGTGAACGCCTCGTGGCCCGGCGTGTCGAGGAAGGTGATCTTCCGTCCCCGCTCCTCGACCTGGTAGGCGCCGATGTGCTGCGTGATCCCCCCGTGCTCCGTGCTGACCACGTTCGCCGCTCGGATCGCGTCCAGGAGCGACGTCTTGCCGTGGTCGACGTGCCCCATGACCGTGACGACCGGCGGCCTCGGCGACAGCCTTCCCGCGGCCTCCGCGGGCGTCTCCTTGTCGGCGGCGGTCGGCGCAGGGGCGTGCTGCACCTCTTCCTCGAACGTCACGATCGAGGCCTCGGAGCCGAACTCCTTGGCGACCTCGATCGCCGTCGCCGGGTCGAGCGGCTGGTTGATGTTGGCCAGCACGCCGCGGGCGATCAGCTTCGCGATGACGTCCTTCGACTTCCGGTTGAGCTTCTCGGCGAGCTCCTTGACCGTGACCGTCTCGGAGAGCGTGATCGTCTCCGGGACCGCCGGCAAGTCGGGCTTCTGGCGCTGCGTCGGAGGCGGGGGGACCGCCTCCTGCGTCTTCTTCCTCCGCTCCTTGGGCGCGGGCGCTCCCCGGGGGGCCGTCGGCGCGGCGGGGCGGCCGGGGCCGGGCGGAACGGGGCGGCCGGGCACCGGGGCGACGCGACCCGGTACGGGCGGGCGCCCCGGCACGACGCGGCCGGTCGCCGGCGCCCGGCCGGGAGCCACGGCGCTCCGGGGAAGCCCCCTCAGGGTCGTTTTCGCCGCGGCCGCGGCGCGGATCGCCTCGATGTTCGGAAGACGCTTCGCCGCGAACACCCTTCGTCCGGGCACGGAAGGCGTCTGGGACCCGGGCGCGGGCGGCTCGGCCACCGCCGGGGCCGCCGGGGCGGAGGGCTCGGAGGCGTGCGCCTCGGGCTCCGCGATCGCGGTCTCGGCCGGCGCTTGGCTCGAAGCGGCGAGCGGGACGACCTCGGGCTCGGGCGCCGGCTCCGTGAACGGGGCGCCGGCGGGCGCCGCCTCGGGCTCCGCGGCCGCGGGCGCGCTCTCCCGCTCTTCCTCCGGCTCGGGCTCGCGGGGCGGCAACGCCTCGACCTCGGGCTCCGCGGCGGCGGCCGGCTCGGCCTCGGGGATCGCCGCCTCCTCGGCGGCTCGCTTCTCCTCGGCCAGGCGCCTCTTCTCCTCGGCGATGGCGGCGACGAGGCGCCGGCGGACCAGCTCGGCGGTATTCACGTCGATCGAGGCCAGGTCGGACTTCACCTCTTTCCCGAGGCGGTCGAGCAGCTCGAGAATGAGCGCGCTCTGGACCCTGAGCTCCTTCGCGAGCTGATAGACCCTGACGCCAGCCATCCCGACTCCCGTCCTAGACCGGCTCGCCGGCGGAAGGATCGGCGGGCCCGCCGCTCGCCTCTTCCTCGCCGGAAGAATCCGCCTCTTCGGTCGGCTCCGCGGCTTCGGCCTCCGCGTCCCCTGCCTCCGCGGCCGCCTCGGCCTCCGCGGCGGCCGCCGCCTCGGCCTCCGCCGCCGCGGCCTCCTCCTCCGCCATCCGCGCCTCGAGCGCCTCCTCGGCGCCGTCGTGGATGGCGATCGCCTCGTCCTCGCTGATCCCCTCGATGCTCGTCAGGTCCTCGAGGGAAGCGAGGAGGATCTCCTCGATGCTGCGGAAGCCGGCGTCGAGCAGCCTCGACGCCACCGCCTGGCCGACCCCGGGCAGGCTCGACATCTCCCGGCTCGCCGCGGCCATCCTCTCCATCTCCGCCTCGATCTCCGCCTTCTTCTCCGCCTCGCTCTTGATGTCGAGTCTCCAGCCGACGAGCTTGGTCGCGAGGCGGACGTTCTGCCCCCGCTTGCCGATCGCGAGCGACAGCTGGTCCTCGGAGACGATGACCTCCATCTCCCGGTTCTCGTAGTCGCGCACGGTCACCCGGTTGATCGTCGCCGGGCTCAGGGCGCTCCTCACGTACTGCGCCGTGTCGTCGTCGTGCTGGACGATGTCGATCTTCTCGCCGCGAAGCTCCCGGATCACCGCCTGCACGCGGGAGCCCTTCATCCCGACGCACGCGCCGACCGGGTCCACGTCGCGCTCCTTCGATCGGACCGCGACCTTGCTGCGCTCGCCGGCGTCGCGGGCGACGCTGACGATGCTGACGGTGCCGTCGTAGATCTCCGGCACCTCCATCTCGAAGAGCTTCCGGACGAGCATCTCGCTCGCCCTCGAGAGGGTCAGCTGCGGCCCCTTCCCCTGGCGCTCGACGTTGACGAGGACCGCCCGGATCCGGTCGCCTGGGTTGTAGTGCTCCGCGCGCGACTGCTCCCGGCGCGGGATCACCGCCTCGGTCCGCCCGAGGTCCACGATCATGTCGCCGCGGTCGAACCGCTTGACCTGCCCGGTCAGGAGGTCGCCGATCCGGTCGCCGTACTCCCGCCAGACCAGCTCCCTCTCCGCCTCCTTGACCTTCTGGTAGATGACCTGCTTCGCCGCCTGGGCGGCGATCCGCGTCAGCGGGGTGGCCGCGTCCTCCTTGACGGTCTCGAAGACGGTCCCCACCTCGGCGTCGGCCCGGAGCCGCCGCCCCTCCTCGAGGGTCAGCTGCGTGACCGGGTCCTCGTACTCCTCCTCGCCGACGACCGTCAGGCGGGAGAACACGACGAAGCGCCCGCTCTCGCGGTCGAAGCGAGCCCCGAAATCCTCCTTGCTGTGGTAGTACTTTCGGGACGCCGCCGCGTACGCCTCCTCAACCGCCTGGATGATGGTCTCGGGGTCGATCCCCTTCTCCCGGCCGATCTGCTCAATCGTGTGGAAGAGTTCGCTGCTCATCGAATCCCGGCTCCCGTGTTCGCACCTTCCCCGCTCGCGCGATCCGGCGGCGCCTCCCGCCGCTCCCCACGCTCCCCGCGTCCGTCCGTTGTGTTCGGCGCGGACACGCGCTGCCCCGGACCGCGCGTCCCGATGATTCTGGGCGAAAGCCTTTCCACTATATCACGCCGGCGCCGCGCTCCGGCCCGGCCGGCGCGCGACGGGAAGTGCGGAGATCGGCCTCCGCGTCCTGCTTCGCGATCGAGACCCGCTCGCGCGGGATCCCGATCTCCTCCCCGCTCTCCTCGACGACGCGCACGGTCCCGCCGGCGAGCCCCGCGAGGACGCCCCGGAACCGGACGCGGCCGCCCCAGGGCTCCGTCGTCTCGACGACGACGCGCCGGCCCGCGTTGCGCCGGTAGTCGTCGTCGCTCCGGATCGGTCGCTCGACGCCGGGGGACGACACCTGGAGGTCGTAGGACCCGGGGACGAGGTCCGCCTCTTCGAGGAGCGCCTCAAGGTCCCGGCTCATCCGCTCGCAATCCGCGATGTCGACGCCCGCGGCCCCGGGCCGGTCCACGTCGATCCGGAGGAGCGTGTGCCTGCCCTGGGGCCGGTAGACGACGTCCACGACCTCGAGGCCGTGCGCGCACGCCGCCCCCTCCGCCATCCGGCGGGCCTCCGCCACGACCCTCTCGACCGTCGAGCCCACGGGGACCCTCCCGGCCCACAACAAAAAAGGTGGGCCTGAGCCCACCTTTCACAGCGGTCCAGCAGCGGCATGGTACTGCAATCGGGGCCGCCGATGCAAGGGTGCGGCGCGATCGATGGCCTGGCCAGAATACTTACAAAAGCTTAATTCGCCAATTTATTTCGTGACTTGCGGGGGGGTGTTGGCATATGCTTCCGCGCGAACCGGAGGGGGACCTGAAGGGCGGCGCCCGGGCGGGGGGACGCGGAAGAACGCGAGACCCGGGAAACAGCCGAGAACCGATAATTTGGACGGTTTGGATTTTTGGATGACGGAGGCGGGGAATCGCCGCCCGAGGACCGGTTTAAGTTGTTGAAACACATCGGTGTTGCGGGCGATTCGAAACAAGGCACGGAAGCTGCTGGTTTGCAGCACGATCTCGGGGGATTGTGTATGGATCGAGAGGTCGAGGTTTCGGCCGGTCCGGGAGCGTTCGGGGGGATCCCACCCTTTCCCAGTCCCTCCGGGTGCATTCCGAACGACCGTGAGAGTCTCGGGACGCAGTGGAACGGCGAGAGCCAAGGAGGAGGAGGTCTGATGAGACGACTGCTGTTGTTTCTGCTTGTCGTGATGAGTGTCGGGGCGGTCTTCGCCCAGGAGCTCACCTCCGGCACGCTGGAAGGGACCGTGGTCAAGGTCGGCGGCGGTCCGATTGCGGACGCCGTGGTCACGGCCACGGGGCCCCAGGGAAGCCGGGCCGCCGTGACGAGCGCCGCGGGCCGGTACGCCTTCCAGGGGCTTGTTCCCGGAACGTACAGCGTGAAGGTGATGGCCGCGGGGTACGCGACCGTCGTCCAGAGCGGCGTCGAGACCTACGTCGGCCGCCGCGTGCAGCTCCCGTTCGAGTTGAGCCCCGGCCGGG
>CAZPWK010000168.1:0-6143 GCA_964590285.1 uncultured Acidobacteriota bacterium | reverse complement strand
TCCGGGACGGTCCGGGCGGCGCCGGCCCCGGCCGCGGGCGCCGCGCTCTCGCCCGCCCCGAAGGAGGCCGCCTCCCCCGCGGCGGGGCGGGGGCGATCCTTCCCCTTCACGGGAAGCTCCAGGGGAGGCCGGACGGGACCGGGCTTCAGCGGGCGGAGCGGGCCGGGCCCGGGTGAATCCGGACCCGCCGCCCCTCGAAGGTCAGGCGGCCTGCGCAGAAGAGAGCGACCGCCTCGGGATAGAGCCGGTGCTCCTGCTCGAGGATCCTGGCCGCCAGCGAGTCCTCGTCGTCGTCCTCGAGCACCGGGACCGCCGCCTGCAAGACGATCGGGCCGTGGTCGCACTCCTCGTCGACGAAGTGCACGGTGCAGCCGCTGACCTTGGCGCCGTGCTCGATCGCCTGCCGCTGGGCGTCGAGGCCGGGGAACGCCGGCAGGAGGGCGGGGTGCACGTTCAGGATCCGGCGCCGGAATTCCCGGACGATCCAGGGGGAGAGGAGGCGCATGTAGCCAGCGAGACAGACGAGGTCCGCCCCGCGCTCGCGCAGGATCCTCGAGACCTCCCGCTCGTGGGCCTCGCGCGGTTTCACCGCCCTGTGGTCCACGACCGCCGTCTCGACCCCCATCGCCTCCGCACGCGCGAGCCCCGCCGCCCCGGGGACGTTCGAGATCACGATCGCCGGGTCGGCCGCGACCCTGCCCTCCCGCATCGCCCGGACGAGCGCCACCATGTTGCTGCCCCGACCGGAGATCAGGATCCCGACCCGAGCGCGCCTATCCGTCATCGCCGCGTCTCTCCCCGCCGCCGTCCGGTCACGCGTAGACCGTCCTTCCGTCCCCCTCGACGATCGCGCCGATCCGGTCGTGGCGCTCGCCGAGAACGTCGAGATGCTCCTCGAGGTCCCGGAGCCGGGACGCCGGGACGACCGCGACCATCCCGATCCCCATGTTGAACGTCCGGAACATCTCCGGCTCCGGCACCCTCCCCTTCTCCGAGAGGAACCGGAAGAGAGGGGGGACCTCCCAGGAGCCCCGGTCGACCCGCGCCGCCGTTCCCGCCGGGAGGATCCGCGGCAGGTTGTCCGTCAGGCCGCCGCCGGTCACGTGGGCGAGCGCGCTCACCCACCCCTCGCGGACCGGCCTCTCGAGGATCGGCAGGTAGGAGCGGTGCTCCCGCAGCAGGAGGCTTCCCGCCGTGTCCCCCAGCTCCTCGACGGGACTGCCCGCGCGGAGCCCGAGCACCTCGAAGAAGATCTTCCGGGCGAGGGAGTAGCCGTTCGTGTGGAGGCCGGCGGAGGGGAGCCCGACCAGAACGTCGCCGACCGCGACGCGGCTCCCGTCGAGGAGACGCGGCCTGTCGACGAGGCCGACGATGAACCCCGCGACGTCGTACTCCCCCGCCGCGTAGAACCCGGGCATCTCCGCCGTCTCGCCGCCGAGGAGCGCGCACCCGTTCTCGCGGCATCCCCTGGCGATCCCCTCGACGACCGAGGCGAGCACCGCGGGCTCGAGCCGGCCCGTCGCCACGTAGTCGAGGAAGAACAGCGGCGCCGCTCCCTGGACGAGGATGTCGTCGACGCAGTGGTTCACGAGGTCCCGGCCCACCGTGTCGTGCACTCCCGTCTCGAAGGCGACCTTGAGCTTCGTGCCGACGCCGTCGCACGAGGCGACGAGGACCGGGCGCTCCATCCCCGACAGATCGGGGGCGAACATCCCCCCGAAGGCGCCGAGGTCGGCGAGGACCCCGGGGGTCCTCGTCGCCCGGAGCACCGCCCGGATCCTCCGGAGCGCCTCGTCCTGCGCGTCGATGTCGACGCCGGCGTCGCGGTACCGGAGGCCTCCGTCCCGCGGGCCGCTCGTTTCCCCGTCCGTCATCGCACCTCCCGCCGGCGCGCGCTCCGGCGTCCCGACCGGAACATGGCCCGCCGCACGTCCCGCCGCCAGGGTCCGGGTTCCGGCCCGGCAACGCGGGCCCGCGCCCCGTCAGCGCGGAGCCCGATCGAACAGCCCGATCTGGTCCGCCTCCGCCCTCGGGATCGCCACGGGGTGCTCGTCGGTCCAGCAGGCCGTGCAGAAGGCGTCGTGAGGCGCCTCGAGCGCCCGGAACAGGCCGTCGAGGCTCAGGTACCCGAGGGTGTCCGCCCCGACGTGATCGCGGACCTCCTCGAGGGTGTGGCGCGAGGCGATCAGCTCCTCGCGCCGCGGCGTGTCGATCCCGTAGTAGCAGGGGCCGATCGTCGGAGGGCAGGACACCCGGAGGTGCACCTCCGAGGCGCCCGCCTCGCGGCACAGGTCCACGACCCAGCGGCTCGTCGTTCCCCGGACGATCGAGTCGTCGATCAGGACGACCCGCCTCCCCTCCAGGATCTCCCGCACCGGGTTCAGCTTCACGCGGACGCCGAAGCTGCGGATCGCCTCGCTCGGCTCGATGAACGTCCGCCCGACGTAGTGGTTCCGGGTGAGGCCCATCTCGAAGGGGATCCCCGACGCGCGCGAGTAGCCGAGCGCCGCGAAGTTCCCCGAGTCCGGCACCGGGACCACGAGATCCGCGGCCGCCGGCCGCTCCCTCCACAGCTCCTCGCCCAGGCGCTTCCGGACCGCCTGCACCGACCTCCCGAAGACCGCGCTGTCCGGCCGCGAGAAGTAGACGTGCTCGAAGGCGCACGGCGCGGGCCTCGCGGGAGGGAACGGCTTGAACGAGTGCGTCCCCGCGACGTCCAGCACGAGGACCTCCCCCCGCTCCACCTCGCGGACCCGGTCGGCGCCCAGGAGATCGAAGGCGCACGTCTCGCTGGCGACGACCCAGCCGCCGTCGAGCCGGCCGAGGAAGAGCGGTCGGAACCCCATCGGGTCCCGCACGGCGACGAGGCGCCCCGGGACGAGGAACAGCGCGGCGAACGCGCCGCGGACCTGGCGGAGCGCCCCGACGATCGCGTCCACGACGTCCGGCTCCCTCGACCGCGCGACGAGGTGGAGGATCGCCTCGGTGTCCGTCGTCGTCTGGAAGATCGCCCCGTCCGCCTCGAGGTCCGAGCGGACCAGGGAGGCGTCGACGAGGTTGCCGTTGTGGGCGACCGCGACCGGCCCGCGGTGGTGCCGCATCAGGAAGGGCTGCGAGTTCGCCGGGTTCGAGTCCCCGTAGGTCGAGTACCGGACGTGCCCCAGCGCGGCGTCTCCCGGAAGGTCGCGCGGCTCTTCGGGGAACACGTCCGCGACGTGCCCCATGCCGGCCCTCCGCTCGAGCCGCTTCCCGTCCGCCGTCACGATCCCGGCGGACTCCTGCCCCCGGTGCTGCAGGGCGTAGAGGCCCAGGTACGCGAGCCTCGCCGCCTCCCGGTGTCCGAAGACCCCGACGATGCCGCACATGCGCGATTGCCCGCCCTCTCCGGCCGTTCCGGATCCTCCGCCGGCCTGGGCGCCAGTTTAGCAGACCGGGGGGGCACCCCTCAGCGCCCGAACACCCGCTCGAAGATCGCGTCCACGTGGCGGAGCGCCCGCTCGGGATCGAACGCCTCGGCGAGCGCCCGCTCCGACAGGCGGGCCCGGACCTCGGGGTCCGCCGCGAGGCGCTCCCGGAATCCCGGGCCGCCCTCCCAGACCTTCATGGCGTTCCGCTGGACCGCCGCGTACGCCTCCTCCCGCGCCATGCCCGCCCGCGTCAGGGCGAGCAGCACCGACTGCGAGAACACGAGCCCGCGGGTCTTCTCGAGGTTCGCCCGCATCGCGTCCGGATAGACGAGGAGCCCGTCGACGATCCCCGTCAGGCGGTGGAGCATGTAGTCGGCCAGGATCGTCGCGTCGGGGAGGATCACCCGCTCGACCGAGGAGTGGGAGATGTCCCGCTCGTGCCAGAGCGGAACGTTCTCCAGGGCGGCCTGGACGAACGACCGCAGGAGGCGCGCCAGCCCGGAGAGGTTCTCGCATCCCACCGGGTTCCGCTTGTGGGGCATCGCGGACGAGCCCTTCTGCCCGCTCGCGAACGGCTCCTCCACCTCCCGCACGTCGGTGCGCTGGAGGTGACGGATCTCGGTGGCGATCCGGTCGACGCCCGACCCGAGGATCCCGAGCGCGGCGACCGCCGCGGCGTGGCGGTCCCTCGGGACGACCTGCGTCGACACCGGCTCCACCCGCAGCCCGAGCCTCGCGAGCACCGCCGCCTCGACCTCCGGTCCGAGGTGGGCGTACGTCCCGACCGCCCCCGAGATCTTTCCGAACCGGATCTCCTCCCGGGCCGCCTCGATGCGGGAGCGATTCCGCCGCATCTCGGCGTACCAGCCCGCGAGCTTCAGGCCCAGCGTGTAGGGCTCGGCGTGGATGCCGTGGGTCCGCCCCGCCAGCACGGTGCGCCGGTGCTCGAGCGCGCGGCGCTTCAGGACCTCGAGGAGGCCGTCGAGGCCGAGGAGGATCCGGTCGAGCGCGCGCACGAGCGTGAGGGCGAGCGCCGTGTCGAGGACGTCCGAGGACGTCAGGCCGTAGTGGACGTGGCGCGACGCCGGGCCCACCTTCTCGGAGACGCTCGTGAGGAACGCGATCACGTCGTGGCGGACCTCCGCCTCGATCTCGGCGATCCGGGCGGCGTCGAATCCCGCGCGGGCGCGGATCTCGTCGAGATCGGCCGCGGGGATCTCCCCCCTCTCGGCGAGCGCCTCGCAGACGGCCAGCTCCACCTCGAGCCACGCCCCGAACCGCGCCTCGTCGGTCCACAGGGCCCCCATCTCCGGCCTCGTGTAGCGCTCGATCATCATCCACCTCGACGAGGGGACCGCCGCCGTCCGCCTCCCGTCAGAGAACGACCGGGACGCTCGGCCGCCTCCCCTCCGCCACCCGCATCTCGAAGCGCTTCCGGCCCGCCCCCGCCAGCGCCCTGGAGGCCGCCCCGCGTGCGAGCGCCTGCGTGTTGTTCTTCTCCGACAGATGGGCCAGCACGACCGCCCGGCACGAGTCGTCCGCCGCGCGCGACAGCAGAGAGGCGGCCTCCTCGTTGCTCAGGTGCCCGAGCCTCGACGCGATCCTCTGCTTCAGGTGCCACGGGTACGGGCCGTCCTGAAGCATGCGGCCGTCGTGGTTCGACTCGACGACCAGCACGTGGCAGCCCCGGAGCCGCTCCGCCACCAGCGAGGTCGCGTGGCCGAGATCGAGCGCGACCCCGACCCGGACCCCCTCTCCCTCGAGCAGGAACCCGAGCGGCCTCGCGGCGTCGTGCGGAACCGGGAACGGGAGCACCCGCACGCCGTCGAGGTCGAAGTCGCGCCCGGGATCGATCGGCATCCAGGCGGCGAGGAGCGACGGAGAGAGGTTCATCGCCTCGAGGGTCTCCGGCACGCAGGCGATCGGAACCTTGTGCCGGACCGAAAAGCGCTCCGCCCCGCGGGAGTGGTCGCGGTGCTCGTGCGTCAGGAGCACGCACCGGATCGACCCGGGCGCGCACCCCGCGGCCTCGAGCCGGCGCGCGATCTCGCGCGAGGCGAGGCCGGCGTCCACGAGGACCCGGCGGCTCCCGAACTCGACCAGGAGCGCGTTGCCGCTCGAGCCGCTGCCGAGGGAGAGGATCCGTACCGCCATCGCCTAGCGGCTTCCGGTGTGGCCGAACCCGCCGCCCCCGCGGGCCGTCGCCGGCAGCGCGTCGGCCTCCTCGAGCCGCACGCTCGGCAGCGCGTGGACCACCATCTGGGCGACGCGGTCCCCGCGGCGGACGGTCACGCGGTCGCCTCCGAGATTGACGACGATGACCGAGACCTCGCCCCTGTAGTCCGAATCGATCGTCCCCGGCGCATTGAGCAGCGTCAGTCCCTCCCGGAGCGCGAGGCCGCTCCGGGGCCGGATCTGAGCCTCGAACCCCTCGGGGAGGGCGATCGCGATGCCGGTCGGCACGAGCGCCCTCTCCCCGGGGGCCAGGACGAGCGGCGCGTCCAGCCTCGCACGGAGGTCGAAGCCGGCCGCGCGCGCCGTGGCCCGCTCGGGGAGCGGAAGGTCCGCCGCCCCGGGAAGCCGCAGGACGCGGACCGGACGCTCCTCCCCGGCGCTCACAGCGACAGCGCCTCGCGCGGCAGCCGGAGGCGGACGGTGCGGCCGACGGCGGCGAGCCAGACGCGTACGTTCCAGAAGAGACGCAGCGACAGACGGTGGACACGCTCGAGAGTCACG
>CAZPWK010000167.1:0-6143 GCA_964590285.1 uncultured Acidobacteriota bacterium | reverse complement strand
GTCGACCGCGCCATCGCCCGCCTGCTCGACGGCATCCGACCGCAGCTGCCCGCCGACGAGCTGGTCGTCGTCTTCACCGCCGACCACGGCGAAAGCCTGGGCGAGCACGACTACTGGGGGCACGGGCGTTTCCTCTCCGAGCCGGAGCTGCGCATCCCGCCCGCCGCGGTCTCGAAGACCTGCTCCAGCTGCGCTCTCGCCTCCTCGAGCCTCCGCTCGGTCTCCTTGCGCGGGCCGATGTCGCGCACGACCGCGAAGATCGTCCTCCGGCCCTCGAGGTCGCCGACCCTCGCGTGCACCTCGACGGGGAACGGGGTGCCGTCGGAGCGACGGTACTGCGCCTCGAACAGCGTCCCGCTCTCCTCGATCGAGGCGCGATGCGCGGCCGAAGCTCCTTCCGGCTCGCTCCCGCAGGGGTGGTGCAGATCGAAGATCCGGAGGCGCGCCAGCTCCTCGCGGGTCCGGCCGCACGTGTCGGCCGCCGCCTGGTTGGCGAACAGGATGCCTCCGCTCTCGACGTCGACGAGCAGCACGGCATCCAGCAGCTGCTCGAGAACCGCCCTGCATCGCTCGTCGATCGGCGCTCGCGAGAACGTCTGGTCCGGCATCGGCGGCCCTCCCGGAGGCTCGGCCCCATCGTAACAGGGGACGCCGGCCGGGGCTCCCCCTCGGACCGAGGAGCGCCCGGCTCCTTCGAAAACACTCGTTGACTTTGGAGCTTCTTGCAGGTAAATAACGCGCGCGACGGTTGCCGGGAGCGGCGCCGAGACCCTCCGTGGGAGCGGGGCCGCGACCCGTGGCCGGGATTGGCTGAGCGTGCAAGGTCTTGTCCGGGGGGGTCCCAAAACAGACCGAAGGAGGTCAACCGTATGAAGTGTCGAATTCTGCTCGTCGCCGTTCTCGCCCTGATCGTCGCGGCTCCGGTGCTGGCCGAGGAGCCTCCGAAGGAAGTGCGGGCCGCCTGGCAGAACATGCAGCCCGACATCACGATCGAGGATCATCTCGGCAACCCGATCACGGGGATCCGCTGCGCCACGCTGGACTTCGGACCGGCGGAGAACCCGCGGGCTCCCGAGGACCTGGACGCCTGGATCCGGGAGCACGCGCTGGAGAAGCTCAACGTGACGATCCCGGTCGCCGTCCACGTCCTGTACTACCTGAAGGGCAGCACGTACCTGGGCAACGTGACGGACACCCAGATCGCGAACCAGATCGCCGCGCTGAACGCCACGTACGCCCCGTGCGGTGTCTCGTTCTACCTGCACAGCACGACCCGCACGCTCAACAAGACCTGGGCGACGATGCGGCCCGGCACGTCCGCCGAGCTCGCGGCGAAGACGGCCCTGGCCGTGGATCCGACGAACGTCTACAACCTCTACACGGCCGTTCCCGGCGGCGGGCTCCTGGGCTGGTCGTACCTCCCGTGGTCCTACGCCGAGAGCAGCGTCTGGCACGGGACCGTGATCCACTGGGGCTCCGTCCCCGGCGGCTACCTCACGCAGTACAACGAGGGGGACACGGCGGTCCACGAGTGCGGCCACTATCTCGGCCTGTACCACACGTTCCAGGGCGGCGGCACCGACCCGAACGACTACTGCGCCGACACGCCGCAGGAAGCCACGCCCGACTACTACTGCACGCTCAACCGCGACACCTGCCCGAGCAACCCGGGCTACGATCCGATCCACAACTTCATGGACTACACGCCGGACTCCTGCATGTACGAGTTCACCGGCGACCAGTGCGATCGGATCGAATGGGCCCTGACGACCTACAAGCCCGGCCTGCTCTACTGATCGCGCGCGATCCGGCGCGAGGCCGGATCCGGAAGGATTCCGACGAGACCCCCGGGGCGAGCGCCCCGGGGGTTTTTTCGTAGGAGGGAGCGCGCGCCGGGCGACTGCGAGCGAGGTGACGAGCCCACGGGCGCCAAATGGCCCGAGCACCTACGACTTGCGTACGAAAACTCACGCCGGGACGCCCACAGCCCGCGTGCCCAGGCGGCTGTCGGTCGGTCCGCGTGAAATCCCGAGCATTTCGCCGTCCAACCTCGCGGGACGAGGGCGCCCCGCCTGTGGGTTCGATCCGCGCCTCTCGGCGACGCCCGGGGGCTCTCTGGACGGTCTGGGGGGTAGAATGCAGATCGCGACGGGCTCGGAGGCGTCGGCACCGTGGCGCGCCTCGGTCGGCCCGGCCCGCGGGAGGCGTCGCGCCCCGGCGGGCGAGCGCGAGGCCTGGGCCGCCCAAGACATGAAGTTGATACGACGTCTTCGCCTCGACCCCGCCCGGGAATCGGACTTCCGGCAGATCTACGAGCGCTTCGCTCCGGCGACCTTCGCCTTCTTCCTGCGCAAGGTCGGAGATTCGACGCTCGCCGCCGACTTGAACCAGGAGCTCTTCCTCAAGCTCTCGCGCTCGATCGGCAACTTCCAGGAAAGGTGCTCGTGGCGCACATGGGTGTTCCTGATCGCCAGGAGCGTCGCGGCCGAGGCTCGCGAGAAGCGCTTCCGGGATCTCGCGCATCGCACGGTCACCCTGGAGGAAACGAGCCTGAAGGCAGATCTTCGCCTTCCCGAGAACGCGGACGACCGGGCACGACGGATCCTTCTCGAGGTCCGGCTGCGCGTCTGCCTCCGGCGTCTCAACGAGGTTGCCCGGGCCGTGATCCTCGGCCACTACTTCCAGGGGGTCACGCTGCAGGAACTGACCTCCCGTCTCCGGCTCGGCAATCCCAGCGGGTCGCGCGCGGTGCTGATCGGGGCCCAGAGGAAGCTGCGTCGCTGCCTGGAAGAGCGAGGAAGGCCATGAACGACCGCCTCCGGTTTCAGGTCGGCGAACTTCTGGGCCTCGGTGCCCCGTGCGGGTACCTGTCTCCCGCCGAGATCGAGGATCTCGCGGAGGGAAGGCTGAGTCTCGACCGCCTCGAGGAGCTCCGGCTCCACGCCGAGAGCTGCGGTGCCTGCGCGGAGCTTCTGGACGATGTCGAGCGGTTCGGACGGTTGGTCCACTCCGGCCTTACGATCCCGGCGGAGCGCAGGGCCTTCGAGCGAGCGGATGCCGATGTGCGCCGTGGCCTGGACCTCGAGGATCCCCCGAGCGGCCGGCTCGCGGGGCTCATCTCGGGCATCCGAGGTCTCTGGATGCTTCCGGCGATCGCGGCTGCGGTACTCCTCGCGGTCTGGCTCTGGCCGTCCCGGCCCCACCTGATCGCCTCTCTGGATCCGGTGCCCCTCGCGCCTCCTCCCTCCGTGCGCGGGTTGTCCCTCGGCGAGACCTGGCACCTCCTCGAGGGGCCCTGGGAGGCCGGAGACATGAGCGCGGCCGCCCGCATCCTGGAGCCGGCGGTCCTCGAGCACCCGGAGCGAGCCGATCTGCGCTTCTACCTGGGGGTCGCGCGCCTGCGCTCCGGGGACCCCGCGGGGGCCGTGGAGGCCCTCCGGGAGGCCGACCGGCTCGAGGGTCCCATCCCCTCGGAGCAGACGCGCTGGGTGCTGGCCGCCGCGCTGGAGCGGACGGGAAGGATGCGCGAGGCCTGCGAGGCGCTTCGCTCGGTGGCGGAGATCGGAGGGACGAGGGCCTCGACCGCGCGCGAGATCGTGGACCGCGGTTGCAGGAACTGATCGAGCGCGGCTTCCCGGGGGCCGCGCCACCGTGCCGGGACGCGAGCGCCGTCAGCGCGACGCATCGAAGGGCGGATCGTTCCCGAACAGCAGAAACCCCGCCCAGTAGAAGGGATGCACGAACCCTCGCGAGATCAAATCGCGGCGCGCGTTCCGAATCGCGACCGAGGGTCCCACGCCTTCGCCGAGATCCTCGTGAAAGCGACCCATCAGCTCCGCCGTTCTCGAGTCATCGACCTTCCACAAGCTCGCCACGACCTGGCCCGACCCGGCAAGCGTGAACTCCCGAACGAATCCGAGGATGCCTTCTCCCCCGACGAGATCTCCGGCCGTCGTCTCGCACGCGGAGAGAATCACGAAGCGGGGCGCGAACGGCAACCGGCGGATGTCGGTCAGATCGAGCCAGCCGTCCTCTCCCTCGCGCCCCCGAAGCGCGACCCGGGGTCCGAGCGCCGGGTCGAGCGCCGCGTGGGCCACCAGGTGAAGCACCGCCGTCGGCCGGGAACAGGCCTCGCTCAGTCTCGCGATGGTGACGTCGTCTCCATCCAGGACCAGCGTCCGATCCGGGGGGTAGGCCGCCGCCACCTTCCGCACCTCCTCGGGCGCGTTGCGAAGCGGCGCCAGATCCAGGTCCGGCCTCGCGCCGGAGGCCGAGACGATCACGACACGACCCTCCTCGGACGGTCGCTCGTCCGCGAGGAACGAGGCCGCCGGGAGGTACACGATCGCGTGCGTGCCCCCCAGGAAGTCGAGGGGCTTCCCCTTCTCCGGAGGACCTTGGAGCAAGGACTCGAACGGCAGGAGGTGCAGCTTCCGGTCCGCCACGACGATCAGGCGCTCGGCCCTCTTGGCGCGATCCTCCACCGGGCCCAGAAGATCGCGGAACAGCTCGCGTCCCAAGTGGGCGAAACGCCGGAAGTCCGCCTCGGGGTCGAGCCGCGCGTCCACGGTCGCGAGCGGCCTGAGAATCGCCCGCCGGTACTCCTCGACACGATCCTCGATGCTCCTGCGCGTCGGCAGGGCGTGGAACGTCGCAACCTCTCGATCCACCGCGAGCATCGAGGACTCCTCCTCCCCCAGGAGGAACTCCACGAGGAGGTCGCCGGGGCGGAGGAGGCGCCGCACGTCGGCGAGAGATCGCGAGCGGTCCTCTCTCCGGCTCGGCGGCGCCGCCGAGAGCACCTCCCGAAGCGTGCGCGCGTGAGCGCGCTCCATGACGGCGAACGGCTCGTCGAGGTTCTCGGGATCTCGATCCGCGAGCGAGGCGGCGAGGATCCGATACGTGTTCGAGCGATTCTGCAGGAAATGCGTGCGTTCCATCGCCGCGGGGATCCCGGACCGCATCGCCTCCACCAGGTCGACCGCGCGCCGCGACGCGATCACCGCGCCGTCGATGTCCCCTCGCTCGCGCAGGAGGGCCGCCAGTCCCATGAGAGCATCGCGCTCCTCCTCGGGAAGATCGAGGCGCCCGCTCGCCTCCACGATCTCCTCGTAGCGCTCGAACGAGGATTCCTTGCGGCCGGAGCGGCGCTCCGCCTCCGCCAGGAACACGAGCGTGCGGAAGCGAGACTGCTCGCTGTCGCATCCGGGATGGAGGAGCATCGCCTGGAGCCGTTCGCGCGCCTCCTCCACCCTCCCTCCCCAGAGAAGCGTCATCCCGGCGAGCATCTCGCCGAACCACTCCAGACGGGGATTCCTCGCCCGCGATGCCGCCGCCGAAGCCTCCGCCAGCAGCTCGAGCGCTCGCCCCGTCTCACCCCCCTCCGCCGCCAGGATCCCGAGACCCATGGCGGCACTGCTCTCGAGCGCCGCGCTCCCGGCCTCCCGGGCCGATCGGAGCGCTTCCGTGAACCCGCGCTCGGCGTCCGAGCGCAGCCCGAGGCAGCGCGCGTTCTCTGCAAGATCGTAGAGAGCCTTGCGATACCCCGGCCCGCCCTTCTCCACGCTCTCGACGTCGAGAATCTGTCGTCGCAGCGGCCTCTCGTCGAAGTAACGCGCCTCGGTCTCCAGCCTGTCGGCGAGCCAGTCGAGCACGATGGCCTGTAGCTTCCGGTCGCCGGAGCGGACCGCGGGATCGCGCGCCTCGAGGACTCGCCGTGCCGCACCCGCGGCGTCTCCGACCCGCTCCGACAACGCGGCGAGCGCGAAGAGCGCGGTGCCCTCGCCGAGCGGATTGCCGGAGGAGCGGGCGATCTCGACCGCCTCCTCGTAGGTCCGGACGGAGAGATCGAATTCCCTCCGGCTCTGATGCCAATAGCCTTCGAGGTACCGCGGGACCCAAAGTCCGGGATGCGCCTCCGCGAGCTGCATGAGCCTGGCCGGCAGGCGCGGGTCGTCACGGGACAGACGAACGAAGCTCGTACACGTCGAGACGTGCTCGGGCTCGCTCACGCACGAGGCCCAGAGCTCCTCCAAGTCGGGCGGCGGTCCGGTCTCGAGCGGGGAGCTCCCCGCCCCCGCGCGCGCCTCGGTCCCCGTCGGCGGCCCCGAGCACCCGAACGCCACCGAGAGGGCGAGAGCGAG
>CAZPWK010000166.1:0-6150 GCA_964590285.1 uncultured Acidobacteriota bacterium | reverse complement strand
TTCACGGGCGGCGGGACCGGATCGCGACCGACGCGTACCTCGTCGACCTGCTGACCCTCAACGGGCTCGAGTCGGCGCCGACGTCGTCGTACTCGGCGCCGGTCGCGGGGACGTACACCTACGAGCAGTGGAGGCAGCTCGTCGAGAACGACCCGGCGATCCGCTTCTCCGACTTCGCCTGGGCTTCGTCGCTCGACAGGACCGACACCGCCTTCGGCGTCGACGCCGTCTGGCGGCGGAAGCGCCACTCCTCGTTCCGGTTCGCGTACGAGGGGCGGACGCTCGAGCGCGAGCACGCGTCGCTCGGCGACGGGACGGGAGACTCGACGTTCCACACGCTGAGGGCGGCGTGGAACCAGAGGCTCTGGAGGAAGGTCCGCTTCCACACCTCGCTCGTCTACCGGGTGGTCGACAACCCCCTCGTCCACGTGAAGGCCGGCTGCCCGGGCTACGATCCGACCTTCATCGGCATCGCGGCGAGCCCGAAGGTCCCCGCCTCGATGCAGTACTACCAGATCCACGACCGGCGGCTGTCGGACCTGTCGAACCAGCCGTCGGTGCAGGTCGGATTCCGATCCCAGGCCAGCTGGTCGCCGAGGGGCACCTGGGCGCTGAGCGGCAACGTCCGCTACCGGACGGCGGAGAACGACGACCTCGGCACGGTCGCCTGGGAGCAGGACACGATCGGCGCCGGCGTCGCCTTCTGGGCCGCGATGGGAAGGGCGCAGTTCACGGCCGGCTACGACGCGCACCGCCAGGGGACCGACACGAAGGTCTGCATTCCCCTCATGGACGGGTGAGCGGGCGGAACCACACTGGGCCAGTTTGGCTCGATGAACGGCTCCGCGTCCTACGACTACGTCGCCGACGTCCTCCTGCTGGACGCCCGATACGCGTTCACGGATCGCCTCGAAGGGTTCTTCGCCGTTTCTCGGGCGGAGACCTCCGCGGCGATCGATCCCCTGCGCCTGGTCTTCTCGCCGGACGTCCCGATCGAGCGCTTCCCGAGCGGCGTCCCCGGCCCGGGGGAAGACGCGGGCTCTCCCCTTCTGTTTTCGGACTACGACATGAGCGGCGTGCACGGGTACTCGGATCTGGCCTACACCGAGGTCCGGGGGACGTTCGGACTGAGGTACCGGCTCCCCCGCTCGTTCGCCGTCCACGCGTCGGGCACCTGGTACGACGTCGAGGACGACGAGGGGTACCTGGCCGACGCTTCCGGGACGGTGCGATTCCTGACCGCCGGCGTGTCCTGGACGTTCTGAACCGGCCCGCGACAGGACCGTTCGGGTGCCGAGTCGAAGACGGCGAGGCGGAGGAGCGCAATGAGCGAGACCGGCACGGCCGCCAGGCCGTCGGCTCCGGAGAGCCGGGGATCCGGATGGTCGCTCCAGATCGGGACCGCCCTGGGGATCCCGATCCGGATCCACCTGACGTTCCTGCTCCTGCTGCTGTGGTTCGGGTTCGCGGCCACGGCCCGCGGAGACAGCCCGGTCCGGGCGATCGTCTTCCTGCTGCTCCTCTTCGCCTGCGTGGCCCTGCACGAGCTCGGGCACGCGGCGATGGCGATGCGCTTCGGAGTCCGCACCCGGGAGATCGTGCTGTACCCGATCGGGGGCGTGGCGCGCCTGGAGAACATCCCGCAGGGAAAGGCGGAGCTCCTGATCGCGCTGGCGGGACCCGCGACGAACCTGGCGCTCGCCGCCGTCCTCCTCGTCGCGATCCTCGCTCTCGGCATGCCCCTCCTGCCCGGCCCGGAAGCGGTGTTCTCCCCCGGGAACCTCCTCCACCAGCTGCTCCTGGCGAACGTCGTCCTCTTCGCCTTCAACCTCGTCCCGGCGTTCCCGATGGACGGCGGCCGGGTTCTCCGCGCGGCGCTGACCCTCGCGATGCCGGCCGATCGGGCGACGTCGATCGCGGCGACGATCGGACAGGGAATCGCCCTGCTCGGAGGCACGGCGGGCGCGCTCTCCGGGAACTGGATGCTCGTGTTCATCGCCGTGTTCGTCTTCCTCGGCGCGTCCCAGGAGGGGGCGTTCTTCCGCCAGCGGGCGATGGTCGTCGGCAGGACGGCCCGCGAGGCGATGATCACGCGCTTCGAGACCCTCGCGCCGCAGGAGTCGCTCGGACGAGCCGCCGACGTCCTGCTCGCCACGCACCAGCAGGACTTCCCCGTCGTGGACGCCTGGCGGCGCGTGGCCGGCGTTCTCTCGCGGACCGCCCTCATGAAGGGGCTCGCCCGCGAGGGCGCCGGAGGGGCGGTGCTGGACGCGATGAGCCGCGAGGTCTCGTCGGTCCAGCCGACCGCAGACCTCGAAGAGGTTCTTCGGATCCTCCAGGCCGATCCCTCGATCCCCGTCCTCGTGATGGACGGGGAAGAGCTGGCGGGGATGATCACGCTCGAGAACCTGGCGGAGTTCATCCAGATCGCGCAGGTCCGGAAGGCGACGGTCTGAGGGGGAGGGCGGCCGTACCTACTCCCCCCGCCCCGCGAGCCTCCTCCAGAGGGCGTGGGCCGGGAATCCCGCGAGCAGGAGGGCGAGCCCGATCGCCGACCGGCGGGGATCCTGGAGGAGCAGTCCGGCCGTCATCCCGACCGCAGTGACCAGCACGACGGCGGGAGCGACCGGCCCGCCCGGGGCCCTCCAGGCCAGGGGCTCGCCGACCCGCCTGCGGCGCAGGACCAGCAGGGCCACCGCGGTCATCCCGTAGAAGATCCAGACGCTGAACGAGAAGAAGGCGAGCAGGTTGCGGAACCCCGCCGCGAAGACGTAGACGAGGGCGGCGGCCACGAGACCCGCCGTCGCTCGCGCGGGAGTCCCCCAGGCGCCGTGGACGCGGCCGAACCAGGCGGGGAAGCGCCCGTCGCGGGCCATCGCGAACCCGAGGCGGGAGGCGGTCAGGATCGCGCCGTGGATCGAGCCGAACGTGCACGCGACGACGACGACCGCGACGAGCCGTCCCGCGGCCGGCCCGAGCCCCGCCTCGACCGCGTCGGCGACCACCCGCTCGGAGCCCGCCGCGGCCGCCGGGGACAGGACCGTCGCCACCGACACCTGGACGAGAACGTACAGCGCGGCGAGCGTGACCGAGCCGAGGAGCACCGCCCGGCCCAGGTTCCTCACGGGGTCGCGGACCTCCCCCGCCGCGAGGGTGATGTCGGACCAGCCGTCGTAGGTCCAGAGGAGCACGACGAGCGCCCCGAGCAGGGCGACCCCGGTCCCGGCGCCCGCCGGCGGCGCCGCCGGGGCCGGCGCCCGCGGGGAGGCGACGGCGGCGACGCACAGCGCCGCGAGGGCCCCGACCTTCAGGGCGGTCAGCACCTTCTGCGTCCCCGCCCCGACCCTCACGCCGGCCACGTTCAGGAGCCCCGCCAGAGCCAGCGCCGCCGCCGCCGCGGGGACCTCCGCCCCGCCGAGCGGGACGACCTCTCCGAGGTAGCGGGCGAGAACGAGGGCGATCGCCGCGATCGAGGCCGGGTAGGTCACGAGCACGGCGGCCCAGCCGCCGACGAAGGCGACGGAGGGGCCGAACGCCTCGCGGTAGAACACGTAGAAGCCGCCGGTCCGGGGAAGGCGCGCTCCGCACTCCGCATAGCAGAGGGCGCCGGATGCCGCGACGAGCGCCCCCGCGATCCAGAGAAGCGCGCCGGCCAGAGGCGAGGGCGCCGCGGCCGCCACCGCGGAGGGCGCGACGAAGATCCCCGAGCCGAGGACGATCCCGACGAAGATGGCCGCGACGTCGAGGAGCCCCAGCTCCCGTCTCAGCTCCCCCGCGGCCGCGCCGGCTTCCATCGGGGGGATCGTACGCCGAAACCGCACCCCGCCGGGCCGCCCGTCAGTCGAGGTACGTGTAGTGCGTCAGCCGCTGCCGGTAATCGTCGAGGAGGCCGTCGGCGTCCTCGCGGGACATCTCGCCCCGGCTCACCCTCTCGCGCAGCCCCGCGGCCACGCTCTCGACGAGGTCCGACTCCGCGTAGCCGAAGCAGGCCATCGTCTCGCCCGCGGGCTCCCCGCGGCGGACGTCCCGGATCAGGGCCCGTCCGAGAGGGTCGAGGACGACCTCGGCCTCGTGCACCCGCCCGAACAGGTTGTGCATGTCGCCCATCGTGTCCTGGTAGGCGCCGACCAGGACGAAGCCGAGGTAGTACGCCTCGCCCGGACGGAGATCGTGGACCTCGAGCGCGTCCTTGATGTCCTTCAGGTCCACGAACTTCGCCACCTCGCCGTCCGAGTCGCAGGTGATGTCGACCAGCGTCGCCCGCCTCGTCGGCGGCTCGTTCAGGCGGTGGATCGGGATCACCGGGAACAGCTGGTCGAGCGCCCAGTGGTCGGGGAGCGACTGGAACACCGAGAAGTTGCAGAGGTACTTGTCGTGGAGCCGCTGCTCCAGCTCGACGAACTCGTCCGCGACGAACTTCGCCGACTTCGAGAACCGGACGGCCTTCCCCGCGATCTCCCAGAACAGCGTCTCCGCCTTCGCCCGCTCGTCGAGGGACAGCATCCCGAGGTTGAAGAGGGAGTGCGCCTGGTCCCGGTACTCGATCGCGTCATGGTAGAACTCCCGGTAGTTCTTCACGGAGATCTTCCGCGAGACCTCGGCGAGGTCCTGGACGACCTGGGCCTCCCGCCCCGTCAGCGCGGGCGGGTCCGGCTCGATCCCCGAGATCGCGCCGCGGACGTCCACCACGAGCATCGCGTGATACCCGACGAGCATCCTTCCGGACTCGCTCACGATGACGGGCGGCGGGACGTGCTCCTCGGCGCACACCTCCGCGATGCCGAACACGACGTCGTTCGCGTACTCCTGGACCGTGTAGTTCACCGAGGCGTCGGAAGAGGTCTTCGAGCCGTCGTAGTCGATGCCGAGCCCGCCGCCGACGTCGAGGAACGACACCTCGGCCCCGCGCTTGCGGACCTTCGCGTAGACGCGCGCGGCCTCCCGGACGGCGTTCTTGACGCGGCGGATCTCGGTGACCTGGCTGCCGATGTGGAAGTGCAGCAGGGCGATCTGGCGCCCGAGCCCCGCCTCGGTCAGCCGGTCGAGCGCCCGCAGGAGCTGGAGCGTCGAGAGCCCGAACTTCGAGGCCACGCCTCCCGACTTCTCCCACTTCCCCGAGCCGCGCGACTGGAGCCTGATACGGAACCCGATCCGCGGCAGGACCCGCTCCTCCGACGCGAGCCGCAGGATCTGCTCCACCTCGAACGGCTTCTCGACGACGACGACGACCTGCTTGCCGAGGCGCGTCGCGAGCGCCGCCGAGGACAGGTAGTCCGGGTCCTTGAACCCGTTGCAGATGAGCACCGCCTCCGGCGGGGTCTCGAGCGCGATCGCCGCGAGGAGCTCCGGGCGGCTCCCGACCTCGATGCCGAGGCCGTGCTTCCAGCCGCTCGACACGAGCCCCGCGACGACGGACCGCTGCTGGTTCACCTTGATCGGGAACACCGGGAGGTACCGCTCGCCGTAGCTGAACTCCCGGATGGCGTTCGAGAAGGCCGTCGCGAGCTCGGCGACCTGCCCCTCGAGCAGCTGCGGGAACCGCAGCAGGACGGGCGTCTTGATCCCGCGTCGCGCGAGATCCTCGACGATCCGGAGCACCACGATCGCGCGACTCGGATCGCGGGACGGCGTCACGAGGAGGTTCCCGTCGTCCGCGACGGCGAGATACCCGTTTCCCCAGCCGTCCAGGCCGTAGAGGTTTACGGCGTCGCTGACCGTGAAGCGGTCGGTCGCCGGAACGTTCATCGAGCGCCTCCCCGCGCCCGGAGACGGCAGCCGCCGCGCCCGAGCTTCCGCGGTGCGGATTATAGAACCCGCCGCGCGCGCCGCAAGGCGCCGGACGACGCCGCGCCGCCGCCCGGCGCCTCGGCCCTCCGGGAAGCCCTCCGGCCGGTACCGGGCTACACTTCGCCCGTGTGTCGCTCGCCCTCCGCCGTCCGACTCGAGCCGCGCCTTCGGGCGGTCGCGGAGCTCGTTCCCGAAGGCTCCGTGGTCGCCGACGTCGGCGCGGACCACGCACTCCTCTCCCTCGCCCTCCTCGAGTCGGGCCGGGCGGTCCGCTGCGTCGCCAGCGAGCCGCGCTCCGAGAGGCTGGCGAAGGCCGCCGCGCGCGCCTCGGCGAGCCGGGCGGCGGACCGCCTCGACCTCCGC
>CAZPWK010000165.1:0-6189 GCA_964590285.1 uncultured Acidobacteriota bacterium | reverse complement strand
CTGCGCCTCGAGGAGGGGACCCGCCAGCTCTGGCTCCTGCGACGCGAGGAGGACCGGCGATCCGAGGGGCCGCCGCTGTTCGAGATCGTCCGCGGCGTCGAGGGAACGAGAGATCTTCCGGCCGAGGGGGAGGCCCCTTGGATCGAGGCGGTGGAGCGTCTCGTCGCGGTGCAGGCGCTGCGGGACGAGTTCGCCGCATGGAAGGCGTTTCGGGGCATGCTCGAGGAGACGAACCCGCTCCTGATCGAGACCGCCCTCGATCTCTTCGCCAAGTTCCGGCGCTCCCGCCCCGATCTCCTCCCGCTCCTCCTGCCCCTCTTCGACCATCCGCGCCCCGCCCTCCGCGAGCGATCCGCGCGCCTCCTGGGGCAGATCGCGGAGGACGATCGTTCCGGCGATGCGCTCGAGGCGAGCGGAGCGCTCCCGGTCCTCTACGGCGCGGCCCGTCGCGATCCGTCGGCGGCCGTGCGCGCGGCCGCGACCGCCGCGGTCGGGCACGTCCGGGCGAGGGGCTCCGACGAGGTGCTCGCGGAAATCGCGAGGGAGGATCCCGAGCAGGCGGTGCGATACGAGGCGGAGAGGATCCTGTTCGACCGGCGCAGGGAAGGCGCCCCGCAGCAGGTCCCGATCCCCTCGGATGCGGGCGTTCCGGAGTAGAATGGCGAGTCGAGCCGCCGGGGCGGCCGAGGTGGGCGCATGACGACGAGTCCCTTCCAGAACTTCATGGTTCGCTACGGCGCCGCGGAGCGGATCTTCACCGAGGGCGACCTGGCCACCACGATGTTCATCGTGCAATCGGGAAAGGTCCGCCTCTTCCGGATCGTCGAGGGGCAGAAGCGCGTTCACGGCGTCATGGAGAAGGGGGACTTCTTCGGCGAGATGTCGATTCTCGAGGGCCTTCCGAGGACCGTGTCGGCCGAGGCGGTCGACGACTCGGAGCTGATCGAGATCAACAGCATGACGTTCGACAAGATGATCAAGGGGAACATCGAGATCGCCATCCGCATGCTCCGCAAGCTCTCGATTCGCCTCCGGGAGGCCGAGAAGAAGATCGAGACCCTCCAGGCGGCCGAGGGGCGCCCGACCGTCGTCGCGAAGGCGCCCGCGGCGCCGCGGGCGCTGGCCGGCGGCCAGGGGGAGGCCGGGCCCCGGTTCGAGATGGAGGACGAGGAGGCGAAGTCCTTCGCGCTCTCCCCGACCGAGACCCTCATCGGCCGCTACGACCCCGTGACCGATCTCCGGCCCGACGTCGATCTCACGCAGGTGGACATCAAGCGCAGCGTGTCGAGGCGTCACGCGAGGATCGTCCGCACCGCGGACGGGCACGTGATCACCGAGGAGGTGGGCGCGCTGAACGGCACGTTCGTCAACGGAGAGAAGCTCGTGACGGGGAAGCCCCGCCTCCTCGCCGACGGCGACCGGATCGGGCTCGGCATGGTGAAGCTCGTGTTCCGGGCCTGAGGGCCGCCATGGGCGCCCTCGCTCTCCCTTCCCTCGCGGCGCTCGCGGTGCTCTTGTCGGGAGCCGCGGCGCGGGGCCCCCTCCCGTGGAGTGTCCGGGTCGCGGTGGGATGGGGCGACGGCCCCGGGTCGGTCGCACTCCTCGAGCAGGCCGAGGCGGCGCTCCTCTCGGAGCTGAACGCGCGGGGCTGTTTCCGCGAGTTCCGCGCCGCCGGCGCCGAGGGAGAGGAGGCGGAACCGGGGATCCTGCTCGAGGTGACGATCTGGGGCCTCGAGGAGGAGACCCGCTACGACCAGAGCATGGCGGAGCGAATCCGCCCCATCGACGTCGTCGAGACCGCGCTCGGGGAGACCGCGCGGATCGAGGCGAGCGTCCGCATTCGCCTCGTCGCGGCCCCGGCGGGGCGCGCGATCCGGGAAGACTCCTTGCGAGAGTCCGCCGCGAGCGGCCCGCTCTCGCCGGGTGACGAGGCCCGCGCCAGGGCGAGAGCGGAGTTCGCGAAGGAGGTGGCGCGGCGGGCGCGCGCGCTCCTCTGCAAGGGATCCGCCGCGCGCCTCGAGGAGCAGGTTCGCGCCGCCCTCGCCGCCGCCCCGTGAGCGCTTCCACTCGCGTTGACCCGCGCTCGGGCGCGTGCTAATTTCCGGCTCGTCGCAACGGATGCGACGCGTCGCAGGGCGACGATCCTCGGCGGGCCGGGCCGGCCCGCCTTCGCACGCGGGGAGATGCGCGAGGCATTGCGGTTGCGGATCCTGTCGGGCATGCGGCCCACCGGGGCGCTCCACGTCGGCCATCTGGTCGGGGCGCTCGAGAACTGGGTCTCGCTCCAGGACGCCTACGAATGTTACTTCGCGATCGTCGACTGGCACGCGCTGACGACCGAGTACTCCAACCCTTCGGCGGTTTCCGGGCACGTCCGCGAGGTCGCCCTCGACTGGCTCTCCGCGGGGATCGACGCGGGGCGGAGCGCGGTGTTCGTCCAGTCCGCGGTCAAGGAGCACGCCGAGCTGCATCTCCTGCTGTCGATGATCGTGCCGCTTCCGTGGCTCGAGCGCGTGCCGACCTACAAGGAGCAGCGGGAGCAGCTCCGGGACAGGGACCTGAACACCTACGGCTTCCTCGGCTATCCGCTGCTCCAGGCGGCGGACATCCTCGCCTATCGCGCCCAGGCGGTCCCCGTCGGGGAGGACCAGGTGCCGCACGTGGAGCTGTGCCGGGAGATCGCGCGGCGCTTCAACCACCACTACGGCGAGGTCTTCCCCGAGCCCCGGGCCCTGCTGACGCCCACGCCGCGGATCCCGGGACTGGACGGCCGGAAGATGAGCAAGTCGTACGGCAACGCGATCTTCCTCGCGGAGCCGCATCGGACGATCGAGGACAAGGTTCTGCACCGGATGGTCACCGACCCGGCGAGGAAGCGGCGCCACGATCCGGGGAACCCGGACCTCTGCCCGGTCTTCGATCACCACAAGGTCTTCTCGGCGCCCTCGCGGGTCGCCTGGGCCGCGGAGGGGTGCAGGACGGCGGGGATCGGCTGCCGCGACTGCAAGGAGGCTCTCCTCGAGCGCTACCGCGAGCGCCTCGACCCGATTCGCGAGCGGAGGGCGCTCCTCGCGGAGAGGCCCGGTGCCGTCGACGAGATCCTGCGGGCCGGCGCCGACCGGGCGCGCGCGGCCGCGGCGGAGACCCTCCGCAGAGTGCGCGCGGCCATCGGCATCGGCTGATGGACCCCTCGCGACTCCCGGCGGATCCGGACCCGGCCCCGCGCGACGGCCGCTCGGACGAGGACTACCGGGTCCGGGTGGGGGGGTTCGAAGGCCCCCTCGATCTCCTCCTGCACCTCGTCCGGATCAACGAGGTGGACATCGCCGACATCCCGATCGTCGAGATCACCTCGCAGTACAACGCCTACCTGGACCTGATGCGGGAGCTCAATCTCGAGATCGCGGGCGAGTACCTGGTGATGGCCGCCACGCTGATGCACATCAAGTCGAGAACCCTCCTTCCGGTGGAGGCCGCGCCGGAAGGGGAGGCCTCGTGCGACCCGCGGGCGGAGCTCGTGGAGCAGCTGCGCGACTACCAGCGCTTCAAGCAGGCGGCCGAGAACCTCCAGGCGATCGACAGCGTCCGTAGCCTCGTCTGGACGCGCGAGGGGGGGCCTCCGCCGGAGTTCGCGGGAGAGGAGCTGCTCGTCGCGGACCTCTACGACCTCGTCTCGGCGTTCCGCAAGCTGCTCGGCCGGCTCGACGAGGAATCGCGCCTCCGCCTCCGGCGGGACGACGTCTCCGTGGCGGACAAGATCGGGTGGCTCACCGACCTCCTCGAGGGATCCGGCCCCCTCGATCTCCTCGCCGTCCTGTCGGACGTCCCCGACCGCCTCCACCGGATCGCGGCCTTCCTCGCCGTGCTCGAGATGATGCGCCTCCGGCTGATCGTCGCCTTCCAGCGTGAGCTCCTCGGAGGGATCTGGATCGCCCGCCGCGAGGACCTCGCGCCGGCGTGCGGGCCGGCGGTCGAGAGGCGAGGCCCGGAGCCCGGCGGCGACGCCGCCGCCGGCTCGGGGGAGGAGAGCGAATCGTGATCGAGGAGCGGACACCGGACGCACAGGACGACGCGCTCTTGGCGGCGGTCGAGGCGGTGCTGTTCGCCGCCGGCGAGCCGGTGCGAGCGGAGGAGATCGCGGCGGCGTTCGAGGGCGAGGAGACGGCGCGCATCGAGAGCGCGCTGGAGTCGCTCGCGAGGGGCTACGACGCGAGGGGAAGCGGCCTCCGGCTGGAGCCGGTGGCCGGGGGATGGCGCCTCGCGACCCGGCACGAGGTGGGGGCCTGGGTCCGCCGGTTCTTCCGCCAGCGCAACCGGACGAGGCTCTCGCCGGCGGCGCTCGAGACGCTCGCCATCGTCGCGTACCGCCAGCCGGTCACTCTCCCCGAGATCCAGGCGATCCGCGGGGTCGATCCGGGAGCCGCCCTCAAGAGCCTTCTCGACAAGAAGCTCGTGCGGATCCTCGGCAGGAAGAAGGTCGTCGGAAACCCTCTGCTCTACGGGACGTCGCGGAACTTCCTCGTGCACTTCGGCCTCAACGGCCTCGAGGACCTCCCCTCGATCGACGACTTCGAGCAGTTCCTGGGGGCGATCGACGGAGCCCCGCCGCCCCTCTTCGAGAGCGAGGCCGCGGGGAGGGACATCGAGCCGCTGACCCCCGAGGAGGCCGCCGCGTTCGGCGCGGTCGAGGGGGAGGACCTGCCGCCCGAGGAGGCCTCCGGGGAACCGAGGGCGCCGGCGGACCCGGAGATCGCGTGAGGGAGAGGCTCCAGAAGACGCTCTCTCGGGCCGGGATCGCCTCGCGCCGAGCCGCGGAGCGATGGATCCTCGAGGGCCGCGTCACGGTCAACGGCGAGACCGTGAGCCGTCTCGGAACCCTCGTGGACGCCTCCGTCGACGCGATCCGGGTCGACGGGAAGCGGATCCCCGCCGCGCCCCGCGCCCGCACCTATCTCATGCTCCACAAGCCCCAGGGGTACGTCACGACCCTCAGGGATCCCGAGGGCCGGCCGACGGTGCTCGACCTCCTCTCCGGAGTGCGGCCGCGCGTCTTCCCGATCGGCCGCCTGGACTACCGGACGGAGGGGCTGCTGCTGCTGACCGACGACGGGGATCTCGCGCGCGACCTCATGCGCCCCGCGAGCGCCGTCCCGAAGACGTATCTCGCGAAGGTCCGGGGAGAACCGTCCCGGGAGTCGCTCGCCAGGCTGTGCCGGGGCATCGAGCTCGACGGCCGGAAGACGCGTCCCGCCCGCGCCGCGGTCGTGCGACGAGGGCCGAACGCCTGGGTCGAGATCACGGTGGTCGAGGGAAGGAAGCGCCAGGTGCGGCGGATGCTCGAGGCGATCGGTCATCCCGTCACCCGTCTCAGGAGGATCCGCTACGCCGGGCTCGGCCTCGGGGATCTGCCCTCGGGAAGGTTTCGGCCGCTGTCGGCCGACGAGGTCGAGCGCCTCCGCTCCGCGATCGCCCCCACCCGGCCTCGCGCCGGCCGAGATCCCCTTCGAGAGCCCCGGCCGGCCCCCCGCGGGCGCCGCTCCGGAGGGGACGAAGGGCGAAAGCGCCGCAGGCCGCTCCCGAAATCCGCCTAATCCCCTGATAACGCGGCGGTTCTTGACACGAAACGCCATCTTCTCTACGATGATGGCTTTGTCGGCGCGCTTCGCGCGACCGGCAGCCCGGCCCGAGCGGCCCGGCAACACCGAGAGTGACGCGTCCCGGACGGTGTCGCTCGAGCGCAGGAGGTCAGTGGTCACGTCATGAGCAGCCAAGAACAGTCGCCCGAGGAGACCCAGAGCGTCGCGACGCCCGGCGCGCCCGAGCCGGCCGACGGCCCCGCCGTCGATCCCGCGACGGAGGAACAAGCCCCTGCAGCCGCCGACTCCCTCGACGAGATCGAGGACTTCGGCACGGCGTTCGCGCAGTGGGAGGGAGGCCTCAAGCCCCTCAAGGAGGGCGAGGTCGTCCACGGACGCGTCATCAAGATCCTCGACAAGGAAGTGATCGTCGACGTCGGCTACAAGTCCGAAGGGGTGATCGACATCGACGAGGTGCGGGGCCCGGACGGCGTCGTGACCGTCAAGGAGGGCGACCGGATCGAGGTGCTGCTCGAGAAGACGGAGAACAGCGACGGATACGTCGTCCTCTCGCGCGAGAAGGCCGAGAAGATGAAGATCTGGGACGAGGTCG
>CAZPWK010000164.1:0-6210 GCA_964590285.1 uncultured Acidobacteriota bacterium | reverse complement strand
CCCCCGGACCAGGGGAGCGAGGCCAGGAGGAGAGCCGCGAGGAGCCGCCGCATGGGGCGAGCAAGGAGGCAAACGGCCCGGTGTCCACATTACTTGCAGGAGGACCGTTGATTTACCGAAGCGCCGACGTATACCAGCGTGGTAAGGAAGTCCGCCCGAGAGGACCGCTTTTCGTGGCCGGATGCTCCTCTTGACGCCGGAGGGATAGCCATGCGAATGAGATTCTTCGTGTTGTGCGCCTGCATCATGCTGCTGGGATTGTCGAACGTCTGGGCGGACGCGGTGTCGTGCCGGAACGAGTTCCCCCTCGCCTGCCCGTTCGACTACTCCTCGACCGGACGGCCCGTGGTGATTCAACTGAAGGACTTCAACTGTGTCGCCGAAGGCGGCACGGTGCCCGACGACGAGTGCTGGCAGCTGGCGCTGAGCTGCGGTTTCCGCCAAGCGGACGGGAGAGGGGACAGGACCTTCGCGATCGAGGCCACCGAGGGAGTCACGTACTCGATCAACGAGACGATTTGCCTGACGAGCACGTCCGACGCGCGAGCGTATGGGCCGATCATCAATGGGAACGGAGCGCGCCTCGTTTGGTTTGGCCCGGCGAATTCCTTGAGCCCGATGTTCTTTTTCGGCAGCGTGACGCGCGCGACGATCGAGAACATGAAGATCCAGTCGACGCCCGAGCACCCGATGCACTCGGCGATCGTCTTCGGAAACCTGCCGTACCAAGTCTCGAGCACGAACACGGTGCGGAACGTCACGATCGAAGGCACGAACACGAACGGGCTGGATTACGGCGTCCGCCTGGCGGGCGCGGAGAGCTTCGAGGGGAATCCGCTCGGCCTGCGCGACATCATGAACGACCTGTTCACGTTCCAGGAGGTGGACATTCACAACGTCATGAAGGCCGGCATCTCCATCGAGCACACTCAAGCCTACTCGCACCAGCTGATCGGTGTGCAGATTTACGCCGCGGATGGAAACGAGTTGGAGGCCAGCGACGATTGTCTGTGGTCGCTGGACGGCCCGTGCCCCGAGTACATCATGGGAGGGTCCGGCGTTCGCCTTCTCGCGGGAAGCTTCGACTCCTTCGGAGGGTACATCGGTGGATTCGGCAACGCGGCCTACTTCATCAAGAATGCGGAAGGTGCGGTCACGATTGTCAACCACCACAGCGAAGCGTGCGCGCACTTGCTGAGATCGCCTCTGGGCGCGACGGGATTCGGGGGCGAGCATGTTTCGATTCTCGGGGGGCGCTTCGCGGCCCACGAGATCAACCCCGAGGGAAGGATCATCGACTGGTACCGTCCGAACCAGCTCCGGATCGATGGGCTGAGCGTTGACGGTTTCTCCTCGTCACAGCTCAAGTTCCATCTCTCTCCTCATATCATCAGCGCCGCGCCGGATCTGACGTCGGTGGCCGAGATCTCGCACGTGCACATGTACGTCGCGGGGTCCCGGAGCTGGCCCGACATTTTCGAAATGGGGAACCCGACGCGAACGCACCTGGTTTCCGTCGGAAACCTCTGTTACGGCACTGGCGATCAGGGGCAGCCGGCTTACGCAGGTCCGTGCCCCGGACTCGGTGGCGGCACGGATCAAGCGGTGGGCAAGCTCGCAGGCAAGGACCTTACCGATTCTTCGAACCTGTTTCCCGCGACCTTGACGACGGATACGGAATGGGATTCGGTATCGGAGATCAACGCGATGACGGCGGACGGCGACTTCGCGACGCTCGGAGGCCCCGAGGCTCTCGCAAACAAGGACCTGAGCTCGGATACGAACTGGACCTCGCCGACCGGAACGGTTCCGTTCGTGGCGGCGCTGTCGAAGAACATGGCCGTGTCTCAGTACTGTCCGCCGTACTCGGGTTCTTGCAACGGGACGGAGAGCGCGGTATGGACCGCGCATCCAGCGCTTCGGCCTCGTAGCTTCTACTGCAAGGTGAGCACGGCTCCGGGGACCGGAAAGAGTTGGACGTTCAAGGCGCGAGCGGGTGGGACCGATCTGCTGGTATGTGAGATCGCGGGCACCGGGAAGACCTGCCAGGTGCTGGGAGGGAGTCCTCCGGAGCCCCTGAGCAGGTGGGCGGAGGGCGCGGCAGTGTCGCTCAAGGTCGAGCCCACGGGCGCGGCGTTGCCGTCGTCGAGCGCGACCTGCGTCCTCGGCGTCGGGCCGTAACAAGACTCCGATTCCGGTTTGGGGAGCGGCGGCGCGCTGCCGGTACCGGGCGCAGGGATGCCTTGCTCTGCCGATCGCCCTCGAACTAGAAGATTTTAGAGAGTTTGTTCCTCGACGGCCGCATCGCCCGCGTAGCATTCCCCGGGCGGTTCGATGCTGCTATTCTGCGCGCGGCGGCCGCGAGGCGGGGGCAACCGGGCGGCCGTCGCCCGGCGCTCGGTCCCCGGCCCGTCACCGCAAGGAGAAGAAGCCATGTCGATCGTGTACGACCGCGCCTGGGGCGCGGACCCCGAGGAGACGCTCCGGAGCGAGTGGCTCGAGGCGAACGGGCTGGGCGGCTACGCGTCCTCGACCCTTTCGGGCGCGCACTCCCGCCGCTACCACGGGCTCCTCGTCGCGGCGACCCGGCCGCCGGCGGGGCGGATGGTCCTGCTCTCGAAGCTCGACGAGACGATCGTCGTCGAGGGGGAGCGATTCGACCTCGGCTGCAACCGGTTCCCGGGCGCGATCCACCCCCGCGGGGCCGACCGTCTCGTGTCGTTTTCCCGCGATCTGTTTCCCGTGTTCGAGTACGAGGCGGGAGGGGTGAGGCTCCGCAAGACGGTCGCCTGCGTGCACGGCGAGAACACGACGATCGTCTTCTGGGAGCTGCTCGAGGCCGAGAGGCCGTTCGTCCTGGAGCTCCGGCCGTTCGTCGCGTTCCGGGACCACCACCGCCTCGCGCAGGCCAACGAGACGTTCGACGCGTCCGAGGCGACGTTCGAGGATGGGATCTTCCGCGCCCGCCCGTACGCCGGCGTTCCGGACCTCTACCTGTCGGTCCCGGGCGCCGAGTTCGAGGCGGCGCCGACCTGGTACCGGCGGTTCGAGTACGCCCGCGAGATCGAGCGCGGGCTCGACGTCCACGAGGACCTGTTCTCGCACGGCGTCTTCCGCGTCGATCTCGGGGCCGTCCGCGGGTACGGCGCGATCGCCTCGACCGGGAGCCCGGCGGGCAGGGACGCGGCGCGGCTCCTGGAGCAGGAGCGGCGCCGGCGGGCGAAGCTCGTCGCCGGCCTCCGAACGGACGACGCGCTCGCCCGCCACCTCGCCCTCTCGGCCGACCGGTTCGTCGTGCGCCGCGGGGAGGACCAGCGGACGCTGGTCGCCGGGTACCCCTGGTTCGCGGAGTGGGGGAGGGACACGCTGCTGGCCCTTCCCGGCGTCTGCCTGGCCACCGGGAGGCTCGACGACGCGAAGAGGATCCTCCGGGCGTACGCGCGCGCCGAGAGCCAGGGGATGATCCCCAGCCGGTTCCCGGAGTCGCCGGGCGACGACCCGGCCTTCGACGCCGCGGACGCCGCGCTCTGGCTCTTCGTCGCGACGCACGAGTACGTCGAGGCGGGTGGGGACGCGGCGTTCGTCAAGGCGGAGATCCTGCCGCTCCTCCGGGACGTCGTCGCGTGGCACGAGCGGGGCACGCGCCACGGGATCCGGGAGGACGAGGCGGGGCTCCTCCGCGCCTGCTCCCCGTCCACGCCCCTGACCTGGATGGACGCGAAGGCGGGCGACTGGGTCGTCACGCCGAGGGAGGGGAGGCCGGTCGAGCTGCAGGCGCTCTGGTACAACGCGCGCTCGATCCTCGCGGCGCTCAGCCGGCGGTTCGGCGACGAGGCCGAGGCGAAGCGGCTCGAGGCTCGCGCGAAGCGCACCCGCGCGGCGTTCGAGAAGGCGTTCTGGAACGAGGAGGCGGGATGCCTCCACGACGTCGTCGGAGACGGGTCGAAGGACGCCTCGCTCCGCCCGAACCAGATCCTGGCCCTGTCGCTCCCGTTCCCGCTCCTCGGCCCGGCGAAGGCGAAGCGCGTCCTCTCCGCCGTCGAGGAGCGGCTCGCGACCCCGTTCGGGCTGCGCTCGCTCGCGCCGGACGACCCGGCCTACCGCGGGCGCTACGAGGGGGACGTGTTCGCGCGCGACGGGGCGTACCACCGGGGGAGCGTGTTCCCGTGGCTTCTGGGGCCCTGGGCCGTAGCCGTCTCGAGGTTCGGGACGGCGGCCTCGAAGGGCCGGGTCCGGGACGCTCTCGAGGCGATCGGGAGACACGTCACCGGGACGGGAGGCGGCAACGTGCCGGAGCTGTTCGACGGGGACGAGCCCCACGAGCCGCGCGGGTGCACCGCCCACGTGCGTGCGGTCGGAGGCCTGCTCGCCGCGAGGGCCGCGCTCGCTCCCGCGGTCGCCGGGAAGGTGCGCGCGAAGGACCCGGAGGGGAGGAAGCGAGCCGCCCGGGGCGCCGCGGGGTCGAAGGGCCAGTCCAGGGGGCGCAGGCAGGCCGCCCGGGCCGAGTAGCGTCGCGCCCTGCCGGAAGGGGCGGGGAGAAGGTCACTCCGCGGGGGCGGCCGGCGAGGGAGCGCCCCCCGGCTTGCGGCGGCGCGGGCGGCGGCGGCGCCTTCGCCGGGGCGTCGCGGCGGGCGTCTCGCCCGCCTCCGAGGGCGCCTCCTCCGGAAGGCTCGGCAACGCCGCCGCGATCTCGGAGGCGCCGTAGCGGTCCGAGTCGTTCTCCTCCCCTTCGAGGGGAGGAGCCGACGGGAGGGCCGCGAAGAAGTAATCGTCGTCCCAGGGCGCCGGCATCTTCTTGCCGCTCGAAGGCTTCTCGCCGCCTCGCTTCTCCCGCGCCTCGCCTCGCGATCTCTGCGGGGCCGGCCTCGGGGTGCTCTCCGGCCCGGGCGCTCCCTCCGGCCTCGCCCCCGTCTCCGCGCCCCGCTTCCCCCTGCGCGGGCGGCGCCTCCGCCTCCGCTTCCTGGCCGGCTCCGTCCCCTCGGGGGCGGCCTCGCCTCGCTCCGCCTCGGCCGGGACCGGGGCGGGCTCCCGCCCCGAGCGCCAGAACTCGAGCGCCTCCGCGAAATCCCCGCCCCTCACCCCCGCGATCGCCTCCAGGAGCCACAGGGCGTCGGCGAACGACGGCCGGTGCACGATCGAGTGCCGGAAGGCGCGGCGGACCGCCCGCACGGGGACCATGCGGTGGAGCGTCTGGACGATCAGGCGGCAGCGCTCCTGGTCCTTGCGCGAGACCCGGAGGCGGACCGAGATCGGCCGGAGGATCTCCTCGACGGCGTCGCGGCTGTTGAGGTCCCTCGGCGTTTCGGCTCGGCCGCTCTCGCTCCAGCCGAAGCGGCCGGCGAGCAGCGGGAGCAGGAGCGCCGCGAAGATCTCTCCCGTGCCGACCTCGGTCCCGCCCCGCTGTCTCGCGTCCATCGCGTCGAGGAGAGCGGAGAGGAGCCTCGAGGCGGCGGGGTCCTTCTCGTAGAGGTTCGAGATCTCCGGGAGGATCACGGCTAGGACTCCGGTCTCCCGGCAGAGCTCGAACGACCTCCGCGCGGCGGCGCCGCGGCAGAACCGGTTGATCTCCTCCAGCACGCGGGGGGTCGCCGCGCGGGGGATCTCGTGGCGATGGTCCTCGATCGCGGCGAGGGTCTTCGCCTCGATGTCGAAGCCGAGCCGCGCGGCGAACTTGATCGCGCGCAGGATCCGGATCGGGTCCTCGCGGAACCGGACCTCGGGGTCCCCGATCGTGCGGATCAGGCGCCGGCGAAGGTCGCCCAGACCGTCGGCGTGATCGAGGACGTTTCCCGTCGCCGGGTCGTAGAACAGCGCGTTGATCGTGAAGTCGCGCCGGAGCGCGTCCTCCTCCGGAGAGCCGAAGACGTTGTCCTCTCGGATCAGGAGGTCCTCGCCGGGCTCCGCGGGCGCACCCTCGTCCTCGGCGTCGTAGGCGCGGAACGTGGCCACCTCGAGGATCTTCCCGCTCTGGAAATAGACGTGGGCCAGCCGGAAGCGGCGCCCGATGATCCGGCTGTTGTTGAAGAGGCGCTTGACCTGCCGGGGGGTGGCCGACGTGCCGATGTCGAAGTCCTTCGGCTTTCGGCCGAGGAGGAGATCCCGGACGCAGCCGCCGACCAGGTAGGCGGTGTGGTCGAACCGGGCGAGTCGCTGCAGCATCCGGACGGCGTCCGGATCGAGGTCCGAGACCGGGATCGGGCTGTGGACGAC
>CAZPWK010000163.1:0-6231 GCA_964590285.1 uncultured Acidobacteriota bacterium | reverse complement strand
GGTCCTCGCCGGCGGGTTTGCGGTGGCTTCGTGGGTCGCGTCTTGCCGAGGCGAGCCGTTGGGAAGGGGGAGGGCAACTCGATTCGGGATCGTTCTCGGCGCGGCGCTCGCGCTCGCGCTCGCCGGGTTCTTCGCCCTGGCGCCGGCGGCCGTGCGGCGGCACGCCCTCGGCCCCGGGGAGACCAGGACGGTGATCCCGTCTCCCTCGGGAGGCGTGCTGATCGCGGTCTCGGCGCGCACGGACTCCGGCTGCCTGGTCGACGCGGAGACGGGACGCGTGGAGCGGATCCTCCCTCCGCCGGTGGAGTCCGCGATCGTCTCCCCGGACGGGCGAGTCGCGGTCGTGACCTGGGCAGGATCGTTCGGCGCGATGGCCGACCGCGCGAGGGTCGAGTTCTTCGACGCGAGGGGACGCCGCGTCGGGGCCGGGGCTTCCCTGATGGACGGCGTCGCCGGGCACTGGGGGACATGGGCCGGCTCCGCCGTCGCGTTGCCCGCGTTCGGTGCCCGAAGCTCGAGAATCGCGTTCGTGGACGGCGGGACCGGGGCCGTTCGAATCGTGGATGTCCCGTCGACGTGGGGGCGGTGGTCTCTGGTCGGCCCAACCCTGGACGGGAGGCTCTTCGTCGCGATCGGCCCGGAGGAGCCCGAGGCCGCCGACGCTCGCGGGCCGGTCCGCGGCCGCGCGCAAACGGCCGTGGCGTACGACGTGGTCGAAGTGGACATCCTCGAGGGGCGCCTCGGCGCGAAGCCGATACTCCGCGAGCTCGGCGTGCCGTGGCGGGCGCCGCACCTCCTCTCGCCGTCGGGCCGCTACTGGCTCGTCGATCGGGGTGCGGGAATCTGCGACGCGCGTCCCATCCTGGAGCTCGAGAACGGCCTCGATCTGGGTCCCCCGTCCCCTCTCGGGCGCCGAACCTGGCTCTCGGGCGACGTCCTCGCATGGCTCGAGACCTCGGGCGACACGACCTGGCTCTTCGTCGCGCGCCCCGGCGAGGATCCGAAGCCGGTTCGAGGGTGGCGGACGGCGTTCGTGCAGCTTCAGCCGTCCCCGGACCGCGCCCTGTTGCTGGTGCACGCGAGAGGATCGGCCCGCCACTCGGATCTGGCGAACCGTTGTCCCGGCCCCTCGGCGTCGCGGGTCGCGGGGCTCGTTGCGTCCGGACCGGTTCCGCAGACGGGGATCTACGACCCGGGCCGCGGTGTCTGGTCGGACTTGCCTGCGTGGGAGCCCGCCGAGGGTCTCAATTTCGACTGCGAACGCGTCTGGGCCGGCCCTCGCACTCTCGCCCGCACCGGCCCCGGCTTCCTCGCGCTCGAGGATATTGACCGGCCCGGCGCGATCCGCGAGGTCCTCGGCCGCTCGCCGTAGCCGGGGGGCCCGCCCCGGCGCGGTATCATGCGCGGCGGGGCGGACCATGACCGGAGAGACTCCTGACCGAACGCTCTACCTCGTCGACGGGACGTCGCAGCTGTTCCGCGCGTTCTACGCGATTCGCGGCCTGTCGAACGAGAAGGGGATGGCGACGAACGCCGTCTACGGGTTCGTCTCGATGCTCCGGAAGTTGCTGAAGGAGGAGGCCCCGCGGTTCCTCGCCGTCGCGTTCGATCTTCCCGGCCCGACCTTCCGCCACGACCGGTTCGCCGACTACAAGGCGAACCGTCCTCCGACTCCGGACGACCTCGACGTCCAGGTGCCGTATGCCAAGCGCGCGTGCGAGGCGTTCCGGGTCCCGGTCCTCGAGCTCCCGGGCTACGAGGCGGACGACCTGATCGCGACGTACGCGAGGTTGGCCGCCGAAGCCGGATTCCGGGTCGTCGTCGTCGCCTCGGACAAGGACCTGCTGCAGCTCGTGGACGACCGGGTCGCCGTGCTGAACCCGTCGAAGAACCTCCGCCTCGACGCGGCGGGGGTCGCCGATCATTTCGGCGTTTCGCCCGACCGCGTCCGGGACGTTCTCGGCCTGATGGGCGACGCGGTGGACAACATCCCCGGCGTCCCGGGCGTCGGCGAGAAGACCGCGATCTCGATGGTCGCGACGTACGGCGGCCTCGAGGAGGTGATCGCGCGAGCGGAGCGGCTCGGGGCCGCGTTCGAGGCCCGCGACGCGCTCCTGGTCGCGATCGAGGGGGCGACCGGAGAGGTGCCCCTCTCCCGGGAAGGGGCGGAAGGGATCGCGTCGGCGGCTCGCGCCCTCGCGGAGCGCCTTCGCGGGCTCGCCCAGGTCGAGGCGGACGCCGCGTTCCGGGCGAGGATCGAGGCCCTCGCGGCCGAGGTCGAGAGGCCACCGATCGAGGGGCTTCCGGATCGGGCCGGAGCGAGCGGCGGCGATCTCCTCCGGGACCTCCGGCCCCTGGTCCGGGCCCTCAAGGATCTCGACCGGGGAAGCGCCCGCAAGGCCTGGGAGGCGGTTCGCGAGCACGCGGAACAGGCGCGCCTGTCCCGCGAGCTGGCGACGGTCGACCGCGGCGCGCCGGTCGCCTTCGACGCCGACGCGCTCGCCGTCCGGGCGTGGGACGCCGAGCTCGCCCGGGAGCTCTGGAGCGAGCTGGGGTTCCGCTCGCTCCTCGCCGAGGCCGAGCCTCCCGCCGAGCCGGAGGCCGGAAGGCCCCGCGCGGAGTACGGAGCGATCCTGCGCCGCGAGGAGCTCGAGGCCGCGGTCGAGCATTGCCGGCGGGCCGGTCTCGTGGCGGTGGACACGGAGACGGACGGCAAGGACCCGCTGCGCGCGAGGCTCGTCGGGGTCTCGCTCTCGGCGGCCCCCGGCACCGGGTGGTACGTGCCGGTCGCCCACGCGTATCTGGGAGCGCCCGATCAGCTGTCGCTCGAGACGCTGCGGGACGTGTTGGGACCGATGCTCCGGGACCCGGCGGTCGGCAAGGTCGGCCAGAACCTCAAGTTCGATCTCCACGTCCTGCGGAGGCACGGGCTTCCGGTCGAGGGATGGCGGCTCGACACGATGGTCGCGGCGTTCCTCCTCGAGCCGGACCGCCCGTCGTTCGGCCTCACCGGCCTCGCGCGGGACTACCTGGGGCACGAGACGATCCGGTACGAGGACCTCGCCGGGAAGGGGGCGAAGCAGGTCACGCTCGACCGCGTCGAGGTCGAGCGGGTCGCCGAGTACGCGGCCGAGGACGCGGACGTCACGCTCCGTCTCGCGGGGCTCCTCGAGCCCCGCCTCGAGGAGCGGGGGCTGCTGACGCTCTGGCGCGGGATCGACGGGCCGCTGCTGCCGGTGCTCGCGCGGATGGAGGAGGCCGGGATCCGCGTCGACTCCGGCGCGCTCCGGAGGATGTCGGCCGAGATGGCGGCGGCCCTCGACCGCGCCCGCGGGGAGATCCACGCGCTCGCGGGGGGCGCCTTCAACGTGGACTCCCCGAAGCAGCTCCGCGAGGTCCTCTTCGACCGGCTCGGGCTCGCCCCGAGGCGGAGGACGGCGAAGAGCGGCGTCGCCTCGACCGACGCCGCGACGCTCGAGGATCTCGCGGACGAGCACGAGATCGCCCGGAAGATCCTCGCGTACCGGGAGATCGCGAAGCTCAAGGGGACCTACGCGGACGCGCTCCCCTTGCTCGTCCACCCGGAGACCGGCCGGGTCCACACCTCGTTTCACCCGACCGGGGCCGCGACCGGCCGCCTGTCGTCGTCCGACCCGAACCTCCAGAACATCCCCGCCCGGACCGAGATGGGCCTCGGCATCCGGGCAGCCTTCGTTCCCGATCCCGGCCACCTGTTCCTCTCCTCGGACTACTCGCAGGTGGAGCTGCGCGTGCTGGCCCACCTCTGCGGGGACCCGGAGCTCGTGGCGGCCTTCCGGGCGGGTGAGGACATCCATCGCAGGACCGCCGCGAGGATCTTCGGGGTGGACGACGCGCGCGTGGACGACACGATGCGACGCCGGGCCAAGGCGGTGAACTTCGGCGTGCTGTACGGCATGTCGGAGACGCGGCTGGCGCGCGAGCAGGGGATTCCCCGCTCCGAGGCGCGAGGGTTCATCCGGGCCTACTTCGAGCGCTTCGCTGCGGTCCGGGAGTACGTGGACCGGGTCCGGGAGGAGGCGCGGCGCGCGGCGGAGGTGAGGACGCTCTTCGGCCGGGTGCGGCGGTTCCCCGAGCTGGTCGGCGGCCCCGGGCGCGCCGCCGAGGAGGCGGCGCTCCGCGCCGCGGTGAACACGACGATCCAGGGGACGGCCGCCGACCTGATGAAGATCGCGATGCTTCGGGTCGACGACGCCCTGCGCGCCGGCGGGTTCCGCGCCCGGATCCTCCTGCAGGTGCACGACGAGCTGCTCCTCGAGACGCCGGAGGACGAGGAGCCTCGCGTCCGGTCCCTCGTCCGGAGGGTGATGGAGGACGTCCATCCGATGCTCGTTCCGCTCGTCGTCGACCAGAAGGCGGGGCGGAGCTGGAAGGACGTGACGTGAGGCCGGCCGCACCGGTTGGCCCTCGCGGGGCGCCTTGGTAGAATGCGCGCCGCCCCCGGTCGGTTTGGGGGGCGCGGGAAGGAGCCGCGGCGTGGTCCCCTCGACGAGCCCGGAGAACGGGAGACGCATCCTGGTGGTGGACGACGAGCTCTCCGTGCGCGAGCTGCTCGCGGACGCCCTCGACGCCTTCGGCTTCCCGGTTCGCACGGCGGGGTCGGCCGCGGAGGCGTTCGGCGTCGTCGAGGAGGGCGGGGCCGATCTCGTCCTGTCCGACATCGACATGCCGGGAGAGAACGGGATCGATCTCCTGCGCAGGATCAAGGGGCACTCCCCCGACGTCGACGTGATCATGGTGACCGGCGTCGTGGACGTGGACACGGCGGTCGGGACGATTCGCCACGGCGCCTCCGACTACGTCGCGAAGCCGTTCAACATCGAGGAAGTGCGGATCGTCGTGGAGCGAACGCTCGAGAAGCGCCGGCTGATCGTGGAGAACCGCGCCTACCAGACTCGCCTCGAGGAGATGGTCGCGCAGCGGACGAAGGAGCTCGAGGAATCGTACGAGACCACGCTCCAGGCGCTCGTCACGGCCCTCGACTACCGCGACAACGAGACCCAGGGCCACTCCTACCGCGTGGTCGACTACGCCGTCCTGGTCGCCGAGAGGATGGGGGTCGCAGAGCCGGAGATGTCCTGGATCCGCCGCGGGGCGCTCCTGCACGACGTCGGGAAGATCGGCATCTCGGACGGGATTCTCCGCAAGCCGGGGAAGCTCGAGCCCCACGAGTGGGACGAGATGAGGAAGCACCCGGAGATCGGCCACCGGATGCTGAGGCACATCGCGCACTTCCGCCCGTCGCTCGAGATCGTCCTGTGCCACCAGGAGCGGTGGGACGGTTCGGGCTACCCGCGCGGGCTGGAGGCGACGGAGATCCCCCTGGGCGCCAGGATCTTCGCCGTGGTGGACACCTTCGACGCGATGACCTCGGATCGCCCGTACCGGAAGGCGCTGCCGATCGAGGCGGCGCGGGACGAGGTCCGCCGCTGTTCGGGGTCGCAGTTCGACCCGAAGGTGGCCGAGGCGTTCCTAGGGATCCACAGCACGATCTGGACCCAGATCCGCGAGCGGGTCCGCCGCAACCTCGAGGCGCACGAGGCGCGCCTCGGAAGCCACGACCGCAAGGCCTGATCCCGGCCCCCGGCGTCAGGGGGGCGGGAGCGGCGGCAAGGGTTCCCGGCCGGTCCCCTCGTACGTGCGGATCGAGACGATCCGGTCGCCCGGCAGGATCTGCGTCACGACGCCGGCGAAGTTCTGCTCGACCGCGCCGAAGGAGGTGTACCGGCCGTCGAGGTGCGGCTGGGCGGAGAGCGTCACGAACCACTGGCTTCCGGCGGTGTCGGGCCCGTCCGACGCCATGCCGAGGGTCCCCGCGAAGAACGGCCGGCCGCCGAGCTCGTCGCGGATCGCCCCGCCGGCGTCGCCGTTGCCGTCCCCTCTCGGGTCGCCGTCCTGCACGACGAACCCCGGCACGACCCGGTGGACCGCGAGCCCGTCGTAGAAGCCCGCGTCGGCGAGGCTCGCGAAGTTCCACGAGGCGAGGGGGGCGGCGCCCGCGTCGAGCGAGAGCGTGAACCGGCCCGGGGGGAATCCCTCCCGCGCGACGGTGACGACCGCGGCCCGCGGCTTCGCGGCCCATCGCAGGATCTCGGCGTAGCGCTCGACCGGCAGGGCCGCCGCCGGGCCGACCCGGTTCGCCGCGTCCTCGCCGAAGGAGTCGCGGAGGGCCGCGGCGGCGCGCGAGCGGAC
>CAZPWK010000162.1:0-6305 GCA_964590285.1 uncultured Acidobacteriota bacterium | reverse complement strand
CCCCGGAGCGCATCCTCACCGCGCGCGACGCGGCCCGCGAGTGCCGCCTTCCGGTTCCGATGGTCAGCAAGATCCTGAAGGCCCTGGCGAGGGAGGGGATCCTCCGATCGCACCGGGGAGTGAAGGGAGGATACGGCCTCGCGAGGAGCCCCGACGAGGTCACGGTCGGGAGCGTGATCGGAGCGCTCGAGGGTCCGATCGGGATGACGGCGTGCTCGTCCGAGCCCGGCAGCTGCGAGCAGGAGCCGCTGTGCCCGGTGCGCATCCACTGGCAGAAGATCACGCACGCCGTGAGGGGGGCGCTGGAGCGGATTCCGCTCTCGGAGATGATCGCCCCCCCCTGCCCCTCCCCCCCGCGCGCGCCCTCGAACCCGGTCCGCTCCCTCGTCCCGGGCCCGGGGGAAGCCGGCCGCGCCGTCCCCGGGGCGGCCGAGGGAAAGCCGTGAAGCCGGACCCGACGCCGCTCGACGACCTCGCGAACCGCGAGTACAAGTACGGGTTCGTGACCGACATCGAGTCCGAGACGTTCCCTCCCGGCCTCGACGAAGAGATCGTCCGCCGCATCTCCGCGAAGAAGGGGGAACCGGACTGGATGCTCGAATGGCGCCTCCTCGCGTACCGCCGATGGACGAGCATGAAGGAGCCGCGCTGGGCGAACCTGCAGTACCCGCGGATCGACTACGGGGAGATCATCTACTTCGCCGCCCCGAAGACGCGGGGCCGGCCCGGGAGCCTCGCGGAGGTCGAACCCGAGCTCCTGAGAACCTACGAGAAGCTCGGGATCCCCCTTCGCGAGCAGGAGATCCTGTCGGGAATCGCGGTGGACGCGGTCTTCGACAGCGTGTCCGTCGCGACGACGTTCCGGGAGAAGCTGGCGGAGCTCGGCATCGTCTTCTGCTCCTTCTCCGAGGCCGTGCGGGAGCACCCGGAGCTCGTCCGGAAGTACCTCGGGTCGGTCGTCCCGCCCACCGACAACTTCTTCGCCGCCCTCAACTCCGCCGTGTTCAGCGACGGCTCGTTCTGCTTCGTGCCGAAGGGCGTCCGGTGCCCGATGGAGCTCTCGACCTACTTCCGGATCAATGCGGCGAACACCGGCCAGTTCGAGCGGACGCTGATCGTCGCGGAGGAGGGCGCCCACGTCAGCTACCTCGAGGGCTGCACCGCCCCGATGCGGGACGAGAACCAGCTTCACGCGGCGGTGGTCGAGCTCGTCGCCCTCGACGACGCGAGCATCCGCTACTCGACGGTGCAGAACTGGTACCCCGGGGATCGGGAGGGCCGGGGCGGGATCTACAACTTCGTCACGAAGCGCGGGAAGTGCGCGGGGCGGCGATCGAAGATCTCGTGGACGCAGGTCGAGACCGGCTCCGCGATCACCTGGAAGTACCCGAGCTGCATCCTGCTCGGGGACGACTCGGTCGGCGAGTTCCACTCGGTCGCGCTGACGACGAACCGGCAGCAGGCCGACACCGGCACCAAGATGATCCACGTCGGCCGGAACACCCGGAGCACCATCGTGTCCAAGGGGATCTCGGCCGGCCGGGGACAGAACACGTACCGCGGCGCCGTCAAGGTCCTCCGGGGCGCCGAGGGATCGCGCAACCACTCCCGGTGCGATTCGATGCTGATCGGCGACCGCTGCGGCGCCCACACCTTCCCGTACATCGACGTCGCCAACGCGACGTCGACCGTGGAGCACGAGGCCTCGGTCTCGAAGATCGGCGAGGACCAGGTCTTCTACTGCCGCCAGCGGGGGATCGCGGCGGAGGACGCCGTTTCGATGATCGTCAACGGCTTCTGCAAGGAGGTCTTCCGCGAGCTTCCGATGGAGTTCGCGGTCGAGGCCCAGAAGCTCCTCCAGGTGAGCCTCGAAGGCTCGGTCGGCTAGGCGGAGAGGGGAATCGGCGATGCTCCGGATCCGGAACCTTCGCGCGAGCGTGGACGGAAACGAGATCCTTCGCGGGGTCGACCTCGCCGTCGACGCGGGCGAGGTCCACGCCATCATGGGCCCGAACGGGTCGGGCAAGAGCACGCTGGCGGGCGTGCTGGCGGGCCGGGACGCGTACCAGGTCACGGGGGGCTCGGTCGAGTACCTCGGCCGAGACCTCCTCTCCCTGGCGCCGGAGGAGCGGGCCAGGGAGGGGATCTTCCTCGCGTTCCAGTACCCGGTCGAGATCCCGGGGATCAGCAACGTGCACTTCCTGAAGGCGGCCCTGAACGCCGTCCGGAAGCACCGGGGGCTCGAGGAGCTCGACGCGCTCGACTTCCTCGCGCTCGTCCGCGAGAAGACGAAGATCGTCGAGATGGACGAGGCGCTCCTGAACCGGCCGGTCAACGAGGGCTTCTCGGGAGGCGAGAAGAAGCGGAACGAGGTCTTCCAGATGGCGGTCCTGGACCCCCGCCTCGCGATCCTCGACGAGACGGACTCGGGGCTCGACATCGACGCCCTCCGGGTCGTCGCCTCGGGCGTCAACGCGCTGCGCGCGGCGGATCGCGCCATGATCGTCGTCACGCACTACCAGAGGCTGCTCGACTACATCGTCCCCGACCGGGTCCACGTGCTGTCCGAAGGCCGGATCGTCCGCTCCGGAGGCCGGGAGCTCGCGCTCGAGCTCGAGGCCAAGGGTTACGGTTGGATCGAGGGGCCCGCCGACGCGACGCCGCCGGCGGGGCGCTGAGCGGGAGGGACGCCGATGCCCGGTGCCGCCGCCGCGATCGAACCGTACCGGAGCGACTTCGCGCGGGCCGAGCGCGAGGTCTTCCCGGGAAGGCCCGCGTGGATCGCGGATCTCCGGCGCGAGGCCATGGGACGGTTCGAGACGCTGGGCTTCCCGACGCCCGAGGACGAGGACTGGCGCGGGACCCCGGTCGCCCCGATCGCCCGCGCGCCGTTTTCCGCCGCCGGCCCCGCCGATCCGGGGGAGGCCCGGGCGCTCGCGGGCGCGAGGCTCGCGGATCTCGGCACGGTCCGGGTCGTCTTCGTCAACGGCCGTTTCGCTCCCTCGCTGTCGTCCCCGCTCGAGGGGTCGGGAGTCTTCGCGGGGCCCCTCGGCGGGGCGCTCGCGTCCCGGGAGGAGGAGGTCGGTCGGCGGCTCGGACGGATCGCTCCCCACGCGGACCGGGTCTTCGCCGCCCTGAACTCCGCGCTCTCGGACGACGCCGCGGTCGTCGTGTTCGAGGAGGGGGCGAGCCCCCGGGAGCCGGTCCACGTCCTGCACCTCGCCCTGCCCGCCGGGGACGCCCTCGCGACCTACCCCAGGACCCTCGTGATCGCGGGCCCGGGCAGCCGCGCGAGCGTGATCGAGACGTACCTGGGAGAGGCCGCGCTTCCGCACCTCACCTGCGCCGTCACCGAGATCGACGTCGCCGACGGAGCCTCTCTGGAGCACTCCCGCGTGCAGGCGGAGGCGCGGTCCGCGCTCCACGTGGCCGCCCTCCACGCGCGCCTGGGCCGCGAATCCCGGCTCGTCTCGCACAACGTGTCGCTCGGGTCGGCGCTCGCGCGCCTCGAGCTCGAAGCCGTTCTCGGCGGCGAGGGATCGGACTGCACGCTGAACGGCCTCTACCTCGCGGACGCGTCCCGCCACGTGGACCACCGAACGACGGTCGAGCACGCCGTGCCCCGCGCGGCCAGCCGGCAGACGTATCGGGGGATCCTGGGCGGCGCGGCGCGGGCGGTGTTCCGCGGGCGGATCCGCGTCGCCCCCGGCGCGCAGCAGACCGACGCCTTCCAGTCGAACCGCAATCTCCTGCTGTCCGACGAGGCGCTCGTGTGCTCGAGGCCCCAGCTGGAGATCCGCGCCGACGACGTCCGGTGCACCCACGGCGCGACCGTGGGGCGGCTCGACGCGAACGCCCTCTTCTATCTCCGCTCCCGGGGCGTCGGCGCCGGAGAGGCCCGGCGGCTCCTGACCGAGGCGTTCGCGGGGGAAGTCCTGGGCCGGATCGGCTTCGGCCCGCTGCGGGAGGAAGTGACCGCGGAGACCTCCGCGCGGAGCGCGGCGGCCGCGGGCGATGGAGGTGCGCGATGAGCGCGGTGGGCCAGCCCTCGTCCACGCGGAGCGCCCCCTACGACGTGGCGCGGATCCGGGAGGACTTCCCGATCCTCAGGCGGCTCGTGCACGGGAAGCCGCTCGTGTACCTCGACAACTCCGCGAGCACCCAGAAGCCGCAGGCGGTCATCGACGCGATGGCCCGGTTCTACGCCGACGGGTACTCGAACGTCCACCGCGGCGTCTACCTGCTGAGCGAGGAGGCGACCCGCTCGTTCGAGGAGGCCCGGGACAAGGCGCGGGCCTTCCTGGGAGCGCGGGAGAGCCGCGAGATCGTGTTCGTCCGCGGGACCACCGAGGCGATCAACCTGGTCGCCCAAACCTGGGGCCGGCGCAACGTCGGCGAGGGGGACGAGGTCCTGGTCTCCGGGATGGAGCATCACTCCAACATCGTCCCCTGGCAGATGCTCTGCGAGGAGAAGGGAGCGAGGATCCACGTCCTGCCGATCGACGACCGCGGCGAGCTCGCGCTCGACCGGCTCGACGACCTGCTGACGCCCCGGACTCGGATCCTGGCGGTTACGCACATCGCGAACTCGCTCGGGACCGTCAACCCGATCCGCCGGATCGTGGAGGCGGCGCACCGGCGCGGGGTCAAGGTCCTCGTGGACGGGGCGCAGGCGGTGGCCCACCACCCGGTGGACGTCCGCGAGCTCGGGTGCGACTTCTACGCCTTCTCCGGGCACAAGGTCTACGGGCCGACCGGGGTCGGCGTGCTGTACGGGAGGGCCGAGATCCTCGAGGCGATGCCCCCGTACCAGGGAGGCGGGGACATGATCCGGACCGTCTCCTTCGAGAAGACGACGTTCGGCGACATCCCGCACAAGTTCGAGGCGGGGACGCCCGACATCGGCGGCGCGGTCGTGCTCGGCAGGGCGATCGACTACGTGAACGCGATCGGCCTCGACGCGATCGCCGCCCACGAGGCGGACCTCCTGACGAGAGCGACGGAAGCGATCTCGGACCTGCCCGGCGTGCGGCTGATCGGGACGGCGAGAGAGAAGGCTTCGGTGCTGTCCTTCGTCGTCCAGGGGATCCACCCGCACGACATCGGGACCGTGCTCGACGCGGAGGGGATCGCCGTACGCGCGGGTCACCTCTGCGCGCAGCCGGTGATGGAGCGGTTCGGGATTCCCGCCACCACGAGGGCCTCGTTCGGACTGTACAATACGCGCGAGGAGGTCGAGGCCTTCGCGAAGGCGCTCCGCAAGGCTCTCGAGATGTTCCGCTGATGCCGGACCTTAGAGATCTGTATCAGGAGATCGTGCTCGACCACGGGCGGCGCCCCAGGAACCACCGGGCCCTGCCCGGCGCGAACCGGCGGGCCGACGGCTTCAATCCGCTCTGCGGCGACCGGATCACGGTCTTCGTCGAGGTCCGGGACGACGTCGTCCGGGACATCGGCTTCCAGGGATCCGGCTGCGCGATCTCCACGGCGTCCGCATCCATCATGACGGAGACGATCCGGGGCAAGACCGTCGAGGAGGCGGGGGCGCTCTTCGAGAAGTTCCACGCGCTGCTCACCGCCGCCGACGGACCGGCGCCGCCCCCGCCCGAGCTCGGCAAGCTGGGCGTCTTCGCGGGGGTCCGGGAGTTCCCCATGCGGGTGAAGTGCGCGACCCTCCCCTGGCACACGTTGCGCTCCGCGCTCCACGGAGACGGCGGGTCGGGAACCTCGGAGTCGGACGGAGATGATCGAGAACCGGCCTCCTCACGGTGACTTGCTTGCGGCCCGGGTGGTCGCGGCCCTGTCGACCGTCCGAGACCCGGAGATTCCCGTCGACATCTGGAATCTCGGCCTCGTGTACGGCGTCGACGTCTCTCCGGAAGGTGCGGTGAACGTCCGGATGACCCTCACGGCTCCCGGCTGCCCGGTCGCCGGGTCTCTTCCGGCGGAGGTCGAGTCGCGAGTGCGGGACGTCGCGGGAGTGACCTCGGTCCGAGTCGAGCTCGTCTGGGAGCCGGCGTGGACGCCGGAGAGGATGTCCGAGGCGGCGAAGCTCCGGTTGGGGCTTCTCTAGGGTCTCGTCGCGGATATCGCGGCGGCGACCCGGGCCTCGGACCTGGCCTCGGGTTTTTCGTTGAAAGTTTCAAATTCTGAGTTGAAAAGTTCAACGTTCCATTAAGTGCAGTATAATCAGTACGTTATCCATGCTTTTCCAAAGCTCGATCGAAATCGTCCGCGCATATCTCAACACTCGATCCGAAAATCGTCGCTTAACTCTGCTACGTCTGGCCGTCCCGAGGCGTTGT
>CAZPWK010000161.1:0-6327 GCA_964590285.1 uncultured Acidobacteriota bacterium | reverse complement strand
CTCCCCTCCCGCGTGCGCCCGGCCTTGTAGAGGAGGACCGTCCTCCCGCCGTCCGCGATCCTTCGCGCGATCTCGAGGAACCGCATCCCGTCCCCTCGCCGGAACCCCTCGAGATAGACCGCGAACACCCGGACCTCCCGGTCGCTCTCGAGGTACTCGAGGTAGTCCGAGACGGTGACGTCGATCTGGTTGCCGAACGAGATCGAGTAGCGCGAGCGCACCGCCCCCTCGAGGTTCGAGATCTGCGTCACGAGGTAGGCGCCCGACTGGCTGACGCTCGCGACGTTCGTTCCGGGCGCGTCGCGGGGCGGGAGCTTGTACGGGGGAAGGAAGAACGTGCTGTAGCCGCCGGGGAGGGAGATGATACCGAGGCAGTTCCCGCCGTTGACCAGGACCCCCTGGTCCGGCCGCCGGTGCGACCGGTCGACCGCCTCCCGCATCCTGCGCTCGGCCTCCGCGCCCCCCTCGGTCTCGGCGAAGCCGCCCGTGATCAGCGTGACCGTGTGCGCGAGGTGCCGGTCGACGACCTCGGCGACGATCCGGTCGGCGCCCTTGTCGGCGGGGACGGACACCACCGCGAGGTCGGGGACCTCGGGGAGGGAGGACATCGCGGCGTAGGCTCGGCAGCCGTCGATCTCCTCCGCCCTCGGGTGGAGCGCCCAGATCCGGTCCTGGGGGATGCCGCCCCCCCGCGCCAGGTTGCGGAGGATGATCCGGCCCGGGTTCGCGGTCTCGGCGGAGGCGCCGATGACGACCGCGCTCGAGGGGGTCAGGAGCCTCCGAAGGTTCGCGACCGGCCTCGGGGCGGGGAGCGGATCCGGCCGGTGGACGCGGGCGAGCCCGTCGAGGGCGACGGGATGCTCCGTTCCCTCGGCGACGACGAAAGGATTGACCTCCAGCTCCGAGAGGCCGAGGCCTCCGGGCGGCTCGAACCCCGCCATCCTCTCCGCGAGCGCCGCGAGGGAGAGCACGAACCGCGCGAGGTTTTCCTCGGAGATCGCCCCCTTCCGCGAGCTGCGGAGGCCGCCGCACAGGGCGGCGTGCACCGCGGTCCCCCGGAGGATCTCCAGGGCGCGGTCCCGGTCGAATCCCGCCGCGGAGCGAATCGCGCCGGCCGCGTCCCCCCGCAGGGCCCGCAGGAGGTACTCCGTGTCCAGGCCCCCGACCCCCACGAACAGGACCGGTCCGAAGGCCCGGTCGTGCCGGAACCCGCCGAGGATCTCCCTGCCGAGGCCGGGACGGAACCGGATCTTCGACGCGATGAGGGCCCCGCGGACGTCCGCGTCCGGAACCTTGGCGCGCGACGCGGACATCACGGAGGCCACGGCGTCTCGCAGCGATCCTGGGGTGTTGCGGGCGACCGCCACGCCCCCGACGTCGCTCTTGTGCAGGATCTGCGGCGAGATCACCTTGACGACGACCTCTTCGGAGCGAAGATCCGTGCAGAGCGCGGCGTCGACCTGGTCCGCGGCGGAGACGCACCGGTGCGCGGGCACCGGGATGCCCGCCCCGGCGAGCAGGGCGTACACCTCGTGCTCGAGGAGGACGGTCCGTCGCTCGGACTCCGCCGCCTTGAGGACGGGATCGCTCCGTGGCTCCGCGGTCGAGGTCTCGGCTGCCATGGTTCCTCCCTGAGACGGCGGCGGGGTCGGGGGGCGATTCTACCGGACCCCGGGCCGGCGGCTACACCGAGGGAGCGCCGAAAGGCCCGGGCAGGAGCATGTGGCTCGTCTCCCGGAACTCGATTCCCAGGGCCCCGAGCTCCGCCATGACCGGCTCGTAGACGTCGGGGATCACGGGCACGTGCACCCCCGGCATCCCGATCCGCTTCTCGAGGAGGAGCCGGACCGCGATCGCCGCCGGGAGCGACACGGTGCGGGCCATCGAGGAGTCGCCGAACGGCTGGCCGTAGTCGACGAGCACGCAGATCGTCCGCATCGACGGGCGGTCGGGCCAGCTCGCGACGAACTCGTGCCGGAGGACGATCATGTCCCGCTCCCCCGGCGCGTAGGACATCTTCTTCAGCAGCCGGCTCGACAGCACGTCGAGCGGCGACGCCTTCTTCTCGGGGACGGGGCGGTCCGAGAGGAGCCCGGCCCACTCGAGCCGGGAGACGATCGGGTCGTCGGGCCGCACGCCGATGCGCCCCGCGACCCGCTCGGCGAGCGATCCGGCGCCCTTCTTGAGGAACGACGCGAGGAACGAGGCGTACGTCGTGCCCGCGGGCCAGAGGCGCTCCTCGAGATCGAGGAGCCCGAGGTCCGCGATCGCCTTCAGCGTCTCGCACCATCCCGGGTACCGGATCGTTCCCCGGAACATGTTCCGGATCCCCTCGAGGCCGTAGGTCTCGACGTAGGGGAGGGAGTCGCGGTTCGGGTAGATGACGAAGACGCCGGTCCCCTCGACCCCGTAGGGCCAGCGGTTGGCGAACAGCTTCGGCCCGGGGATCTGGACGACCTTGCCGCCGCGGAGGAACTTCGCCGGGTTCCGGCCGGCGAGGATCACGCCGCGCGGGCTCCACGAGAACTTGTACCCCCACGGGTTGTTGTTGGCCTCCGGGGCCGGGAGTCCGCCGCAGCAGCTCGAGAAGTGGGTCACCGTGCCGCCGGAGTCCTGGATCCGGTGGACGACCTGCATCGCCGACATGTGGTCGATGCCGGGGTCGAGCCCGATCTCGTTGAGGATCGTGACGCCGGCCTTCCGGGCCGGCTTGTCGAGCTCCTTCATCGCCGGCGAGACGTAGGAGGTCGTGACGACGTGCGCCTTGTGCCGCATCGCCATCTTCGCCACCCGGACGTGGTGCGTGTAGGGGACGAGGCTGACGACGACCTCGGCGTCCTTCACGAGCGCCTCGACCCGGGCGTCGTCCTCGACGTTCACGGCGACGGCCCTCCCGCGCGGGTGGCTCCCGATCAGCGCCTTCGCCTTGCTGACGGTGCGGCTCGCGACGACGATCGGGCGATCGGTCCGCTCGAGCAAGTACCGCACGATGGGGCGGCTCACGAGGCCCGCTCCCAGGATCAGCACGTTCTTCATCGCACGACCTCCTGTTCGGCCGGCCGCCTCCCGGCGTCAGACGGCCAGATGGGATTCCAGGTACGCGAAGGCGGGGGCGAGCTTCCCCCGGTGGACGATGACGGCGCGGAGGATCTCCGGCGGAAGGTCGAGCGATGCGATCGGCGCGTCCCAGTCGCACCGCGCGAGCGCGGGCACGAACGGGAGGAGCATCTCGCCGAAGTGCTCCGACGCGTCCGCGGGGAGCTCGCAGGGGAGATTGTCCACGGCGAGGACGACGGGGCCGCGCCCCGCGACGCCGGGAACGTCCCGCCCGGCGACGGTGTCCCAGACGTAGACCGGGTCGCCGGAGTCGGTGCACCGCACCGTGCACTCCATCGAGCCGAGGACGTCGCAGCTGATGTCCCCGACGACGCGAAGCTTCGGCGGCTCGCTCCCGGCGTAGAGCCGCGCGAGCGCCTCCTTCGTGACGAGCCGCGGGTACCTCGGCTCCCAGTACACGCAGTTGACGAGGAGCGCGAGGTGCGGAAGGTGCCGCTCGAACACCGGCCGGTACTTCTCCGGGTGCAGGTAGTAGTCCTGCAGCTCGAACCGGTCCCATCGGGAGACCGGCGCGACGGTGTGCTCCTCGCGGAACACGACCTTGTGGACGCGATCGCGGCGCGGGGCCGGGTCGGCGGCCAGCGAGGCGAGCTCATCCGGCTGGATCTCGTGCGCGGGAAGGAGGTCGAACACCTCGGCGGCCCCCCGGTACGTGTTCCCGTAGCCGGTGAACCCGCAGACGAAGGGGACGAGCGGCCCGGGCAGCCCCTCGCGGCGGATCGCCTCTCCGGCCTCCGAAACCGCGGTCTGCGCCTCGGCCAGCGTCGCGTACCGCCACGCGGGACGGAGGTTCGCGAACGGGTTCGGGCGCATCCCCTCGGCCTCGAGGCGGCGCCCGAGGGCCCAGAGGGTGTCGATCATCCCCGAGTGGCCCGCCTGGAGACCGAAGAAGATCAGCCGCCGGCCCCGGTCGTCGACGATCTTCTCGTAGTCCACGAGGGAGCAGCCGAGCTCGAGGAGCCTCCCGAGCATCGGCATGTTGTGCTCCTGCCCCTTCGCGACGTGGGCGAAGAAGACGTACGCCGCCCCCGGGACCAGGAGAGCCGGCGGGACCTCCTTGACGCCGAAGATCAGCCGGCAGCCCGAGAGATCCTCCGCCAGGGTCGCGCCCGCATCGACGTAGGCCGAGTCCGGGAAGACGCGGATCGGAGACGGCTGCACCCGGACCTCGAGGTGCTGGCCGGAGACCAGGACGGAGACGTTCTCGGGCGTCAGAGGCACCCGGCGCTCCCAGCGGTTCTTGTCTTCCCGTCGAATCCCGATCATGTTCGTCTCCGGATGGCCGAACAGTGTAGCGCGCCCGTCCGATTTTTTCCTTCCGAGGCCCGGCCCTCGGGGGCCGGATTCCGGTCATAATCCCGTCGGGGACGGGAGAGCGGCGTGGGATCGCAGAGCGGGTGCGGGGAGCGGCCGCGCGGGGAGGGAGGGGGCGCCGCGAGCCGGGGCGCCCTCGCCGGTCTCGCGGTCGCTGCGGCGGCCTTCGCCGTCGCGCTCCTCTCGACCTCGGGCGAGGTCCACGAGCCGCCGAGCCGCCTCCTCGTCGCGGGAGCCGCCGGCGCGCTCGCTGGCGCGATCCTGGCGCCGGCGCGGGCGCGCCGGATCGCGGCGGTCGCCGCCGCGGCGCTGGCGGGAGGGATCGCGGGCCACGCGCTGGCCCGCGCGGGGATGCCGAGGATTCACGATCTCGATCACCTCTGGGGGATCTGGGCGTACGGCCGGTGCATCGCCGAGGGCGTGCCGTACCCGCTGTGGGTTCCCTACCTCGGCGCCGGCATGCCGCTCTTCCAGTTCTACGGCCCCGTCAACTTCCTCCTGGCCGCGCCGTGGATCCTCGCGGGGCTCGGCCCGGTCTCCGCTCTCGAGGCCGAGCTCTTCGCGGGCCACGTCCTCTCGGCGCTCTCCTTCTTCGCCGCCGCGAGGCACCTGGGCGCCGGGCGGCGGGCGTCGCTCGTCGCCTGCGCGGCGGGAGCCTTCTCCCCCTGGAGGCTCGCGGTGTTCGGCTACCGGGGGGCGCTCGGCGAGGCGAACGCGTTCGTCCTCGCGCCCCTGGTCGCCGCCTCGGCGCTCGGGGCGGCGAGGGAGCCGGGACGGAGGGCCTCGGCGCTGCTCGGGGTCTCCGTCGCCGGTCTCGTCCTGACGCACCCGCCGACGATCCTGACCCTCTTCGTCGCCCTCCTGCCGGCCCTTGTCCTCGAGGAGATCGGGAGAAAGGGTCCCGCGTCGGCGCGGCTCGGACGGCTGCGCTCGGCGGCCGTCCCGGTCGCGCTGGCCGCGGGGCTGACCGCATGGTGGTGGCTCCCGGCGGCCGGGGAGTCGGGGGCGACGAGCCTCGCGGCGCGAAGCGGCGAGAGCCGCTACTTCCGATACGAAGAGCACGGCGTCGCGCCCGCCGCGCTCCTCGAGCGGCGCCTTTGGGACCGCTCGCGGATCTCGATTCCGGACACCCAGAGGAAGCGGCTCGGGCTCGAGGGGGAGCAGATGCCGTTCTACTTCGGCGCCGTCCTGATGATCGGCGGCGCCGCCGCGCCGCTCTGGTCGCGCCGGTCGCGGACGTCGGGGCTCGCCCTCGGCTCCGCGGCCGCCCTTCTGCTGTCGACCGCTCCGGCGGCGCGCGCGCTCGGCGGGCTCCCCGGCTTCGCGCAGCTCTACTTTCCGTGGCGGTTCCTGACCCCCGCCACCGCGCTGGCGGCCCTCGCCCTCGCGCTCGCCATCGATCGCCGCCTTCGCGAGGGCGGCGGATGGGCGGGGAGGACGCTGGCCGCGGCGATCGTCGCGCTCCTGGTCTGGGACGGGGGGCCCTACACGGGAGCGGCCGACCGGATCCCGCCGTACTCCGGGATCGTCCACGGGTGCGCGCGGCCCGGCGCCCCCGCCGAGCTGTGGGACCGGGACCTTCGATGGGTCCCGGTCCGGCCGCCGGAAGGGCAGACCGTCGTCCGGACCTGGGACCTCAGGCTCCCGCCGTCGTCGTACCGCGCGGAGGTGGACGCCCTGTACTACGTCTACGCGGAGTGGGTGTCTCCCGCCCTCTACCGGACCTACTGGCTCGCCCGCGACCCGGCGAGGATGTCCGAGGCCGGGGTGAGCCTCGTCTTCCACGATCGCTCCCCCGCGCCCCTCCGCCTGTCGCCCCGGCCGTACGCTTCCGTGGAGTCCGGAGACGGCGGGCCGGTCCCCGAAAAGCATGGCCGCCCGTTCGAGAATGTTCGC
>CAZPWK010000160.1:0-6381 GCA_964590285.1 uncultured Acidobacteriota bacterium | reverse complement strand
ATGCCGGCCCTCGAGCTCAGTCCGGATCCCACAACCTCGCGGCCACCGTGGAAGGCGGCAGCTTCCGGCAAGCCCTCTCCCCAGAAGAATTGAAAGTTGAGTTGTGGGCGGGGAGCCCCCTCCGGACAACGAAACCGGCGGCGGGACGTATTCACGGGAGGACCCCCGAGCGGGTCGGAGGTAACATGGAGGGATCGGGCGAGGGCACCGTGGAAGTCGATCGGCGAGCTGAGGTGGCGGAGCGGGCGGAACGGATCTCCTCCCCGACGGGAGACGGCACCGCGAGGTGGAGGCTCGCCGCCGTCATCGCGCTGGCGCTGCTCGCGGTGGCGTACCGCGGGATGTCCGTCTACATGAAGTACTTCTCTCCCGATCTTCGCACCCGCACGGCGTTCCACGGCAAGTACGAGGCGGGCGCGCTCGTCGTGGACCGGGTCGAGAAGGAGGCGGAGTGCGCTCGCCCCGAGGCGGAGCGCGCCGGCTGCCTCGACCATCCGCATCCGGGCGACCGCATCGTCGAGATCCGCGACGGGAAGGGGCGCGGAGGGCCGATCCGCGGGACGTTCGACCTCGGCGCGTACCTCAAGCCGATCAACGCGCGGGAGTCCTGGACGCTGGTCGTCGACCGGCCGTCGGCCGGGCCCGAGGGCGCCTCGTCCCGCCTGACGCTCCGGATGCCACCCGCGGTTCCGCTGAAGTGGAGCGTCAAGGAGTGGGTGCGGAACCTCGGGTTCGACGTCTACCTGCCGCTCCTCGCGCTGGCCGCGGGGTCCTTCATCGGGCTCCTCAGGCCCCAGAACGCGCACGCGTTCCAGGCGGCCCTCGTGTTCCTCTTCTACTCCGTGGCGTTCGGGCAGGACGTGTCGCAGTTCCCCCCCGGCCTGCGCGACATGGCGCTCGTCATCCGCGTGACCGCGCTCGCCTGGTCCCCCTACCTGATCCTGCGGTTCTTCCTGGGGTTCCCGCGGAGGTCTCCGATCGATCGGCGGGCGCCCTGGATCCGGAAATTCTTCTTCGGGTGGTCCGCGTGCGTCTGGGTCTTCGCGCTCACGTTCTCGGCGGCGGCCAGCTACTCCCTCGCGTTCTACGGGCGGCTCCGAGGGGGCATCGAGGCCGCCCGGGTGCCCGCGCGGGTTCCCGACCTCCTGATCGTGTCCGGCTGGATCGCGATGATCGTCGTGGCCCTCGTCTCCCTCGCGGTCTCGACGGTCAGGGCGGAGTCGAGGGACGATCGAAGGCGCCTGGTCTTGATCCTCGCCGGCGCCGTCCTCGGCCTGATCCCGGCCGTCGCCCTCCACGCCGCTCCGCCGGACAAGTTGCCGACCTGGGTCCTCGTCGCTGCGATCCCCCTGATCGGCCTCTTCCCGATCCTCTTCGTGACCGCGGTCGTGAGGCACCGGCTCTTCGGGATCCGCCTCATCGTCCGCCGGGGCCTGCAGTACGCCCTTCTCTCCCGGGGATTCCTGATCTTCGAGGGGATCCTGATCTTCCTCGCCCTCTACTTCGCCCTCGGACCGCTGGTCCGCATCGCGCCGGACTCGGTGCAGAGCCTCGCCTCGGTGGGCATCGCGGCGGCGACCTTGGGCCTCGTGCTCGGAACGCGCAGGGTGAACCGCTTCGTCCTGCCCGCGCTCGACCGGCGCTTCTTCCGGGACGCCTACAACGCCGAGCGGGTCCTGGCCGACCTCGTCCGCGCCGTGAAGCACCTCGCGTCGCGCCCGGAGCGGCTCCTCGAGAGGATCGCGGACGAGATCGTCGAGGCGCTCCACCCGACGCACGTCGCGGTGTTCCTGGCGGACGAGCCGTGGCCGGGCCTCGCGGCCCGGCGGGAGGAGGCCCGAGTCGCCTGGGCGCCGGAGGGAGCGGACGGCGACGCCCCGGGCTACCTCCTCCTCGTCCACCGCGAGGTCCTCGAGGACGGGGAGCGGGGCGAGGAGTCCCGGTCCCGGCCGGACGACGTCACGCTGTTCAGCCGGACCCCGATCTCCCGGCTCCTCTCCGAGTCTGCGGCGGGAGAGGCCGAGGTCCTCGACGTCTTCCCGGCCTCGGGGAGTCCCGCTCGGTCCGCGCCGCCGGCGCCCGGAGACGGGCTCCGGCTCCTGTCCGACCGCGACCTGTTCGAACTCTTCGACGCGCGCCTCGTGCTGCCGCTCGCGACCGAGGGGAAGGCGCTCGGCTTCGTCGTGCTCGGCCAGAAGCTCTCCGACGAGCACTACACGCACCGGGACCGCGCGCTCCTCCTGGCGGTCGCGGAGCAGGCGTCGATCGCCCTGGACTACAGCCGGATGATCGAGCGGGCGGCCGAGCAGCAGAAGCTCGAGCGCGAGATCCAGATCGCCCAGGACGTCCAGACGAGGCTCCTCCCTCAGGACCGGCCGGCGCTCCCGACCCTCCGCTACACGGGGATCTGCCGCCCGGCGCGAGGCGTCGGCGGCGACTACTACGACTTCCTTCCCCTCGGCCCCGGACGGCTGGGGATCGTCGTCGCCGACATCGCCGGCAAGGGGCTCCCGGCGGCGCTCCTGATGGCGAGCCTCCAGGCCCTCGTCCGGAGCCACGCCGCCGTCCGCGCCGCCGACCTCTCGGGGCTGGCGGCGGAGCTGAATCGCCATCTCTGCGAGTCCACGGACGACGCCCGGTTCGCCACGATCTTCTTCGGCGTGTACGACGACGGCTCGCGGCGCCTCCGGTACCTGAACGCCGGGCACAATCCTCCGATCCTGATCGGTTCCGGGGGCAAGGTCCGGCGTCTCGTCGCGGACGACACGATCCTGGGAAGCTTCCCCGAGCAGCGGTATCACGAGCGCTTCGTGGACCTCGCGCCCGGGGATCTGCTCGTCGTGTTCTCGGACGGGATCGTCGAGGCGATGGACGAGCGGGAGAGGGAGTTCGGGGACCCGTCGCTCGTGGACACGATCCGGAGGCACGCCGGCGACGATCCCGACGAGGTGGCCGCGCGGATCCTGGACGACGTGGGGCGCCACGTCGGGAAGACGCCGCCTCACGACGACATGACCCTGATCGTGGCCCGGGTCGCCTGAAAACGGAGCGTGGTAATCCGGTCCCGGCGACACCATAATGGTGCGCCCTCGGGGAGGTCCGCACGGCGATGCCGCCCATCGTTCTGGCCCTGGTGCTCCTGCTGCTCCTCGCGGCGCCGTTCGCGTTCCTGGCGGGGACCCGGGGGGGCCGGTTCCGCGCCCTTCCGGGCTGGCTGGGCTTCTGGGTCGTCTCCGGCGCTCTCCTGGTCTGCCTCTCCCGCGCGCCTCTCTCCGTCTCGTTCCCGTTCCTCGGCGCGATGCTGTTCGTCGGCCTGAAGCGGTACTTCTTCCTGGCCCCGGTCCGGCCGCAGGACCGCTGGGCGATCCTGGTCGCCTACCTGTGGATCCCGGCGGCGCTCCTCCCCGCCTACGCGAACCGGCTCGTCGTCCTCGAGTCGGTGGTCTCGGCGGGCCTGTTCCTCCTGCTGCCGCTCCTGCTGTCGCTCGGCGCGCGGCAGGCGGGGATGTTCGACTCCCTGGGGCGGCTCTTCCTCGGCGTGCTGCTGTTCGTCTCCGGGGGAGCCCATCTCGGGATCCTCGCCCACCAGCCCGCGGGGCGGCTCGAGCTGTTCGCGATCTTCGTGCTCCTCGCCGAGCTCCCGCAGCGGCTGGTCGGAAGGCCGCGCCCGGGAGGGATCCTCCGCTCCGCGTCCGGCCTCCTGCTCGCCTTCGGGCTGTGCGCCGGAGTCGGCTCGTGGCTCGGGCCCCTCGCCGACCTCGCGCGCGTCCACGGCCTCCAGAGCGGGGTCCTGGTCGCCGCCGTCGTCAGCGCCGGCGCGATCCTGGCGAACGCGACCGCCGAGGAGCTCGGCCTCGACACGGCCGCGAAGCGCTTCGGCCGCGGCGCGTTCCTCGACCGCGCGATCCCCGCCCTCTTCGCGGCGCCGGTCTACTTCTTCTACCTCCTGCTCCTCCCCTGACGGCGATGCGGCGGTTCCTCCGGCACGCCGCGCTCCTCTCGTTCCACGCGACCTTCGCGAGGCCGGTGGTGCGGTGGTTCGTCGGCGTGCGGTACCGCCGCAAGGGGTTCGTCCCTGAGGGGCCGTGCCTCGTCGTCTCGAACCACAACTCGCACCTCGACGCCGCGGTGCTGATGACGCTCTTCCCGCTGCGCCGGCTCCCGCACGTGCATCCGGTCGCCGCCGCGGACTACTTCGGGAAGACCTGGTTTCGCCGGACCCTGGCGATGATGCTGATGAACGGGATCCCGATCGAGAGGACGCCGCGCGCCGGGGAGGACCCGCTGCAGCCGATGGTCGCCGCGCTCGAATCGGGCGAGGCCCTGATCTTCTTCCCCGAGGGGAGCCGCGGCGAGCCGGGAGTGGTCGCGCCGTTCCGGAGCGGCGTCGGCCGGCTGGTGCAGGCCGTTCCCGGGCTCCTGATCGTCCCGGTGTTCCTCTCCGGGCCGGAGCGGGTGTGGCCTCGCGGCCAGCCGATCCCGCTCCCGCTCGGGATCGACGCGAACGTCGGAAAGCCGAGGACGTACGAGGGCGACGGGGAGGCGAGGGAGATCGCCGAGAGCGTGCGGCGCGACGTCCTCGCCCTGGCGCCCCCGCCCCCGCCCGCGCCGGGCCCGCGGCCGAGCCCCCCGATCCGCGCGGCGGTGTGCGGGATCGAGCCCGAGCACCGGGACGCGCTGATCGTCGCGACGGCGCGCCGGCTCGGCGCGCACGGCATCACGGTGGGGCTCTCGGATCCCGCCGTCGAGGCGGACGAGAGCGGAGTCCGCGAGGCGGGCGGCGGGATCCCCGTCGCGCGAAGCCGCGCCTGGATCGGGCTCCTGGCGCGGATCTTCCGGACCGGCGGCCTCTACCGCGGCTACCGGTTCGCGGAGATGGTCGAGAGAGCCAGGATGGACGAGGCGCTCGAGGACGGCCGCACGGCGAAGTTCGTCGCCGGCGGCGGGAACGCTCTCGTGGACCTCCTCGCCTGGGCCGAGGCCGATCTCTACCGCGGGGTCTTCGACGAGCGCGAGCTCCAGCGCGTCCTCCAGTACCTCTCCGGCGAGCGACGCATCCCGTTCCTGCAGTGGTGGCGCTTCGTCCGGAAGGCGCCCGAGGTGTGGCTCCTGAACGCGTTCGACCTCGCCCACCTGAAGGTGCCGGACGTCTGCGTCCTGGTCCGGGGCTCGCCGGCGGCGGCGCTCGAGAGGGCCCGGGCGCGCGGCCGCACGCTCGAGGCGCACGAGACGCGGGTGTTCCTCGCGATGCTGCAGGAAGGGTACGGCCGCGTCGCCGCGCTCCTGAGGCGCCGGGGGGTCGAGGTCCTGGAGTGCGACGCCGCCGGCATGGATCCCGAGGAGGTCTCCGCCGAGATCGCGGCGCACTGCCTGGGGCTCGCCGCGGCGGAGGGCGCCCCCGCCCCGGAGACGACCTGATCCGCGGGAAGGAGGACCGACGATGACGCCGCTCGAGAAGGCCTGCACGATCGCGCTTCGGGACTGCCTCGGCCTCCGGCCCGAGGAGTCGCTCCTCGTCGTGACCGACGACGTCCTGTCCGCGATCGGGCGCGCCCTGCTCGACGCCGGCCGGTCCCTGACCGGGCGCGCCCTCTATCTCGAGATCCCGGGGCGGGGCCTGCCGGGGAGCGAGCCCCCGGACGGGGTGGCGGAGATGATGGGGAGGGTGGACGCCGTCGTCGCCCCGACGAGCCGCTCGCTGACGCACACGGCCGCGCGGCGCGCCGCCTGCGCGGCCGGCGCCCGCGTCGCCACGATGCCCGGGATCACGGAGGACACGCTCGTGCGGTGCCTCGACGCCGACGTGCGGAGGATCGCGCGGCGCGCGGAGCGCGTGGCGGAGATCCTGACCGAGGGGCGCGTCGCCCGCGTGACGAGCCGCGCGGGAACGGACGTGACGCTCCCGATCGAGGGGATCGCCGGGATCGCGTCTCGGGGGCTGATCCTCGAGCGCGGCCAGTTCGGCAACCTCCCGTCCGGTGAGGCCTACCTGATGCCGGAGGAGGGGAAGGCGCAGGGGGTCGTCGTCGTGGACGGAGCGATGGCGGGCCTGGGCGTCATCGAGGACCGGCCGATCCGGATCCGCGTCGTGGACGGCATGGCGGTCGAGGTGGAAGGGGGCGAGGAGGCCCGCCGGCTCCTCGAGCTGATGGAGCGCGCCGGCCCGGAGGCGCGAAACGTCGCCGAGCTCGGCGTCGGCACGAACGACCGCGCGAAGATCACGGGCACGATCCTCGAGGACGAGAAGATCCTCGGCACCGTCCACGTCGCCTTCGGCAACAACGCCTCGATGGGCGGGACGGTGAAGGTCCCGTTCCACCTCGACGGCGTCATCCTGTCCCCGACCCTCGTCGTGGACGGCGAGGTGCTGCTGCGGGACGG
>CAZPWK010000159.1:0-6393 GCA_964590285.1 uncultured Acidobacteriota bacterium | reverse complement strand
CCGCAGGCGCCGCAGGCCCACTTGGGCCCCGTCAGAATCCCGAGCCCCGGCGGCGCCCGGCGCCGTCGGGGCCAAGGGGCGCGAATGTACCAGGTGCTGGCGCGGAAGTGGCGACCCCAGAAGCTCGAGGATCTCGTCGGGCAGGGGCACGTCACCCGAACGCTCGGGAACGCCGTCGAGGCCGGCCGACTCGCCCACGCCTTCGTGTTCGCAGGGATCCGGGGCACGGGGAAGACGACCGTGGCCCGCATTCTCGCGAAGTGCCTCAACTGCGAGAGCGGCCCCACCCGTTCTCCCTGCAACGGGTGCGCGTCCTGCACGGAGATCACCGAGGGACGTTCCATGGACGTCCTGGAACTCGACGCGGCCTCGCGCACCGGCGTGAACGACATCCGGGAGCTCCAGGAGGTCGTCTCCTTCGCGCCCGTCCGGGACCGGTACAAGGTCCTGATCCTGGACGAGGCCCACATGCTCTCGAAGGCGGCGGTGAACGCCCTCCTCAAGACGATCGAGGAGCCTCCGCCGCGCGTCGTCTTCGTCCTCGCGACCACGGAGATCCACAGGATCCTCCCGACGATCCTCTCGCGCTGCCAGGTCTTCGAGTTCCGGAGGATCGCGCCGCGCGAGCTGTCCCAACACCTGCGGAAGGTGTGCGAAGCGGAGGGGATCCGAGTCTCCGACGCGACGCTCGAGCGCGTCGCGCGGGCCGGCGAGGGATCGGTCCGCGACTCGCTGTCGATCCTCGAGAGGGTGCTCGCCTTCTGCGGCGACGCGATCGGCGACGAGGACGCGCGGCTGGTGCTCGGGGGCGTGCGGACGGAAGCGCTGATCGAGCTGACGCGCTCCATGGCGGACCGGGACGCCGCCGGGCTGCTGCGGGTGCTCGACGGCGTCGTCGAGGAGGGACACGATCTCGTCCACTTCTGGAACGAGACCGTCTCGGTCTTGCGCGACCTCATCCTGGCGCGGACGCTGCCGGGACGCGAGGATCTCCTGACGCGCTCCGCGGAGGAGGCGTCCTCCCTCGAGCAGGCCTCCCGGCGCCTGTCTCGCGAGGATCTGACGAGGGCCTTCCAGATCGTCGCCGATCTCGAGCCCGCCCTCCGGTCGTCGAGTCAGCCGCGGTTCGTCTTCGAGGCCGCGCTCATCCGGCTCGCCAGCCTCGGCGCGGTCCGACCGATCGAGGAGATGCTGGCGGGCCTCGGCGTCGTCGGGGAGCGCGAGACGGGCCCGCCGAGGACCCCGCCCGCGCCCGCCTCCCCCCCAAAAAAGACTGATCCCTCCCCCGCTCCCCGAGAGGCCGCCGAGGCGGAGCCGCCGGCCGTGCGGCGGGTGGAGCCGGGACCTCGCGGAGACGACGCCTCCCGCTTCCTCGACGCGGTGAGGCGCGACCGCCCGATGCTCGGGGCGGCGCTCGACGGGGCGGCGACCGTGGAGGTGGCCGGCGGCTCGATCCGGATCGCGTATCCGGCGGAGCTCGACGCCATGCGCCGCGTGACCGAGAAGGAGGAGAACCTCGCCCTCCTGCGGGCCTGCGCCGAGGAGGTCTTCGGCGCCCGACTCGACGTGCGCGTCGAGCCTTCGGACGGCCCGGCGACGGAGCGCGGCGGGGACGCCGCGCCCGCGCCTCCCCGGCCCCCCGTCCCCCGCGACGAGTCGCCGCCCTCGCCGCCCCGGCCGGCTCCCGGCCCCGACCGGCAGGCGCTGCTCGATCGCGCCCGCTCCGAGCCGGGAGTGAGGAAGCTGCTGTCGGAGTTCGGGGCCCAGGTCGTGGAGATCCGGCCGCTCGAGATGGCGCCGCCCACGCTCGTCCCGCCGGAATCCGGCCCGACGGAGGAACCCATATGAATCTCGGCAAGATGATGAAGGATCTGCAGAAGATGCAGGAGCGGCTCCAGGCCGAGGTCGAGACGCTCGAGGTCGAGGCGTCCGCCGGCGGCGGCGCCGTCACCGCCCGGATGAACGGGCGGAGGCAGCTCGTCGCGCTCCGTCTCTCCTCCGAGGCGATCACGCCGGACGACCCGGGGCTGATGGAAGACCTCATCCTCGCCGCGGTCAACGACGCGGTCCGCCGCGTCGACGCGGAGGTCGATCGGCTGACGCAGGGCATGACGACGGGGCTCAAGATCCCCGGGCTGCGGTGAGCGGGATGCCCGGGCTCGCCCCTCCCCTGGAGCGCGCCATCGGCGAGCTCTCCAAGCTTCCCGGCGTCGGGAAGAAGACCGCCCAGCGGCTCGTGTTCCACCTCCTGCGGGCGCCGGCGTCGGAGGTCGCCGCCCTCGCCGAGGCCCTCGCCGACCTGCCCCAGAAGGTCCGCGCCTGCCCGACGTGCTTCAACGTGTCCGAGGGGGGCCTCTGCCCCATCTGCTCCGACCCGCGGCGGGACCCTTCCGTCCTCTGCGTCGTCGAGGAGCCCGCGAACGTGCTCGCCGTCGAGAGGACCGGAGCGTTCCGCGGCCTGTACCACGTGCTGGGAGGCGTCCTTTCCCCGCTCAAGGACGTCGGTCCCGACGAACTCCGCGTGGGCGAGCTCGTGGAGCGGGTCCGCTCCGGGCGGATCGGCGAGGTGGTGCTGGCGCTCGGGTCCAACGTCGAGGGAGAGGCGACGGCGGTGTACCTGTCGCGCCTGCTCAAGCCGCTCGGCCCGGCCGTGACGCGGCTCGCGCAGGGTCTCCCCGCGGGGGCCGACCTCGAGTTCACGGACGATCGGACGCTCGCGCGGGCCTTCGAGAACCGGAGAGACTACTGACCCGCGGCGGACCGACGGCTTGCCTCGGCCCGTCGCCGAGCGCTAGATTAGCGGCGGCGCCCGGCGCATCCGCCCGGGCGGAGGGAGGATCGCCTCTCGAATGGCCGCCTCCGATCTCGTCCTCCTCGAGAAGGACCACGCGCGGCTGAGCGCGATCCTGGACCGGCTGCGGCTGGACGCGAACGCGAAGCTCGTCTTCCTCCTCGACAAGAACGGCCAGCAGATCGCGCTCGCGGGCGACCTCGACGGGATCGACCCGACCTCGCTCGCTTCCCTGACCGCCGGGAACGTGGCCGCGACCGACGGGCTCGCCAAGCTGGTGGGCGAGAAGGAGTTCTCGATCCTGTTCCACGAGGGGGAGCACGACCACCTCCACATCAACGCGGTGGCCGGCCGCGCGATCCTCCTCGTGATGTTCGACCTGCGTTCCTCGCTGGGCCTGGTCCGGCTCCGGGTGAAGAAGGCCACCGTCGACCTCGTCGCCGTCCTCGAGGAGGTCGTGGCGCGCTCGGAGGCGGAGGGCGCATCGGAGTTCCGGTCCCTCACCCCGTTCGCGGAGATCACGGACGAGGACATCGACGCTCTCTTCGGTTGAGGCGGCGCGGAGCCCCTTGACTCGCGGTTCTCGACCTCCGACGATATCGCGCGATGACGTTCATCAACTACGCGGCTCGCGAGATCAACTGCAAGATCGTCTACTACGGCCCCGGCCTGGGGGGGAAGACGACCAACATCCAGTACGTGTACGACCGCACGGGAGCCGCGACGAAGGGGAAGCTCATCTCCCTCGCCACCGAGTCCGACCGCACCCTCTTCTTCGATTTCCTGCCGATCGAGTTCGGGGCGATCCGGGGGTTCCGGACGCGCTTCCATCTCTACACGGTTCCCGGCCAGGTGTTCTACGATGCGTCCCGCAAGCTCATCCTCAAGGGGATGGACGGGGTCGTCTTCGTCGCGGACTCGCAGGAGGTCCGCATGGACGCGAACGTCGAGTCGATCCGCAACCTCGGCGAGAACCTGAAGGAGCACGGGTACGACCTCAAGCGGGTCCCGTACGTCCTCCAGCTCAACAAGCGGGACCTGCCGAGCGCGGTGCCCGTCCCCGAGATGACCGCCGCCCTGCGCGTCAAGGACGAGCCGGTCTTCGAGGCGATCGCCACCCGCGGCGTCGGCGTCTTCGACACCCTCAAGTCGATCGTCAAGGCCGTCCTGCTCGACCTCAGGAACCGTTGACCCGAGGGGCGCCGGCCGCGGCGCCCCCGGGGCTCGGCGCTTGACACCCTTCCCCCGTTGATCTAGAGTTACGGGTTTGTCGGCCGGGAGGATTCGAACCATGTACGCTGTGATCGAGTCGGGCGGCAAGCAGCACCGCGTTCGCGTCGGCGACGTCGTCCGCGTCGAGGCGCTGGCCGCCCAGGCCGGCGACACGATCGCCTTCGACCGCGTCCTGATGGTGGGCGCGGGGGACGAGAGCCGGGTCGGCACGCCGACGCTGGCGGGCGCGAAGGTGACCGGCACGGTCGTCGAGCTCGGCCGGAGCTCCAAGGTGATCGGCTACGTCTTCAAGCACCGGAAGAACTCGAACCGGAAACGATGGGGCCATCGTCAGGATTTCACGGCGGTGAAGATCGAAGCCATCGAGGCGTGAGCCGGGGAGAACGCGATGGCGCACAAGAAAGCAGGCGGCAGCTCAAGGAACGGGCGCGATTCGAACGCCCAGCGGCTCGGCGTCAAGCGCTTCGCCGGGCAGACCGTGCTCGGCGGGACGATCCTCGTTCGCCAGCGAGGCACTCCGCTGAAGCCCGGCCGCAACGTCGGCCGCGGGAAGGACGACACGCTGTTCGCGCTCGTGGACGGAACCGTGCGATTCGAGAACCGGGGCCGCCTCGGCCGCTTCGTCAGCGTCGTTCCCTCCGAGTCGTAGGCCCCGGCCCCGCCGGGTCCGTCCTCCGACCGGGCACCTCCTTCGCCGCCTCCCCGCGCGACCCGCTCGCGGGGACCCCCGGCCTGTAGACTACCCCCGATGTTCGTCGACGAGGCCAACCTCGAGGTCGCGGGCGGTGACGGCGGGAACGGGTGTCTCTCGTTCCGGAGGGAGAAGTTCGTCCCGAAGGGCGGCCCCGACGGAGGCGACGGAGGGGGCGGCGGGTCGGTCGTCCTCGTGGCGGACCCGGACGTCGGCACGCTCCTTCCCTTCCGCTACCGCTCGATCTTCCGAGCCGAGAGGGGCCGTCACGGGCAGGGGGCCTGCAAGACGGGGCGATCCGGACGCGACGTCGTGGTCCGGGTCCCTCCCGGGACCGTCGTCTCGGACGCGGCGGACGGAACGGCGCTCGCCGACCTGTCGCGGGCGGGAGACCGGTTCGTGGCGGCTCGGGGCGGAAGGGGCGGCCGCGGCAACGCGCGCTTCGCCACCCCGACGAACCGGGCGCCGCGCCGCCACGAGCCGGGCCAGGCCGGCGAGGCGCGGCGGCTCCGTCTCGAGCTCAAGCTCCTCGCCGACGTCGGGCTCGTCGGGATGCCCAACGCGGGGAAGTCGACGCTGATCTCGAGGATCTCCGCGGCCCGTCCCAAGATCGCGGACTACCCCTTCACGACGCTCGCCCCGCACCTCGGCGTCGTGGACCGCGGCGACTTCCGGTCGTTCGTCGTCGCGGACATCCCGGGGCTCATCGAGGGGGCGCACCGGGGCGTCGGCCTCGGGCACCGGTTCCTCCGCCACGTCGAGCGGTGCCGGCTCCTCCTCCATCTCGTCGACCCGACGGCGCCGGGCCGCGACCCGGTCGCGGACATCCGCGTCATCGAGGCGGAGCTCCGACGGTACCGCGCGGAGCTCGGCCGGAAGCCCCGCATCCTCGTCCTGACCAAGGACGACGCGGTCCAGGACGAGGCGCCGGTCAGGAGAGTGCTCGCCGCCGCCGCCAGGAAGCGCCTGCGTTGCCATCGAATCTCGGCCGTCGCGGGGACCGGCTTGCGGGAGCTGCTCGACGACGTCGCCGCGACGCTCGATCGCCCGGACGGGGCCGGCGGCTCGAGGTCCCGCCGCCCGACGGGGAGCCGCCCATGACCGCGCGCTCGTCCGGGGCCGCCGAGACGGTAGGCGTGCTCGGAGGGTCCTTCGATCCGGTCCATGTCGGGCACCTTCACGTCGCCCTGAGCGCCCGCCGCTCCTTCGCGCTCCGGCGCGTGCTGCTCGTTCCGTGCGCGATCCCGCCGCACAAGCGGAGGGCGGACGTCACCGACGCGTCGCACCGCCTCGCGATGCTCGAGCTCGCCGTCGCGGGCCGGGAGGGACTGGAGATCGCGACGCTCGAGCTCGAGCGCAGGGGTCCCTCGTACACGGTCGACACGCTCCGGGCGCTGAGGGACGGCTCGCCGCCGCTCCGTCCCCTGCTCGTCGTCGGGTGGGACGCGTTCCTCGACCTTCCGTCCTGGAGCCGGCACGACGAGCTGCTCGAGGAGTTCGACCTCGTGGCGGTGCGCCGCCCCGAGGAGCCTTCCGGGGCCCCGGAGCGAAGCCCGGACCCCGCCCTGGCGGCCCGGATCGAGGACGTGCCGGCGGCGGACGGCGCGGGCGCCCGCCTTCTCGAAGGCGGCGCCGGCGCGGGCGCCCGCGTCTTCCGTCTCGCCGTCCCTCCCGTGCC
>CAZPWK010000158.1:0-6413 GCA_964590285.1 uncultured Acidobacteriota bacterium | reverse complement strand
CCGGCTTCAGCTCGCGATAGGCGTTCTCGGGAAGCGAGGCGGGGGCCCGGTTCGATCTCGGTTCCACGGGGGATCCCTCCTGGGTGAGACGGAGGATTCTAAGCGGTAGGAAACACGCGAACAACGGTCGTCGGCACCTTGGGTAGCCTCCACGCTGCGGGTGTCGGGCGCAACGTGGTTCCGGCGAGCACACGGTGCGGGCGGGCCGGCTCGTATCCCGCCCGCCCTCCTTCCCTCTCCCTCACTCGAGTGACCGGACGTCGATCCCCCTCCGCTTCGCGAGGTCGAGGGCCCTCCGAAATTCCCTCTCGTGACGGCTCGCGCGGGCCGACAGAGCGAGGAGCGCGATCTCCTCGTTCGACGCGGACCACCGATCGGCCCTCCGGCCGCCGAGGCTCTCGTACGCCTTCTCCGGGTCCCCACGCCTCAGGGCCAGCCTCGCTTCGAGGAGAAGCCGCTCGCCGACGATCGGTCGGAGCATCTTGTCCGGCCCGTCGCCGATCCGTGCGAGCTCCGTTCCGGCGTCGTCGAGGCGCCCGCGGTCGAGGGCGATCCGCGCGAGATGGAGGCGGCAGAACGCGTCCTGCGTGCGCGCTTCGGCATCGGTCGATTCCGGCTCCTCCGCCACCGTGGCGTCGCCCGCACGGGCAGGAGCGTCCAAAGCGGAGCGGTACATCGCTTCCGCCTCCTCGAGGCGTCCCTTCGCCGCCAGCTCGCGGGCCCGGAATATCGCGGCCGCCTTCGGGTACCGGGTCGCCGATACGAACCGCGCGAGGACCTCCCCTCTCGGGTCGAGCACGAACCCGAGCGGTTCGCGGTCGACCTCCACCCGATACGGGCTCTCGGGGTCCCGGATCATGAGGCGGCCGACGATCGTCGCGTTCGGGGAAGGGGACGGATCGGGAGAGCCGTCGGCCGGCGCATCGGCGAGGACGGGAATCTCGAACGGGACGACGAGCCGCCACTTCCCGACGTCGGTCTGCCGAGTGCAGCTCCGCACGACGTCGTGCCCCCCCTCGGGGAGCTTCTCGATCGCGCAGGTGCACCGGTAGGGAGACGCCAGCTCCATCGACCCGGTGACGGCGAAGCGACCCGTACCCGAGGGCTCCACCGCGTGCGAGTAGATGGCCTGGGGGATGCCCGTGCCGTAGACGTACTGCTCGACGAGCCAGGACAGGCTCTCGCCGGAGATGTGCTCGAGGGACGCGAAGAACTCGCTGGTCGAGAGTTCCCGCCCCGCGTGCTCCTGCCAGATCGCGCGGAGCATCTCGAGGAATCGCTCCTGCGAGAGGACCTTCGAGAGCATGTCGAGAACGATCCCACCCTTCTGGTAGACGATCGACGGGTAGGCCGCCCCGCCCTTGCTCGACACGAGGCGCGGCCCGAGAACGATCGGGCCGAGCGACTCGACGGTCCTCCCGTCCGCCGTGAACGATCCCAGCGTTCGCCTCCATCCCGCCGTGGGCGCCCGGAGGAGCACGGGCCATTCCTGCCCCTCTTTCGTGCCGCTTCCCCTCAGCTCCGGGACGACCTTCTCCCGAAGGTAAAGAAGGGAGGCGTACGTGGCCATGCCTTCGCTCAACCAGGTGTCGCGGTACGAGGCGGTCGACACGTGATGCCCCCACCACTGGTGCGCGATCTCGTGGGCGACGATCGCGCGGCGGTCGGGCAGGATCGCGGCCAGGAAGAAGTGATAGACGTCCTGGACCATCGAGTGGGCAAGAGTGACGTACCCGAGCCAGGAGACCGAGGCGAGGCCGGGGACGGTCACCACGACGATCTCGTCCCGGGGGATCGGTCCGAACGTTGCCTCGTAGAACTCGAACGACTTCCTGGCCGTCTCGACGATCTCGTCCGCGGCCTTCGACCTCGCGTCCCCAAAATCGCGGTCGAACGCGACCGCGATCCGCGTCTTGCCCGCCTCGACCGTCCGGAAGCGGAAGTCGCCGATCGCGAAGGGGAACGTCCACGATGGGACCTCGACGCGGCGCCGCTCCCAGACGTCCCGGCCCGACCGCTTCCCGCCGTCCACCGTGACGCCGCCCGCAACGAGAGCGAGCCGCTTCGGCCACGCGAGGGTCACGTCGTACTCGCCCCACGTCGACCTGCCGAAACCCGCCAGGCGGGGATGCCAACTCTCCCCGTCCCCGGCGAGGCCGAGAAACGCTTTCCCGGAGACGAACGGGTTTCCCTCGAATCCGGCCCGAAGCACGATGCGCTCGCCCGGCTCGGGTTCGTCGACGAGCCCGACGGCGACGCGGTTCGACCACCGCAGAAAAGGAAGCGTGCGCCCCGAGGCGTCCGCAACCCATTGGAGGCGGACGGAGCTGCCGAGCGCGAGATCGAGGATGCGGCATCCGGCTCGTCGGGCGGTGACCTCGAGAACGGCCGTGCCCTCGATCGACGGCGGTGACATACGGACCCTGGCGTCGATCGTGTACTTCTCGGCCTGGAACGGTGCCTCGGGCTTCGGGATCTGGGAGCCTCCGTCCTCGACGGCGGCTCTCATCCACGTGTCGAACACTCCCAGGTCCTCGGCGTCCACCTCGAGGAGGCGCATGCGTCTCTGCTCGCGCGCCAGCGCCCGTTCCAAATTCCTCTTTTCGTTCTCCGTGTCGGCGAAGGGGACGAAGCGGCCGAGCACGACCCCCTCGTCCTCCTCGGGATCGATCCGGAACACGAAGTCGCCGAGCTTCTCGCTCGAGATCCACGCGGCGAACGAGGAGGGCGAGCCCGGCGCGACATGTCCGAGGATCTCCCCGAGGATCCGGCGATCGCATTGGAGGATCCCGCGGTGCGGGCCGTCCTTCCAGGCTCTCCAGAGGGAGAAAGCCTTCTCTTCATCCCTTGCGCTCGGAACGGCTCCTCTCTCGATCCATCCTTCGGAGCGTTGCGGGAAGTCCCTCGGAAAGACGAAGACGGCCTTCTCGAAATCGGCCTCGAGCGTCTGGCTCCCCGTGAACAGCTCGAGCTGCGCCGCCTCGACGTCGTCGGGAGGATGAATCGTGACCGATCCTCGCCCGAGGAACACCGCCTCTCGAGGAGCCCCGGCCAGAGGTGTCGAGGGGATGAAGGCTCCCTCCCGGAGCCGGATCGTCGCCGGTCCCCGGACGATCTCCAGATCGCGAACGAGATGGCCGCTTGCCGGGTCGAGCGTCGTCGCGACGATCTCTTCCATCGCCGCCCTGGGATCCGCGACCTCGGCGAGCGGGGATGTCACCTCCGCCGCGAGTCTCCCCACGAGCAGCGACTGGAACGCGAGAAGCGGCGCCGCCAGCATGCCGATTCGCCCTTTTCGCATGGCCTGCACCCCTCGAGCCCCGGGGAATTCTATCGCCCCCGGCGCGGCGGCGGAAGCGGCGGCGCGCGCCGGGGCGCGTCCCGGGCGTTCCCTGGTAGACTCGCCCCGCGATGGCCGAGGGGAGTCACGTGGAGAGGATCCTCGCCTGCGAGACGCCGGCGGGGGAGGGAGCGATCTCGCTCGCGCTCGGGCGATGGCGCCTCGGGATCTCGGGGCTCGAGGGCGCGCTCGCCTCCGGGCTCGCCCGCCGCTGGCGCCCGTTCCTCGCGGAGCCGGGAGGCCCGCACTCGATCCTGCTCCGCGCCGTCGGCGGCGCGCACGACCTCTGGCTGCCGCACTGGGAGTGGGCGGAGCGCTACCGGATCGAGGGAAGCGTGGAGGCCGGGCGGCCCTGCGTCCGCTCGTACCACTTCGCGATGGCGCCCGAGGACGATCCGCGCGTCTGGCGCCTCGCCCTCGCCGAGGCGCCGGACGAGCCGGGGGAGCGGGTCGTCGAGAACGCCGTGCGATGCGTCGTCGCGCGGCTCGCCGCCTCGGAGGGGGGCCTCGCGATCCACGCCGGAGGGGCGCTGCGCGACGGCAGGGCGTACCTGTTCGCCGGCCCCTCGAGGTCCGGGAAGACGACCGCCGTCTCGCTCTCCCGGGAGGTTGCGGACGACCTCGGCGACGACCTCGCCGTCATCCTGCCCGAGGGAGACGGATGGGCGGCGCCCGCGCTCCCGTTCGCCAGCTTCGAGAAGGCGCCGCCGAAGCCGCCGGGCTCCCTGTTCCCCGTGGCCGGCATCTTCCGGCTCTTCCGCGCCGAGGAGCCGCGGCTCGAGGACCTGACCCCGGTGATCGCGGCCGCCTCCCTCGTCTCCTGCGCCGCCCTGCCGGGGGCGATCCCGGACCTCGCCAGCGCGGTCCTGGACTGCGCCCGACGGTTCGTCGCGACCGGCCGGTTCGCGCACCTGCACTTCCGGAGGGCGCCCGACTTCTGGCGGCTCCTCGATCCTCGCGACGGAGGCTGAGGAGACGCTCCTCCGCGGGACCGGATCACCAGCCGCAGACCTTCCCCCGGTTCTGCTCGTCGAGCCACTTCCGGAGCGGCGCGAAGTAGTCGAGGATCGCGGTGGCGTCCATGGCGCGCTCGCCGGTCAGGGCTTCGAGGGCGTCGGGCCAGGGGCGGCTCTGCCCCATCTCGAGCATGCGGATCAGTCTCGCGCCCGCCTCCTTGTCGGCGTGGACCGAGCACCGGTGGAGCGGGCCCCGGTAGCCGGCCGACTCGCACAGCGCCCGATGGAACTGGAACTGCATCACGTGCGCCAGGAAATAGCGGGTGTAGGGGGTGTTCGCCGGAACGTGGTACTTCGCCCCGGGGTCGAAGTCCGCCTCGGTCCGGGGCACCGGCGGCGCGACCCCCTGGTACTTCTCCTTCAGCGCCCACCAGCCCGCGTTGTAGCCCGACGGCTGGAACTCCCCCGAGAAGACCTTCCAGCGCCACTGGTCGATCGTCACGCCGAAGGGGAGAAAGGCGACCTTGTCGAGCGCCATCCTCAGGAGCAACCCGAGATCGCCCTCGGCCGCCGGGACGGAGTCGAGGAGGCCGACCCGGACGAGGTACTCGGGGGTGATGGACAGGGCGACCGCGTCTCCGATCGCCTCGTGGAAGCCGTCGTGCGCCCCGTTCCGGAACAGGGGCGGCAGCCGGTTGTACGCCCGCTGGTAGAAGTTGTGGCCCAACTCGTGGTGGACCGTGACGAAGTCGGTGCCCGTGATCTCGATGCACATCTTCAGCCGGAGGTCGTCCTGCCAGTCGACGTCCCACGCGCTCGCGTGGCAGACGACGTCCCGGTCCCGAGGCTTGACGAGGAGCGATCGCTCCCAGAACGTCGGCGGCAGCGGCTCGAAGCCGAGCGATCCGAAGAACGCCTCCCCGTAGCGCACCATTCCCTTCGCGTCGAGGCCCTTCGCCCGGAGGAGGGAGGTCAGGTCGTAGCCCGGGTCGTCCGCCGGCGGCTTCACGAGATCGTACAGGCTCCCCCACTCCTGCGCCCACAGGTTGCCGAGCAGGTGCGCCGGGATCGGCTCCCCGTCGCGCACGACGTCCTTCCCGTACCGCTCCTGGAGCTTCGACCGGACGTAGCAGTGGAGGGACTCGTAGAGCGGGCGGACCTGGGACCAGAGCCGGTCGACCTCGGCCGCGAACGCGTCCGGGGGCATGTCGTATCCGGACCGCCACAGCGCGCCGAGATCGGAGAATCCGAGCTCCCTCGCGCCCTCGTTGGCGAGCGCCACGAACCGCTCGTACTTCGGCCGGAGCGGCGTCCCGATCGCGTGCCAGCCGAGCCAGAGTTCGAGCGACTCCCTCGCGTCGCGGCTCGCGGCCAGGCGTCGCTCGATCTCGCCGATGTCGAGGCAGGCCTCGCCGGGCGGACACCATCTCCCCCTGCCGTAGGCCCCCTCCATCGAGGCGGCGATCTCGGCGAGCTCCGCCTGCTTGGCCGGGTCGCTCGGCGCGACGAGAGACAGCGAGACCTTGAGGAGCATCAGCTTGCGGGCGACGTCCTCCGGGAGCCTCGCGCCGTCGAATCGGGTGGCCTCGGCGGCGAGCCTCATCGTGGCGGCGATGACGCGCTTCCGGGCGTCCGCGGCGATCTTCTCGGTGTCCTCCGTGATGAAGGTGCTGAGGACCCAGGAGGCGCGCTCGGCCCGGATCCAGAGGTCGAGGAGTTCGCGCTCGGCGGCATCGACGAAGGCGCGCGCTTCCTCGGCGTCCGGCGGCGTCGGCGCGGCGGCGGCCGCGGTCCCGGCGGCGGCGAGCGCGGCGGCGAGGGCGAGAACCGTCGGAAGGCGAAGGAACCGGCGAAGGCTCATGGCGGCGTCTCCGAGTGGCTCGATCCCGGCGGATCGGCGAGGGGGCGGACAGTATAGCCGTCCCCGCGAGGAGCGCCTCTGCCGAAGGCGGCTCGCTACCGTTCCCGAGCCGGGGCGCGCAGCTTCGCGAGCATCGCCTCCGCGCTCCTGCGCGACTCGCCTCCGACGAGCGGGATCAGGCGCTCGAGCGCGGCGACGGCGCGCTCGCGGTCTCCGAGCTTCGCCGAGGCGATGGCGAGGTTCAGGTAGGCCGGCG
>CAZPWK010000157.1:2001-6480 GCA_964590285.1 uncultured Acidobacteriota bacterium | reverse complement strand
ACGACCTTCGTGCCGTACTCCACCGCCTTCCGGGTGTGGAACGTCCCCTCGCCGCCCGTGATCCCCTGGACGAGGAGGCGCGTCGCCTTGCCGCACAGGACCGCCATGGCTACCTCCTCCCCGCCGCGGCGACGACCTTCTCCGCCGCGTCCTTCATCCCGTCGGCGACGAGGAACTCGAGCCCCGACTCGCGGAGGATCTCGCGGCCGCGCTCGACGTTCGTCCCCTCGAGCCGGACGACCATCGGGACCTTGACGCCGACCTTCCTGGCCGCCGTCACGACCCCTTCCGCCACGACGTCGCAGCGCATGATCCCGCCGAAGATGTTGACGAGGACCGCGCGCACGTGCGGGTCCTTCATCAGGATCTCGAACGCCGCCGTGACGGTCTCCACGGTCGCGCCCCCGCCGACGTCGAGGAAGTTCGCCGGGCTCCCGCCGTGGTGCTGGATGATGTCCATGGTGCCCATCGCGAGCCCCGCGCCGTTGACCATGCAGCCGACGTTCCCGTCGAGCTTGATGTAGTTGAGCCCGTGCTTCGACGCCTCGATCTCCAGCGGGTCCTCCTCGCCGAGGTCCCGGAACTCGGCGATTTCGGGGTGCCGGACCAGCGCGTTGTCGTCGAAGTTCATCTTGGCGTCGAGCGCGATCACCCTGCCGTCGGTCGTGACGATCAGGGGGTTGACCTCCGCGAGAGAGGCGTCGGTCCGGACGAACGCGTCGTGGAGCGCTCCGACGAGCTTCGACGCCGGGCCGACGAGCTTCGCCTCGAAGCCGAGGCCGAAGGCCAGCTTCCGGCCGATCCACGGGGAGTACCCCGCGCGCGGGTCCACGGCGGCCCTGAGGATCGCCTCGGGACGGCTCGCCGCGACCTCCTCGATCTCCGTCCCCCCTTCGGCGCTCGCGATGAAGGTCAGAGACCGGATCGCGCGGTCGAGCAGGACGGCGAGGTAGAACTCCTTCGAGATCTCCATCCCCTCCTCGACCAGGACCCGTCCGACGCGCCGCCCCTCCGGGCCGCTCTGCTTGGTGACGAGGACGTTGCCGAGCATCCGGCGGGCGATCTCCTCCACCGCCTCGGGGCCGTCGACGACGACGACCCCCCCGAGGGGCTTGCTCCCGTCGGGGCGCATGACGGTCTTGCCGGTGGCGGCGTCCCGGAACGTCCCCTTTCCGCGCCCCCCGGCGTGGATCTGCGCCTTGACGACGACCCGCCCGCCGAGCTTGCGGGCGATCCCCGCCGCCTCCTGCGCGCTGAAGGCGACGTCGCCCTGCGGGACCGGTACGCCGTGCCGCTTCAGCACGGCCTTCGCCTGATGCTCGTGGATCTTCACTCCCGTCCCTCCCTCTTTCCTTCCATGAACGGCGCAGTATAGCAACCCCCTCGGGGTCAGACGTTACTGGCGTAACGTTTGCGGTCGAAAAGGCCGAAACGGCGAAGGATTCCGGAGCGGGCCCGGGGCCAGGTTCGAGACCGCGGCACCCCTCGGGCCTGGCAAGTCTGACCCCAGGGCGTCCACGAGAAAGCGCGCCTTTTGTATGTTTTCGGGAGAAGAAGTAACGCCGGTAACGTCTGACCCCGCGCTACCACAGCGTGCGCGGGGGGAGGAGGGTGAACGAGCGGCGGTGGATGGCGCAGGGGCCGAGGCGGCGGATCGCGTCGCGGTGCGCCTCGGTCGGATACCCCTTGTGCAGCGCGAAGCCGTAGCCGGGGTACTCCACCTCGTAGCGCGCCATCCTGCGGTCCCTGTCGACCTTGGCGAGGATCGAGGCGGCGGCGATCGCGTGGCAGGTCGCGTCCCCGCGCACGATCGCCTCCTGGAGGGCCTGGATCCCCGGGATCGTCCGCGCGTCCACGAGGACGATCTCGGGCGGGGCGCAGAGCGCCTGGACCGCCCGCCGCATCGCCTCGAGGGACGCCCGGTAGATGTTCAGGCGGTCGATCTCGTCCGGCTCGACCGCCCCGATCGCCCATGCCGAGGCGGTGGCGCGGATCTCGGCGTCGAGCTCCTCGCGCCGCTCGGGGGACAGCTTCTTGGAGTCGTCCACGCCGCGGACGCCGACGCCCCGAGGGAACGTCACGGCGGCCGCGACGACCGGCCCCGCGAGCGGCCCGACTCCCGCCTCGTCCACGCCCGCGACCCGCGTGTACCCCGAGGCCCAGAGCCCCCGCTCCCTCTTCAGGAGCCGCGCGAGCTTCCTGCCCGGCGTCGAGCCGCGGCGCGTCGGCCTCTCCCCCAAGCGCCCCTCCCGCGCCCGTCCGGCGCGGCCGCCCCGGCGTCGGGCGGGAGGCGATTATAATCGTCGAGGGTCGGGAGACGCGGAGGTCCCCATGCGCAAGGTCGTCCTTCTCCGCCACGGTCAGAGCCTCTGGAACCTCGAGAACCGGTTCACCGGCTGGACCGACCAGGACCTTTCGGAGCAAGGGGTCGCGGAAGCCGAGGAGGCCGCTCGCCTCCTCCGGGAAGGGGACTTCGGCTTCGACGTCGCGTACACGTCGGTCCTGAGGCGCGCGATCCGGACGCTGTGGATCGTCCTCGACCGGCTCGACCTGATGTGGATCCCGGTCCACCGGAGCTGGCGCCTCAACGAGCGGATGTACGGCGCGCTCCAGGGGCTCGACAAGGGGGAGACCGCCGCCCAGTACGGCGAGGAGCAGGTGCAGATCTGGCGCCGCAGCTACGCCACCCCTCCCCCGGCGCTGACGCCAGACGATCCGCGCTGGCCCGGCCGCGACCCGCGCTACGCCGGCCTCCGCCCGGAGGAGGTCCCGCGGACGGAATCGCTGAAGGACACGGTCGCGAGGTTCCTCCCGTACTGGGAGTCCACGATCGCCCCGGACATCCGCGCGGGGAAGCGCGTGCTGATCGCCGCCCACGGCAACAGCCTGCGCGCCCTGGTCAAGCACCTCGACGGGATGTCCGAGGAGGCGATCGTCAAGCTCAACATCCCGACCGGCATCCCGCTCGTCTACGAGCTGGACCCCGATCTCCGCCCGGTCCGCCACGCCTATCTGGGAGACCCGGAGAGGGCGAAGGCCGCGGCGGAGGCGGTCGCCCGCCAGGGGAAGAAGCAGGGAAGCTGATCCCGGGAGGCCCTCATGGCGTTCGTCATCACGGAGCCCTGCATCGGCAGCAAGGACGCCGCCTGCGTCGACGTCTGCCCGGTGGACTGCATCCATCCCACCAGGGAAGAGGCCGACTTCGAGTCGGCGGAGCACCTCCACATCAACCCGGCCGAGTGCATCGACTGCGGCGCCTGCGAGCCGGTCTGCCCGACCGGCGCGATCTTCGAGGAGGGCGCCGTTCCGGAGAAGTGGGCGCGGTTCGTCGCGATCAACGCGGCCTACTTCGAGAAGTGACGCGGCCGCGCGCGCTCAAGCCGCCCGGAGTGTGACCCTCAGGATCTCGCCGCGCCGGAAGAGTCGCATCGGCGGCCCCCAGAACCCGGTCCCCCGCGAGACGAGGAGGGTCATGCCGCCGACGCGGTATTCCCCCTCGACGCGCGGGTAGGCGAGCTTCACGAGATACCGGAACGGCCAGATCTGGCCGCCGTGCGTGTGGCCGGAGAGCATGAGGCCGACGCCGAGCTCCGCCGCCCGCTCGACGTCCTTCGGGCTGTGCGACAGGAGCACGACCGCCCCCGGCGGCCGGTTTTCGAGCGCCCTCTCGAGGAAGCCGTCCGCCTCCCCCATCTGCCGCCTCCCCGTCGGGTCGTCCACCCCCGCGAGGACGAGGCCGGGCGCGACCTCGGCGCGCGCGTCGCGAAGCACCCGGAACCCCGCCCCCTCGAGCACCGCGAGCGACCGCGGAAGGCCCGCGTAGAACTCGTGGTTCCCGGTCACGGCGAAGACGCCGAGCGGGGCCGACAGGCGCCGGAGAGCGGGGACCAACCCCTCGACCTTCGCGACGTCGTGGTCGACGAGGTCGCCGTTGACGACGACGAGATCGGGGCGGAGCGCGCGCACCTGCTCGATCCGCGCCGCGAGCCACGCTTCGCCGAGCATCGGCCCGAGGTGGAGGTCCGAGACGTGCGCGAGCACGAGGCCGTCGAGCGACGGCGGGAGCCCCGCGAGCCTCGCCTCGATCTCGCGCACCGCGGGCGGCCGCGCAGCCTGGATGAGGGCGACGACCGACAGGAGGCCCGCGATCGCGACCGCCGCGGTCCGGACCCTCGGCACGTGCGCTCGGAAGAGGAACCCGAACCCGGTGACGACGTCGGCGGCCAGGAGCCACGCGAGCAGGAGGAACAGCACCCCCACCCAGACCGACGCGACCACGTCGAGCGGGAACGCCGACCGCCCGAGGGAGCGGGACAGGATCCGGACGAGCGGATAGGAGACGGCGAGCAGCGCCATGGCCGCGACGACCCACCGCCGGGCTCCCGTCTGCGCGACCCAGGGGAGCGACCAGACGCGCGACAGCACGTACGCGTGCATCCCGGCCCAGACGGACAGGACGATCGTCAGGAAGACGGCGAA
>CAZPWK010000157.1:0-1901 GCA_964590285.1 uncultured Acidobacteriota bacterium | reverse complement strand
CCCGGAACGCCCGCACGTGCTCCGGGGTCGTTCCGCAGCAGCCGCCGACGATCCGGACGCCCGAGCGCAGGAGGTCGCGGACGCGCGACGCCATGAAGTCCGGCGGCTCCGGCCACACGGTTTCGCCCGCCTCGCGGCGCGGGATGCCGGCGTTCGGCTGGATCGCGACGGGGAGCGCGGTCCGCCTCCGGAACTCCGACGCGATCTCGACCATCGCGTCCGAGCCCTGGCCGCAGTTCGAGCCGACGGCCGAGGCCCCCGCCTCCTCGAGCGCGCGGCACGCCTCCTCGACGCCGGTCCCCATGATCGTGAAGAACCCCCGCGGGGTCCGGTCGAAGGTCATCGTCGCGACGACCGGGGTGCCCGGCATCGCGTCCCGCGCCTCGCGGACCGCGATCGACGCCTCGGAGACGTCGGTCATCGTCTCGACGACGACGGCGTCCACGCCCGCCTCGGCGAGGGCGCGCATCGTCACCGAGAAGCTCTCCCGGACCTCGTCCGGGGAGACGTCTCCCCAGGGCTCGAGGAGGCGGCCCGAAGGGCCGCACGAGCCGTAGACCAGCGCCCGGCCGCCCGCCCCCCGCCGCGCGCACTCGACCGCGCGGACTACGATCTCCCGCGTCCGGGCCTCGAGGCCGTACGCGGCGAGCTTCAGCGGGGAGGCGCCGAACGTGTTCGCCTGGACCAGGTCGGCCCCCGCCTCGGCGTAGAGCCGGGCGATCTCCTCGAGGGCGGCCGGGCTCTCGAGGGCGAACGCCTCGGGGCACGCCCCCGCCCCGAGGCCGCGGGCCATGAGCATCGTGCCGATCGCGCCGTCGGCGAGCAGGACGTCCCCCGCCGCGAGGCGCTCCGAGAAGCCCCGCACGTCAGCGCGCCATCAGCGCGGCCACGCGCTCGACGGCGTTCGCCGCGTCGTAGCCGTAGCCGTCGGCCCCGATCTCGCGCGCGAACTCCGCCGACACCGGCGCCCCCCCGACGATCGTCTTGACCGACCCCGCGAGGCCCCGCTCCCGGACGAGGACCGCGACCTTCGCCATCGCCGGCATCGTCGTCGTCAGGAGCGCCGACATCCCGATGACCCCGGCCCCCTCCCGCTCGGCCGCCTCGACGAAGCGCTCGGGGGGGACGTCGCGGCCGAGGTCGATCACCTCGAAGCCGGCGCCCCGGAGCAGCACCCCGACGAGGTTCTTGCCGATGTCGTGGAGGTCTCCCTTCACGGTGCCGAGGACGACCTTCCCCCGGGACGGCATCCCCTCCCCCTCGAGGAGCGGCTTGAGGATCTCCACCCCCGCGATCATCGCCTTCGCGGCGAGCAGCACGTCGGGGAGGAAGATCTCGTGCGCCTTGAACCTCGTGCCGACCGTCTCCATCCCGCGGACGAGCCCCTCGTCGAGCACGACCCTCGGCGCGACCCCCGCGGAGAGCGCCTCGCGCGTCTTCTCCGCGGCTCGCACGTCGTCTCCGGTCTCGAGGCTCGAAGCGATCTCCCGAAGCAGCTCCATCGGCGGTCTCCTACGCGGGCCGGAGCGCGACCGGTCGGCCCGAGCGCTCCCGGCAGTCGCGATCGCTGCAGGCGGCGCAGCACGGGTAGGCCGCCTCGAAGCGGTGGATCTCCGCGGGCCCGACGAGGATCGCCCCGGAGACGGACTTGAGCGGGTCCATGAGGCAGCTCTCGTTGAGGGAGATCCCGATCTCCCCGGGCGCGAGCCTCTCGAACAGCCGCCGCTGCCCCGTGACGTGCCAGCCGCAGTATCCCGGGCTGTAGTCGAGCGCCGTCCGGTCGGGGGCGGCGGCGCCCCCCGCGACGAGCGCCTCGAGGAAGCGGGCCGCGACGGCGCGCGCGAAGCTCTCGGCGGCCGCCGAGGCCGCGGCGTCGAGGAGGTAGCCGAGCGGGAACTCCC
>CAZPWK010000156.1:0-6490 GCA_964590285.1 uncultured Acidobacteriota bacterium | reverse complement strand
AGCGCTCGTAGTGGCCCAGGTCGAGGTCGGTCTCGGCGCCGTCGTCGGTGACGAACACCTCCCCGTGCTGGAAGGGGTTCATGGTGCCGGGGTCCACGTTGATGTAGGGGTCGAGCTTCTGGAGGGTGACCTTGAACCCCCGTCCCTCGAGGATCCTCCCGATCGAGGCGGCGGCCAGGCCCTTCCCGAGCGACGACACCACGCCGCCCGTGACGAAGATGTACTTCGTGCCTCGCTTGCCTGTCGTCGTCATGCGTCCCCGTCCGTTTCCCCGAGCCGCGCCTCCGCGCGGGCCAGATCCTCGGGCGTGTCCACGGCCACGGAATGGAAGTCCGAATCGAGCACGCGGATCGCGAGGCCCGCCTGGAGCGCCCGGAGCTGCTCGAGCCCCTCGTCCCGCTCGAGGGACGTGGGCCTGAGCCGCGTGAGCGCGAGGAGGGTCTCCCGTCGGTAGGCGTAGATCCCCTGGTGCTTGCGGTATCCCGCCAGGCCGCCGGGCCGCCCCCCGAGCGCCGCGCGGAAGTCCGCGGAGAGGCGCGTCGCCTCGCCTCGGTGGTAGGGGATCGGAGACCGGGAGAAGTAGAGCGCCCGACCGTCGAGCGCGGTCACGATCTTGACCGCGTTCGGGTCGAAAAGCTCCTCGACCGACGCGAACGGCTCGGCGAGCGTCGCGATCGCGGGAGGCCGCTCGCCGTCGAAGGCCTCGACCAGCCGGTCGAGAGACGTCGGGGTCACGAACGGCTCGTCCCCCTGGACGTTGACGACGACGCCGAACCCCCGGTCCATCCCGAGGATCGCCTCGGCGATCCGGTCCGTCCCCGAGGCGTGCTCCGAAGACGTCATCACCGCCTCCGCCCCGAACCCGCGGCACGCCTCGACGATCCGCTCGTCGTCCGTCGCGACGACGACCTTCTCGAGCCGCTTCGCCTCCGAGGCGCGGCGGAAGACCCGCTCGAGCAGCGTGCGGCCGCCGAGGGGAGCGAGGGGTTTTCCGGGGAAACGGGTGGAGCCGTACCGCGCCGGTATCACACCCAGGGCACGCGCCATTCGGGAGCTCCCAGGGTCGCTGCCGGGCGCACGCCCCGCGGCGACGCCGAATGTTAGCTCCGCCGTTCCGCTCGCACAAGGGGTCAACGGGGCGCTTCGAGGATCTCCCGGACCTTGCGGAGGAGCTCCCGCGGCGAGAACGGCTTGCGGAGGAACGGCGTGTCGACCGGGAGGACGCCCCGCCGCGAGACCTCGTCGGTCGCGTAGCCCGAGATGAACAGCACGCGGATGTCGGGGAGGATCGTCGCGAGCTGCTCCGCGAGCTCCCGGCCGTCCATGCCGGGCATGACCACGTCGCTGACGAGGAGGCGGATCTCCCCGCGGTGGGCCGCGGCGACCGAGAGCGCCTCGGGCCCGCCGCTCGTCGTCAGCACGCGGTATCCGTCCCGCTCCAGGATCTCCACGAGGAGACTGCGGATGACGGCCTCGTCCTCGGCGAGGAGGATCGTCTCCCCCCCGCCGCGCTCCTCGCCGCCGTCGCCGGTCGTCCCGGGCCCCCGCTCCCCCGCGCGCTCTCCCGCGCCGCCGGGCGCCGTCCCGCCCCCGGTCCGTCGGGTCGGCCCGTGGAGGCCGGCTCGCACCCGCTTCCGCTCGCTCACGCGCCCGTCCTTCCGGTCCGCGGCGGGAACACGCGCCGCCCGCCGCGGGAGTCTAGTCCGCGGGTCGCCGGCTTTCAACCGGACGTCCGTGCCGCGGCGGTTGCGCCGCCGCCGCCGCTCGGCTAGCGTAGCCGGTTCCCGGGCAGGCGGCGGCGGGGAGGCCGGCCTGCGAGGAGGTTCGCGTGAGCGCCGAGACGCCGATCCGGTCTTCCTGCGTCGAGAGATTCCTCCGCTACGTGAAGTTCGACACGCAGTCCGACGAGAGCTCGGAGACGTTCCCGAGCACCGCGAAGCAGCTCGATCTCCTGCGCCATCTCGCGGAGGAGCTCCGCGCCCTCGGCCTCGCGGACGCGGCCATGGACGGGCACGGCTACGTCATGGCCACGATCCCGGCGACGACGCGGAAGAAGAGCGTCCCGGTCATCGGGTTCATCGCCCACGTGGACACGTCCCCCGAGATGTCGGGCGCCGGCGTGAAGCCGATCGTCCACGAGAGGTACGACGGACGCGACCTCGTGCTGCCGGACGAGCCCGGCGCGGTGATCCGCCTCTCGGAGAACCCGGCGCTCGGCGAGCAGATGGGGAACGACATCATCACGGCCTCGGGGACCACGCTGCTCGGCGCCGACAACAAGGCCGGGGTGGCGGAAATCGTGGGCGCCGCCGAGTACCTGATCGCGAATCCCGGGATCCCGCACGGGCCGATCCGCATCGCCTTCACTCCCGACGAGGAGGTGGGGAACGGCACCAAGTACTTCGACGTCGCGAAGTTCGGCGCGTCGGCGGCCTACACGCTCGACGGGGAGACCCTGGGCGAGATCGAGATGGAGACGTTCTCGGCCGACTCGATGACGATCGCGTTCCAGGGGTTCAACACCCATCCCGGCTACGGGAAGGGACGCCTCGTCAACGCCATCAAGGTCGCCGCGGACTTCGTCGGACGGCTGCCGAAGGACCGGCTTTCGCCGGAGACGACGGGCGGGTACGAGGGTTACGTCCACCCCTACGTCGTCCAGGCGGGCGTGGATCGGACGTCGGTCAAGTTCCTGATCCGGGACTTCGCGACGCCGGGCCTGAAGGAGAAGGAGGAGTTCCTCGAGGGCCTCGCCCGGGAGACGCTCGCCGACTGGCCGCGGGCCTCGCTCGAGGTCAGGATCGAGGAGTCCTACCGGAACATGAAGGAGGTTCTCGACCGGTTCCCGGATGTGGTCGAGAACGCGCGCGAGGCGATCCGGAGGGCCGGGCTCGAGCCGCGGATGCACCCGATCCGCGGCGGGACGGACGGATCGCGACTGTGCTTCATGGGGCTGCCGACGCCGAACCTCTTCGCCGGCGAGCACAACTTCCACTCGCGCCTCGAGTGGGTGTCCGTGCAGGACATGCACAAGGCGGTCGAGGTCGTCGTCCACCTCGCGCGGGTCTTCGAGGAGAAGGCGCCCGCCTGAGACGGGGGCGGTCCCCCGCTCAGGCGCCCCGGCGCACCTTCGCGATCGCCGCCTCGAGACGGGACTCGATCCGCTCCCGGTCGATCGAGCGCTTCGTCTCCACCTCCCGGAGCTTCTCGGGGTCCCCCGCCGCCTCGGCGAGGTCCTTCCGCCGGAGGATCTCGATCTCCGCGAGCTTCGCGCGCGCCTCCTCGCGCAGCTCCGCGATCCGCCTCTTCTGATCCTCCGTCAGCGGCTTCGACTCGGCGATCCCCTCGGCGCGGTCCTTCTCCCGAAGCCGATCCATCGCGATCTCGAACGACGACTTGAGGGACCCGTCCTTCGCCATGTCCTAGTCTCCTTCGAGCACGAGGCAAGACACGAAGCGGGGATCCGGGCGCCTGCCCGGCGCCAGGGAGCCGCACTCCTCGGTCAGGCGGTCGAGGCAGGCGAGCCCGAAGACGCGCAGTGCGGCCGTCCGGCGCCGGTCGAGCCCCGCCGCCGCCCCGACCCGCGCGACGAAGGTCTCGAGCGCCTCCCGCGTCGCCGCTCCTCCGAGGAGAGCCGCCGCGACGTCCCGGGGCAGGGGCGAGCCCCGCAGCTCGCCGCGCACGGCGTGCCAGGCGAGCGCCGTCAGGAGCAGCGCAGAGAACCCGGGCGGCTCCGGCCTCCGGCCCGCGTCGTGGCGGAGGACGGCCTCCACGTCGAGCCGGAGCGCCTCGACGAACACGGCTCCGAGGGTCTCCGCGATCTCGAGCGCGATCCCCGTCTCCTGGACCTCCTCCTCGGATCGGAACTCCCGGTAGTCGAGCCCTCTCGCCGCCGGGGTCGGATCGAAGTACCGCGGCCTTCGCTCGAGCAGCCCCAGCACGCGCGGGCGGATCGGGGCGTCGAGGAGCTCGAGGGCGCGGGGGTGTCTCGACGCCCACCCTTCCCGCACCAGGGCGAACGCCCGCCTCTGCAGGTCGGCCGTCCGGGCGTACCCCTCGCGGAACAGCTCCTTGAGCGGCACCCGCCGGAGCACCTCGGCGGCCTCCTCGGGCGTCGAGGCCTTCCGGGCGGCCAGCGCGATCCCGACGTAGCCTCCCGTCTTCTCGATCGCCGCGCGGTGCGCCTCGGGATCGCCGGCGTCGGCCCCGTCCGCGACCAGGACGTGGTTCGCGGCCGACGCGAGGTGGAGGAGGATCGCCTCGCGCTCCGCGCCGGCGAAGGCGCCGAGGGCCTTCGCGAGGGGACCGCGATCCTCGAGCAGCCGGAGCGCGGCCCGGGGCGCGACGACCTCCGCCTCGTCGGCACGGGCGGCCGCGAGGACCGGCTCCGCCCCGCGCGCCGGGGGGGCGTAGATCGAGAGGGAGTCCTCCCAGTCCGGGAATCCGTGCTCCTCGAGGCGCCGTTGCCTCCAGCGGAGCGCCTCCTCCTCCATCTCCGCGGCGACCTCGGCCTGGGTCGCCCAGAACAGCCGGAAGTACCGCTCCTGGTCGGTCCGGAAGAGGGCCTCGGCGATCCGGCGGACCGCCGGCGCGTGCTCGGGAATCGTCGGGCGGAACCGGTGGTGGCCGTCCGGCGCGACGAAGCCCCGATCGGTTCCCGCCTCGGTCTCGCCGGTCCCGTGGATCGACGGCGCGTCGTCGATCGGGATCGGCTCGACCCTCGCCCACCTCGCGAACAGGAGCGTCAAGACCTCGTCGTCGGCGCTCCGGAGGAACCGCACGAGCGTCGGCTCGCCCGCCTCGAGGAGGAGCGCCACCCAGGCGCCGACGCGGTCCGCGTCGAACCGGTCCCCTCGCCATCCCTCGAGGTCGATGAGGTGCGCGATCTGCGAGGCCGAGGCCAGCGAGAGGAGGGGGAGCGCGTCGTGGGGCCCGACCTCTCGGACCGTCAGGTACGCCTCGAAGTCGGGCAGCATCCGGACGAGCTTCATCGGCGAGGGGACGTTCAGCAGGAGGTCCATCCGATCCCTCGCGGGCGCTCGCAGCACCCGCTCGAGCTGTTCGCGGGGCGCCAGCTTCGCGATGTCGACCGCGGCCGACCCGCCGCGGGTCGGTTCCGCGCCTCGTCGTTCTTCCGGGTCCATCGTCCTCTCCCTCGGATGGGCGGCCGGCCCGATCCGCAGTTCGATTATATTGCCCCGGGCGGCTCGCCTCCCGGGCCGCCGGGCCGAGGAGCCGACATGACCGGGCCGATCGCTCCGATTCCCGTCGACCTCCGCGTCGAACCGGAGATCGCCGCCGCCGTCCGTCTCGGGCTCGTGCGCGGGGAGCCGGTCTCCGTCCGCGAGGCGAGTCCCGAACTCGACGCGGAGATGGCGGCGCTCGCCGCCGATCTCGCCGCGCGCCACGGGGGGCGCTCCCCCGCCGAGATCCCGGGGCTCGCCCCCGCCAGGGACCTGTATCGCGCCTTCGGCATCGATCCGACGCGAACGCGCCCCTCGTCCGAGGCGCTCCTCCGCCGGGTGCTCCTCGGAAAGCCGCTCCCCCGCGTCCTCAACGCCGTCGACCTGTGCAACCTCTGCTCGCTCCGGTTCCTCCTCCCGATCGGCCTCTACGACGCGGAGGCGATCCGCGGCCCCGTCGAGCTGCGGCGCGGGAGGGCCGGCGAGTCGTTCCGCGGCATCCGGAAGGACGACATCCGCCTCGAGGGGCGACCCACCGTCGCGGACGCCGAGGGGCCCTTCGGGAACCCCTCCTCGGACTCGCTCCGGACGTCGGTCACTCCGGCGACACGGTCGCTCTTCCTGGTGATCTTCGCGCCCGCCGCGTTCGAGCGGGCCCGCCTCGAGGACGACGTCGCCTTCGCGCGGGAGGCGATCGAGCGGCACCTCGCCCCCCCGGGGGGATCCGCGGCCACTTCGGGATCCCTGTTCCCCCCGTGACCGAGGGAGGGGGACCCGTCTAGGCGAGCCCCTGCGCCCGCACCGCCTCCGCGAGCGGCCGCACCTGGTCGAGCAGCAGGGGGAGCTGGTCGCCGAGGCGGAGCATGCTCGCCGCGTCGCAGGCGGCCTCGAACGGCTCGGGGTGCGTCTCGACGAAGAGGGCGTTCGCGCCCGCCGCGACGCCCGCGCGCGCGATCGTGTGGACGTACTCCGGCTCGCCGCCCGACGGGTCGCTCGAGGGCCTCCCGTAGATCCGCACGATGTGGGTCGGGTCCACGACGACCGGGCACCCGAGCGTCTTCATGATCTGGACGCTCCGGACGTCGAACACGAGGCGGTGGTAGCCGAAGCAGGTCCCGCGGTCCGTGAGCAGAACGCGGTCGTTCCCCGTGTGGCGCAGCTTCTCGACCGCGCTCCTCATGTCCTCGGGAGCCAGGAATTGCCCCTTCTTCACGTTCACGGCCTTCCGCGCGCCGCCCACCTTGAGCACGAGGCCGGTCTGCTGGCAGAGGTACGCGGGGATCTGGAGGACGTCGAGGACCTCCGCG
>CAZPWK010000155.1:0-6515 GCA_964590285.1 uncultured Acidobacteriota bacterium | reverse complement strand
GCCGATGATGATCCCGAGGAGCGTCAGGAAGCTGCGGAGCTTGTGGCTCCGCACGGAGTCGAGGGCCGCCCGGCCGAGCTCCCTGGCGTCCATCGGGTCACGCGGCCGGCGGGCCGCCCTCGCCCGGCCTCTCCGGCCGGACCGGATCCCCGGGCTTCAGGGTTCGGAGCGCGCGGAAGGGACCGGTGACGATCGTCTCCCCCCCCTCGAGCCCTTTCAGCACCTCGATCGACAGCTCCCCGGACAGGCCGGTCTCGAGGGGCTGGAAGCGCACCTTCCCGTCCTCGACGACGTACACGCCCTCCTCGTCGCGGGGCGCGCCGCGAGGGGGCGCCTCTCCGGGCTTTCGCTCGATCTCGCGGAGGACGAGCGCCTGGATCGGCACCGCGACCGCCTGCGGCCGGAAGCCGGTCAGGATGTCCGCCTGGACCGAGAGCCCCGGCTTGATCCCCTCGGGCGGGTTCTCGAGGCGGATCTTCGTCTTGAACTTGATCGCCTCCGTTCCCACGGTCGTCGCCAGGAGCGGCGAGGAACCGACCTCGGTCACGACCCCGCGGAACGAGCGGTTCGGGTACGCGTCGATCCGGACGACCGCCTCCTGCCCGAGGGCGACCGTCGGGATCGAGGTCTCGTCCACCTCCATCTCGGCCTCGACCACCGACATGTCGGAGATCTGGAGGAGGACCGTGCCGGGAGAGCTCTGAACGCCGATCACCGCGACCTCTCCCTCCTCGACGCGCTTCGCCGTCACGATGCCGTCCATCGGGGAGCGGACGGTCGTCTTCGCCAGCGTGTCCCGCGCGCCCTCGAGGACGGCGCGCGCCTGGTCCACGCGCCGCTCCGCGGCGAGGTGCGAGGCCTCGGCCGTCGCCAGGGCCGTCCGGGCGCGGTCCCGGTCGGCGGCGGGCAGGATCCCCGCGGCGAAGTTCTCCTCGGCGCGCCGGGCGTCGAGCCGCGCCTGCTCCAGGCTCGACCGCGCGGAGTCCAGATCCTTGAGAAGGGCCTGCATCGAGAAGTCGGAGCTCCTGGCCGAGGCCCTCGGGTTCGTCGCGTCGATCTGCAGCAGGAGCTGGCCCTTCTCGACCGCGTCCCCCTCGCGCACGCACAGCTGCGTGATCTGCCCGGGGATCGTGGCGGAGATGTCCACCTTCTTCTGCGCCTGGATCTTGCCGTTCGCGGTGACCTTGGCCTGGAGGTCCGTTCGGGCGACCTCCGCCGTCTGCACCGGCGTTCCCTTGGGACCGCCCCGCACGGCGAGCCCGACGGCGCCCGCGGCGCCGACCGCGATGACGATCCCCGAGACCCAGAACACGGTTCGTCGTCTCATGCTCGATCCCCCGCCGGGAAACCCAGCCTCCCGGGGCGGCGGAGCGCCCCCCCTCGGCACGCACTACTCTACGCCCGGTGAGCCCCGCAGTTTCACGGGGCCCGGGCCCGCCCGGCTGCCCGGCTTGTCTTTTCCCCGCCCGGCCTCGATATTCCTCCCTTGGTTGCGCCCCGGGATCCGGGGGCGCGGGAGGACTGCGAAATGAAGACGCTGCGTTTCGCCGCAATCGCGCTGGCCGTATTTGCGGCTTCTCTTTGGACCGTTCCCGCTCTGGCGCTGGGACCCGTGGACGGAGAGGTGACCGCCCTCTACTGGGACTCGGACACGGACGTCGACGGCGTCTCGGAGGGCTCGGGCGACGTCGCCGGCCGCGCCGAGATCTGGTTCCTCACGAGGTGGGGCGTGTCGGGGGCGTACTTCCAGCCGAGCCCCGGGGGCCTGCTCGAGGGCGCGGAGCTCGAGTATCTGAACCTGGACGCGAAGATCAAGGTCTTCGCCCCGACCGAGAACAACTTCGTCGCGCTCGGGCTCGGGTGGCAGACGGTGGACCTGTCGGGCGAGGAAAGCGCGGACACGTCGGGGCCGCGGGTCGTGGCGGAGGGGCGATTCTCGTTCAAGATCGTCTACTTCTACGGCCGCGTCGCCTGGCTTCCGGAGCTCGACGACATCGCCTTCGGCGAGACGACGCTGACGAACGGCGAAGGCCAGGAGGCCGAGGCCGGCATCCAGATCAAGCCCTTCCCGTTCTTCCAGATCTTCGCCGGCTACCGCGCCGACAAGATGAGCTTCGACGCCCCCGAAGGCGGGTCGTTCGAGGTCGAGAACAAGGGGCCGGTCGCAGGGATCGGCTTCAACTTCTGAGTTCCTCCTCCCCGAACGAGCGAGGCCGGGGCGGGGGGCCCTCTCGGTCGCTCAGGCGCCCGGTCGGCTGGGGTCGGTCACGCGCCCCATGAAGAGGATGACCCCCGTTTCGCGGTGGCGGATGAGGAACAGGAACGGGTGATCCGCATGGAAGGGGATCGGCGTGCCCTTCGGCCCGAGCCCCCCGAGCCCCAACTCGATGAGAGTCGCGGCCGCGGCCTCGGTGCCTTCCTCGTTCACGCGCACGAAGGCCTTGTGAATCGCGCGGCCGATCCACAGACGCTGCTTGCCGCCGTTGACGCCGGAGAAGTCGGCCTTGACGGAGTCGAAGGCGAGCGGCATGCCCATTTCGGGAAGAGTCTCTTCCAGCTGGAACGTCGTCGTCGCCTCGAATCGCGGGAGCATGACGTCGAGGAGCCGTGACTCCTCGCCGATGGGGGAGGGGAGCGAATCCAGGCTGTCGGCCGTGATCGTTTGTTCGAGCCGGGCCAGGCCGTCCGCCTTCTTCGGCAGAAGGACGACCATTTCCGTCTGCAGGAAGGAGTACCCCATGCTGATCGCCTGAAAGTCGGCGTTCTCGCTGTAGCCGAACTCCGCGACTTGACGCATCATCGGGACGGTGACCTTCGTCGTCGGCGTCGTCCGGAACTCGCCGCTCCGGGTGCCGCTCGGGTCGAACTTCTGCTGCCAGTCGGCCTTGAAGTAGACGGCGTTCGCCAGGACGAGCCGCGTGTCGGGGCTCAGGGTCTTGGGAAGGAGGATCTCCCGGATCTTGTCCCGCGTCCGCTCCTCGACCCAGCGGTTGATCGTCGCGCGCGCGCTTTCCGGATCGTTGCGGAAATCGACCTCGCGCAGCTCTGCGCCGTACGAGGTCCGCAATCCCTTGACGAAGGAGGGAAGGAAACCGTACCCGCTCTGGCCGAAGAGCGCGTTGGCGATGGCCAACTGGTACATGGATGTGTCGCCGTCGTGCAGGGTTCGTCGGAGGAGATCGGCGCAGTCCTTGCCTACGGACACCGCGTCGTCGCCGAAGCGGAAGACGGAGGCCATCTGGGACGCGGTTTCCCCCTTGGCCCCGGCGTGCGCCATGGCGAAGGCGGTCGAGATGCTGAACGGCGAGAAGAAGAGGTTCCCCGGGGTCCTTCCGAGCCTACCGTAAAGGTCCAGGGCGAACGCGTTGGAAGCCGTGGCGAACGGGGGCTTCGACGGTCTGCTTCGCGCGCGCGGCTGGGGCGCGGCCGGGGCGTGCCACGCGGCCAGGACGACGGCCGAGACGCAAAAGATCCGTCGCATCAACGTGCTCTTCATGCGGGACTCCTTTCCGGCAATCGCCGTGCTTTCGAGCTTCCAGGCGGAGAGACCGGTCGGCCCTCGCTTGCCTCCTACTCCCTCCTCCACTCCGGCACCCTTCCGGGAGTCCACGGAGCTCCCGCCGCCTCGGCGGCCCGTTCGAGCTTCCTTAGGTCCGTCTCGACGAGGGTCGTGAGCCTCGTCAGGTAGTCGCCGAAGCTCGACGCGACGATGTCGTAGCCGCGCAGCTGCGTGCCGGTCGGGGCGCCGGTCGTCGTCCAGTGGCCGTAGACGACGGTCTGGACGCGGTCGGTCAGCGACATCGGGACCGGCTCGTTGCGCGAGGCGATCGTGTCGTCGCCCGCGAGCTCGATCGAGAGGTCGGCGAGCCTGCGCTCGAGGTCGGTCGCCTGCTCGCGGAGCGCCGGGTCGGCGCCCGGCGCGTCGAAGACCGCCTTCTTCAGGTGGGCGAGGCGCGTCTTCGCCTCGTCGAGGGCGCGCTCCGCGCCCAGGACCGCGCGCTGGAGGCCCGCGGTCTTCCGGGCGAAGGCGGCGGACTCGGCCGCCTGCGCGGCCGGCAGACCGGCCGCTCCGAGCGGGGCGACGGTGAACGGCTGCGGCTCGCCGAGATCGGTCGTCTCCCCCCGGACGCGCTTCGCCAGCGAGACGCGGTAGGTTCCCGGGGCCGCGAGCGGCCCGATCGGCTGCGACGCCCAGGGGTTGTCGTCGGGCGGCGCGTCGAGCCTCGTCGGCGTGGACGGCGCGAAGCGCAGGTCCCACGCGATCCGCTGGAACCCCTTCTTCGCCGGGGCGGTCAGCCGGCGGACGACGTTCCCGTCGGCGTCGCTCACCGTGAGGACGAGCGCCGGCTCCTCCTCCCGGTCCTCGGCGCGCAGCTCGTCCCAGGTCGGGTAGAGCACGTCGCCGCCCTTCTTGGCCTCTTCCTTTTCCTTCTCCTGCCTTTCCTTCCGCAGGGAGCGGATCTCTTCCTTCAGGTAGACGGTGAACACGGCGCCGAACGGGGGGTTCGGGGCCGCGTAGAAGGCGTCGCCCTGCATGCTCTTTTCCTTGAGGCCCAGCGGGAGCGACGGGATGAACGTCCACGCGGGGCGCACCGGGAACAGGATCGCCTCCCGCTCGAGCGCTTCCTCCGTGGTTTGCCGCAGCGGGACGATGTCTTCGAGCACGTAGAAGCCGCGGCCGAAGGTCCCGAGCACGAGGTCGCCCTCGCGCTTCTGGATCGCGAGGTCGCGGACCGCGATCGGGGGGACGCCTCCTTTGAGCTGGACCCACCGGCCGCCCCCGTCCGGCGTGAAGAACACGCCGAACTCGGTGCCGGCGAAGAGGAGATCCGGGTTCGCCGGGTCCTCGGCGAGCGTGTAGACCGTGCCGCGCTCGGGGAGGTCCCCGGCGATCGACTTCCACGTGACTCCGCGGTCGGCGCTCTTCAGCACGTAGGGCTTGAAGTCGCCCATCTTGTGGTTGTCGAAGGAGGCGTACACGGTCCCCGGGTCGTGACGGGACGGGGCGACGTCCGAGACGTACGTGTTCTCCGGAACGCCGGGAAACTTCTCGGTCTTACGCCAGGACTGCCCGCCGTTCTCGGTCGCCTGGACGAGTCCGTCGTCGGTGCCGGCGTAGAGGAGCCCCTCGACGACCGGAGACTCGGCGAGCGAGACGACGTTGCCGTAGAACGAGGTCGAGGCGTTCTTCGCGACCGAGTCCACGCTCCAGAGGCGGCCCATCATCTTGAGCTGGTTGCGATCGATCCTGCGCGTCAGGTCGGGGCTGACCGGCTTCCACGAGTCGCCCCGGTCGTCGCTCCGGAAGACGCGCTGGGCGGCGAAGTAGAGCCGGGTCCGGGAGTGGGGGCTCAGGATCATCGGCGAGTCCCAGTTCCAGCGGAGCGGGTCTTCCCCGGGCTCCGCCTGCGGCTGGATGTCCACCGTCTCCCCGGTCCGGCGGTCGAAGCGTGTGAGCACGCCGTACTGCGACTCGGAGTACACGACGTTCGGGTCCTCGGGGTCCACGGCGCACCAGAAGCCGTCCCCCCCGGTCGTGACGAACCAGTCGGAGTTGACGATCCCGTGGGCGGTCGCCGTCCGCACGGGGCCGCCGAGCGTGTCGTTGTCCTGCGTCCCGCCGTACACGTGGTAGAAGGGACGGGCGTCGTCCAAGGTGAGCCGATAGAACTGCGTGACCGGAAGGTTCGCGTGGAAGTCCCAGGTCGTTCCCCGGTCGAAGCTCTCGTAGACGCCGCCGTCGCAGCCGGCGAGGAGGTGCGTCGTGTCGTCGGAATCGATCCAGAGCGCGTGGTTGTCCACGTGCTTGTACCGCTCGCCGACCTTGCGGAACGTCTTCCCGCCGTCCTCGGTGACCATCATCCACGTGTCCATCGAGTAGACGCGGCCGACCTCCTTCGGGTCGGGAACGATCTCCTGGTAGTACTGGGCCGAGCCCGACACGTAGTCGGACATCTTCTCGAAGCTCCCGCCCCGGTCGGTCGAGCGGAAGAACCCTCCCGCCTTGTTCGCCGCCTCGATCGTCGCGTACACGACGTCGGGATCGGCGGGGGAGATCGCGAGGCCGATGCGCCCCATCTCCTCCTTGGGAAGGCCGTTCTCGAGCTTCCGCCAGGTCGCGCCGCCGTCGGTCGTCTTGTGGATCGCCGACTCCGGTCCCCCGTCGATCAGCCCCCAGACGTGGCGCCGCCGCTGGTAGGAGGCGGCGTACAGGACGTTCGAGTCGCGCGGGTCCATGACGACGTCCGTGACGCCGGTGTTCTCGGAGATCCAGAGCGACCTGCTCCAGGTCTTTCCGCCGTCCGTCGTCTTGTAGAGCCCTCGGTCCCCCCCCGGAGCCCAGAGGGGGCCCTGGGCCGCCACCCAGACCACCTTCGAGTCGCGGGGGTCCACGAGGATCTTCCCGACGTGCTCGGACGCCTCGAGCCCCATCTTCTCCCACGTCAGGCCGCCGTCGAGCGACCGGTAGCCCCCGCCGCCGTAGCCGACGCTCCGCTGGCGGTGGTTCTCGCCGG
>CAZPWK010000154.1:0-6556 GCA_964590285.1 uncultured Acidobacteriota bacterium | reverse complement strand
GCGAAACGACCGGAAAGCCTTGACTTCCGGCCCCGATCGGCGTACGTCCTCGCATTCCAGCGCCCGGCCGGCCCGAGCCGGCCGGGCCTCGGGGGTCGCACGACCTCTCGAAGAAGGAGACGGCAGCCGATGAAGAAGACGCGAGTCACGGTGGCGCTGTTCCTCGGCGCGTGCGCGATCGGGTTCGGCCTCGCGGCGCTCCTCTCGCCGGACGTCCAGGCGACCGAGTGCTACGCCGGCCCCTGCATCGACGGGGTGCGCGAGGTCTGTTGCCTCGAGCTGGTTCCCGCCGGCCCGAACTGCAAGAAGTGCCCGAGCTCGTGGGAGTGGGTCTGCAGGAACGTCGCCTGCTACCTGTAGCGGAGACGCCCGCGCGGCGCGGGCGCACGTCTCCTACGGGGCGGCGGGCCGCGGCTTCAGGGCGTTTCGGAGCGCCTGCAGGAGGTCCAGGGGCGCGTACGGCTTCTGGAGGAAGGGGAAGCCTTCCCCCTGGATGACGGGCCACTGCGACTTGTGGTCCGCGTAGCCGCTCGTGAACAGGACCTTGAGGTCCGGCTTCATCGTCAGGATCCGGTCGACGAGCTCCGGGCCGCTCCGGTCCGGGAGGACGACGTCGCTGAAGACGAGGTCGAAGGAGCGCTCCTCCTTCTCGAAGGCGCCGAGCGCCTCCTTCGCGTCCGCGGCCTCGACCACGTCGTAGCCGTTCTCGCGGAGGATCCTCGCCCCCAGGCTGCGGACCTCCTCCTCGTCCTCCACGAGCAGGATGCGCTCGCCGCTCCCCCGGAGCTCCGCCTCCGACGCCTTCCTCGCGGCCTCGGGCACCGGCAGCTCGGACACCGAGGGGAGGTAGATCCGGAAGGTCGTTCCGTGCCGGATCTCGCTCGCGACCTCGATCCAGCCGTCGTGCTGCTTGACGATCCCGTAGACGGTGGACAGGCCGAGCCCCGTGCCGACGCCGGGTCCCTTGGTCGTGAAGAACGGCTCGAAGATCCGTCCGAGCAGCGCCTTCTCGATCCCGACGCCGGTGTCCTCGATCGACAGGCAGACGAACCGGCCGGGGCGGGCCTCCGAGCCGGGCCCGCAGTACTCCGCGTCGATCGTCACGTTGCACGCGCGGATCGTCAGCTTCCCGCCGGACGGCATGGCGTCCCTGGCGTTCACCGCGAGGTTCATGACGACCTGCCCGATCTGCCCGGCATCGGCCCGGACGCTCTCCAGCGACGTCTCGATCGTCGTCACCAGCTCGATGTCCTCTCCGATCAGCCGGCAGAGCAGGTTCCGCATGTCGGCGACGAGGGCGTTGAGGTCGAGGATCTTCGGCTGGAGCATCTGCCGGCGGCTGAAGGCCAGGAGCTGCCGGGTCAGCGAGGCGGCGCGCTCCCCGGCCATGCAGATCTTCTCCACGTCCTTGCGAAGGAGACTTTCCTCGCCGAGGCGGCTGAGCAGCAGCTCGCTGTACCCCTGGATCGCGGTCAGGAGGTTGTTGAAGTCGTGCGCCACGCCGCCGGCCAGCCTGCCGACCGCCTCCATCTTCTGGGCCTGCAGGAGCTGCTCCTCGAGCCGCTTGGACTCGGTGACGTCCTCGAGCACCCGGAGGGCGGCCTTCTTCCCCCCGTAGGACATCCCCGTGTAGGTGATCGAGAAGATCCGGTCCCCCAGCACCCGGTCGATCTCGACGGTCTGCGTCTTCCCCGGTGCGACCCCGACGAGGAGCGGGCAGTGCTCGCACCACTCGCCGGTCCGACGGTACGCCGACGCGCAGAACTCCCCCTCGGCGTTCCGGCCGACCAGCTTCTTGATGTTCTCGTTCATGTAGAGGATCCGGCCCTGCTCGTCGAGGATGTCCATCCCGAGGGGGATCGTCTTGACCATCGTCTCGCTGAACTCGTTGGCCTTCCGGAGCTGGTCCTCGACCCGCTGGCGCTCGGTGATCTCCCGGACGAGCGGATGGAAGAGGAAGAAGTAGAGGACGGGGATCGCGACGATCGTCAGGAAGACGGCGTCCAAGGCGATGACGTACGCGACGGACAGGTCCGGCCGCGCGGACAGGAAGAACATCGCGAGCACTTCCGCCGCGATGATCGACCCGGCGACCGTGATCAGGAGACGCCAGGCGCTCGTCGGCGCGTTGGCGGGCGTCAGGTACCAGGGCTTGCGCGATGCGGAGACGTGCGGACGGGCCCCCTGTTCCATGGCGTCGCTTCCTCGGCGGTCGTCCGCGGATCGCGCCGCGGGACCGAGCTCGCTCGTGGTGTTCCGGCCGACCGGTTTCCCCTCGCCGTGACGGAACGCGCGGAAGTCCCCCCGCTCGAAAGTCTAGTGCCCCGCAGGGGCGCTGTCGAGCCGGGACCGCAGGATTCCCGGCCGTAAACCGTATAGAATTAGAATCTTCCGGGGGCTCGACGGGGAGGGAGCGCGGCGCATGGGCGATTCCAGGGGCGACGTCCACGAGAGCACGCGCGACCGCCTCCGGCGCGTCCCGCTCTTCGGCGAGCTCGAGGACGAGGACCTCGACCGGCTCGCCGGCCTCTCGCGGATCTCGAGCTTCCGCAGCAAGGAGATGCTCTTCGACGAGGGGGAGCCCTACCGGGGGATGTTCGTGCTCCTCTCCGGGCTGGCGGTCGTGTACAAGCTGTCCGGCGACGGGAGGATGCTGATCCTCCACGTCTGCCGCCCGGGCGACTCCCTCGCCGAGGACCCGCTGTTCGAGGCGCCCGAGGCGAGATACCCGTCGCACGCCCGCGTCACCCGCGACAGCGAGGTGATGTTCCTCCCCCGCGACCGGTTCCTGCCGTTCCTCAAGCGGCACCCCGAGGTCTGCTGGGAGATGCTCAAGGGGTTCGCGACCCGACTCCGGGAGCTGTCGCAGCAGCTCGAGGGGGTGACGCTCCGGGAGGTCACCGCGCGCCTCGCGCGGTACCTGGAGAGCGAGCTGGAAAAGGCGGGCCTCCCGGACGCCCCGTCGCCCGTCCTGACGCTCCCGCTCGCCAAGGGATCGCTCGCCTCGTTCCTCGGCACGGTCCACGAGACGCTCTCGCGCTCGTTCGCCCGGCTCATTCGCGAGAGGATCGTCTCCGTGGACGGCCCCAGGGTCACGGTGCTCGACCGCGAGCGGCTCCGGAGGCTGATCTGATGCGCGCGCCGCGGCCGCTCCCGCTCCTCGCCGCGGCGCTCCTCGCCGCCGCCGCGCTCCTCCCCCGCCCCGCCTCGGCCTCGGCGAAGGACGACGCCGCTCTCGCCCGCGCGGTCGAGGACCAGCTCCGGCTCTCGCCGGTCGTCGGGCGGCTCCCGATCGCCGCCGCCGCGAGGGACGGCAGGGTGGTCCTCTCCGGGCGGGTGGACACGCTCTACGAGGCCTGGGAAGCCGTGGACCGCGCCGGCAAGGCGCGGGGCGCGATCGACGTCGAGGGCCGCCTCGCGATCGGGGGCGGCGAGCGGGCCGACGGCGCCGTCGAGTCGGCGATCCGCCGCAGGTTCTCGGACCTCCCCGAGGTCTTGGGGGCCGGCATCGCCGTCTCCGTGCGGGAAGGGGTGGCGACGCTGACGGGAACGCTCCGGGACGCGCGGGTCCGGTTCCAGGCGGCCGACGCGGCGGCGCGGGTCGAGGGGGTCGCGGAGGTGGTCGACCGGATCGACACCGGCGAGCGGGACGACGAGACGCTCCTCGCCTCCGTCGAGGCGCTCGTCGGCCGCCGGTCGCTCTCCCGCGTGTCGGGCGTCTTCGAGGTCCGCGTCGAGGCGGGGGTCGTGACGCTCGAGGGGACGGTCTCGCGCTTCTCCGAGAAGCGCCGCGCGGAGAGGCTCGTCCTCGGGATCAACGGCGTCCGGGAGTTCGTGGACCTCCTGTCGGTCGTCCCCGCGAGCCCGGACCTCGAGATCCCGCTGCGCTGAGCCGCGCCGGGAGCCCCCGTCTCCGCTATCATCGTCCGCGGGGCGCCGCGCGCCCCGAAGGAGCCCTCCATGCGAAGCCTCGTCCTCGCGCTCCTCGCGGTCCTCGCCGCGGTCCCCGCGGCCGCCGCGCCGCCTCCGCCGGATCCCGACCCGCGCCTCGCCGACCTCGAGCGGAAGGTCGCCGCGAACGCCGACGCGATCGAGATGCTCGCCAAGCAGGTGGACGACCTGCTCTGGTTCGCCCGGGTCGGCGACGTCGCCGACGTGGACAAGGTCTATCTCGTCGGCCCCCCGAACCCGAAGGGGGAGGAGACGTACGGGATCGCCAACGCGAGGCACCCGTTCAAGTTCTGGTGCTACGTCTTCGTCCCGAAGGGGCTCGACCGGGGTCGGAAGAGCCCCCTCCTCGTGCTCCCGCACGGCGGCGTCCACGGCGATTTCGGCACCTACCACACGCACATCGTCCGCGAGCTGATGGCGGAGGGGTACGTCGTCCTCGCGCCCGAGTACCGCGGCTCGACCGGCTACGGGAAGGGCTACCGCGAGGCGATCGACTACGGCGGTCTCGAGGTGGACGACTGCGTCGCCGCGCGGGACTGGGCGGTCGAGACGATGCCGTTCGCGGACGGGGGCCGGGCCGGGATCCTCGGCTGGAGCCACGGCGGGCTGATCGCGCTCATGGCGGTCTTCGACCACCCGGACAAGTTCGCGGCCGCGTACGCCGGGGTGCCGGTCTCGGACCTCCTCGCCCGGATGGGGTACGCCGACGACGAGTACCGGGAGCTGTTCTCCGCCCCCCATCACATCGGGAAGACCGCGGGCGAGGCGGTGGACGAGTACCGGCGCCGCTCCCCCGCCTGGAACGCGGCGAAGCTGAAGACTCCGCTCCTCGTCCACACGACGACGAACGACCGCGACGTCCACGTCGTCGAGGTCGAGCACCTGATCGCCCAGCTCGAGGCCGCGGGCAAGAAGTTCGAGTACAAGGTCTACGAGGACTTCCCCGGCGGCCACAGCATGAACCGGATCGACACCATTCTCGCCCGCGAGTCCCGCAAGGAGGTCTGGGCCTTCCTGGCGAAGCACCTGAAATAGGGGAGCCGCATGATCGAGCCCGACGTGTCGCCGCGCGATCTCGAGGCCTGGGCCTCGATCCTCCTCGACCATTCCCTCGGCGGGATCGGCCCCGACGACCGCGTGATGATCAAGGGGGAGCGGATCGGCTGGCCGCTGATGGAGGTCCTCGAGCGGCGGGTCGTCGAGGCGGGGGCCGTCCCCGACGTCCTCCTCGTCCCCCCGAACAACGACCGCGGCCGCGTCTGGTCCACGGCGGTCGCGCGCCACGGGACGGCGGAGCAGCTGGCGCGCGTTCCCGCCTGGCACGAGGCGCGCTACGCGTCGTTCACGAAGTACGTCGAGGTCCTGGGGGCCGAGGACCCGCGGCGATTCGCGGGGCTCGAGGCCGCCCGGTCCCAGGCGCTCGCCGCCGCCGACCGGCCGTTCGCGGACCTCCGGATCTCGAAGCGCTGGGTGATCACCCTCTACCCGACCCCCGCGGGGGCGGCGTTCGAGGGGATCCCGTTCGAGGAGTACGTCCGCTTCGTCGTCGCCGCCTCGATCACGGACCCGAGGCCCCTGAGAGCCGCGGAAGACCGCCTGGCGCCGCTCTTCCGCGCCGGGAAGCGCGCCACGGTCGTCACCGAGTCCCCCGACGGCCGCGCGCGCACGCTCTCGCTCGACATCGGCCCCTGCCTCCCCGCCCTCTCGTACGGCCTGCGCAACGTCCCCGACGGCGAGATCTTCACGAGCCCGGTGGCGTCCGCGACCGAGGGGGAGATCTACCTCGACCTGCCGAACTCGCACGCCGGGCAGGACATCCGGGGAATCTTCCTGCGCTTCGAGGCGGGCAGGATCGTGGAGTACCGGGCCGAGATCGGGGAGGAGCACCTCCGCGCGATCGTCGAGACGGACGAGGGGTCGCGCCGCCTCGGGGAGTTCGCGCTCGGCATGAACCCCGGCCTCGCGCGGGTCCTCAAGCACCCGCTCTTCGTCGAGAAGGTCGGCGGCACGGTCCACGTCGCCCTCGGGGCGAGCTACGTCCAGTGCTACGTCGAGGATCCCGACTCCGAGGCGGGCAAGAAGAAGATCGAGGAGCTGGCCGCGGCGGGGACCCTCAACCGCTCGGCCCGGCACGTGGACCTCGTCGCCGACTTCCGCCCCGGTGGGTGCGGGCGCAGCGTGAGGATCGACGACGCGGAGCTGGTCGTCCGGGACGGCGTCTGGGCCCCCCGGTAGGAGCCCTCTCAGGACCTGCCGAAGACCGGGACGATTCCGCCTCGCGCGGCGCGGTTCGCGGGCGACGCGAGGAACGCGATCGTCCCGGCGACCTCCTCGACCTTGGGCCAGGCGGCGAAGTCGGCGCGGGGCATCGCGGCCCGGTTGGCCGGCGTGTCGAGGATCGAAGGCGCCACCGCGTTGACCCAGATCCCCCGCGACTTGACCTCCTCGGCGACCGCCTGGGTGAAGGCGGCGACCGCCGCCTTGCTCGCCGCGTACGCCGCCATCCCCGCCCCCCGCCGGGGTTCGAGCGCGGGCGCCGCCGCGACGTTGACGATCCTCCCGGCGTCCGGCGGCGGGTTCGCCGAGAGGCGCCGGACCGCCTCCC
>CAZPWK010000153.1:6144-6573 GCA_964590285.1 uncultured Acidobacteriota bacterium | reverse complement strand
GGGGCCGCCCTCGCGGTCGTCGCGGTCGCGCAGCGCGTCGCCGGCGACGCGAGGCCCGCGGCCACGTTCCTGAACCCGAGCCACCTCGCCGCCTGGCTGGTCGCGGCGCTGTTCCTGGGGATCGGCTCTCCGGGGGCCGGACGGGCGCGCGGAAGCGTCGCCGCGCGGACCGCCCTGTCCCTCCCGATCGTCGCCGCGATCGCGCTCGCGGGATCGAGGGGGGCCCTCCTCGGCCTCGTCGCCGGCGGAGCCTGGCTGCTCCCGTCGCTCGCCCGAAGGCTGCGGCCGAGGTGGCGCCTCGCGGCGGCCGGGCTCGCCGCGGCCGTCGTCGCGCTGGCGGCGATCGGCGTCCTCGCCCGCTTCGAGCGCGGCGATCCCTTCCGTTACCACCGCCTGCGGATCTGGCGGGCGAGCGCGGAGGCGGCCGGC
>CAZPWK010000153.1:0-6134 GCA_964590285.1 uncultured Acidobacteriota bacterium | reverse complement strand
CGCCGAGTCGCCGTGGCTCGGCACCGGGCCGGGACAGTTCCAGGCCGCGGCCGCGAACCTCAACTTCCCGATCGACGAGGGGCCGCTCCGCTACGCCCGGCAGTTTCGGAGCACCCACTCCGACCTGCTGCGGGCTCCCGCGGAGTTCGGCCTCCCGGCGGCCGCGATCGCGATCCTGGGGCTCGCGCTGGCGTGGAGGAGGGCGCGCGGCGCGCGGCGGGCCGCACCGGAAGAGGCCCTGGGGGCGATGGCGGCTCTCGTGGCGATCGGAGCTCAGGCGCTCGTCGAGAACCTGGCCGAGAGGCCCGCGATGCATCTCCTGGCGGCCGCGCTCCTCGGCGCGCTGGCCTCCGAGCCGCGCGCGGCCACCCCTCGCGCGGGGCGCTCGGTGCGCGCGGCGGCCGCGTTGCTCCTGGTCGTGACGTTCGCGGTCGGCGACGCCGCGACGTACGTTGCCTGGGACGCGTCGAGAGGGCTGCCCAGGGGACCGCTCGACCCCGGCCAGGGGAGGAAGCTGGCCTTCGCCCTCGCCGCGAACCCCTGGCACCCGGACCTCTGGCTGCGCCGGGCCGAGGCGATTTCCGGCGATGGGAGCGCCTGGACCGCCGCGGATTACGCCGAGGCGCGCGAGTGCGCGGAGAGGGCGGTCCGGCTGCAGCCGTCCGACGCGCGCTACCCGAGGGGGCTCGCCCGGGTCGAGGCGCTCGCCTGCGTGACGCTCTTCCGCGACGCGGCGACGCGCGAGCGGGCGGTCCGGCACTTCGACGCCGCCTCGGACCTCGCCCGCCACGACCCGTTCCTCCCGATCGAGAAGGGACGGTTCCTTCTCGAGGCGGGGGATCCCGCGGGGGCGCGCCGCGCGGCGGAGCAGGCGCTCCGGATCGAGCCGGAGGCGGTCCCGGCGAAGGTCTTGCTGGCCGAGGCCCTCCTGGCGGCGGGAGGCCCCGGGGCCTCGCGGGCGGCGGCGAGCCGGTTCCGCGAGGCCGAGGAGACCGCCCGCCTTTGGGCCGACCACCCGAAGGAGTCCCCGTACGAGAGACGCCTCCTGTCGCTCGACGCGGGGCGCCCGGGGACGGGCCGCTAGTCTCCGAAGTCTCCGTCGAGAATCCCGTCGCCGGCCGGGATCGCGCGGCGAGCCCTCTTCCCCTCGAGGAGAGGGAGCGCCCTCGGGTGGATCCCCGGACGGCGCTTGCCGGGGCGCAGCGCGTCGACGTTGACCCCCTCGCGAAGCGTATCGCCCGGCGCGATGTCGCGGAGAGCCTGGAGTCCGCGGCGCGCGTACGAGGCCAGCTCGGCTTCCTCGGGCAGAACCTCCTTCCGCCCGGTGCCGAGCGCGGACTCGGTCTCTCGGATGGCACGGACCATCGCGGCGAGCTCGGCGGCCGTGACGGCGAAGGCATGGTCGGGGCCGGGGAGCCGGTTGCTGAGCGTGTAGTGCTTCTCGATCGCGCGCGCGCCCAGGCCGACGGCGGCGACCGGCGCCAGCACCGGGTCCCGGCTGTGGTCCGAGAGGCCGACCGGAACGCCGAAGCGCCCGGCGAGACCCGGGATCGCACGGAGGTTCAGGCTCTCGGGGGGCGCGGGATAGCGCGCCGTGCACTGCATCAAACAGACCGACCGGCCCCCGTTCGCGCGGAACGTCTCGATCGCCCAGGAGACGTCCTCCTCGGTGCTCGCACCGGTCGAGAGGACCAGGGGCTTCCCGGAGCGGCCCGCGAGCTCGATCAGGCGCAGGTGGCTGATCTCGTAGGACGCGATCTTGTGGACGGCGACGAACGGGTCCACCTCGGCGAAGTCGCGGGGGGAGAACGGCGTCGACAGGAAGAGGAGGCCGCACGCCCGGGCGTGCTCCGCCAGCTCGGGGATCATCTCGTACGGCATCGCCAGATCGGCGAGGATGTCCGAGATCGGCTCGCGAACCCCGGCCGCCGCGAGGTAGTCGCTGCTTCCCGCCCCGACCGCGTAGAGCGTCTCGGGGCGGTAGGTCTGGAACTTGACGGCGTCCGCGCCCGCCTCCGCGGCGACGTCGATCAGCGTGCGGGCCATCCGGAGGTCGCGCGCGGCGCTTCCCTGCCTCCAGTTCGATCCGGCCTCGGCGATGACGAAGACCTTCCCGGAGTCCCAGGGCGCGGTCATCGGCGATCCTCCTGCCCGTGTCGTCGCGCGGCGCGGGCCGGGCGGCGCGGGTCCATCATAGCCCGCCTCGCCGTCCGGCGAACGCGCGGAGAAGACGCAGCGCGAGGGCCCCGGCCCCCTCCTCGCGGGCTCGGACGCGAGGGAGGCGGTAGCGGTCCATTCCCCGCCGCACGATCCCCTCCTCGGTGGTGAACGCCGCGGCGAATCCCGCCTCCCGGACGGCGCGCGCCGCGTGCTCGGAGACGTCCTCGGGGGCTCCGAAGGGGTAGGCGAAGAGCCGGATGTGTCCGGGCAGCTCGCGACGCAGGGCGGCCGCGCACGAGGCGACGTCGCGCCGCGAGGAGTCCGCGGGGGCGAGCCCGAGGGAGAGATGGCGATCTCCGTGGCCGCCGATCCGGATCGAGCCGGGGAGCCCTCGCACCTCCGCGAATCGCATCGGTTGCGCGTCCGGGTCCCGCGGCGGAGGCCCGCCGAACGACGCGACGAGGCGATCTCGCTCGTCGGGCGCCATCGCCTTGGCCCGCCGGTGGAGGCTCCCGGGCGCGCCGGACGGGAGGGGCGGCAGGAGGTCCCACCAGTACGGAGCGCCGCTCGACGCGGAAGCGGTCGACAGGAAGAGCGTCGCGGGGGCGCGGAGCCGCTCCAGGATCGGCGCGGCGCGCGTCTTGACGTCCCGGTAGCCGTCGTCGAAGGTGATCGCGACCGCCCGTCGCGCGGGGAGACGGCCGGCCTCGAGGTCCTCGATCGCGCGATCGAGCGGCAGGACCGGGTAGCGCGAGACGAGGAACCGGACCTGCTCCTCGAAGCGGGACGCGGACACGGCGAGCGAGAAGGGGTCCTCCCCCCGCTCGGGGACCACGCGGTGGTACGCGAGGACCGCGAGCCCCGCCGGGCCGCTCGACAGCCGCTCGACGGCGCGGCCGAGGGGCCCGGCCGCGAGCCTCTCGGCGAGGGGGCGCAGCAGCCGCCTCGCCCGCGTCACCAGGGTCTCGCTGCCCCGTAGGCGTCGGGGAGGTCGAGGAGGACCTTCGTGCGGAAGAGATCGAGCACCCTTCCTTCGATCCGCTCCTCGCGAAGCGCCTCGAGATCGGCGGCTTCGAGATCGGCGGTCTCGGGGAGATACCGGGCCAGGGCCTCGTACTCGCGGGCCCAGGTCTCCGAAGGGATGCGGCGGTCGAGCCGGAGCCCGCGCCCCTCCCTCGCGGCGTCGTACAGCGGGGCGAGGCAGAGCCTCCCGCGCCCGGGCATCGCCGAGGAGTGCGCCCGATCCGACGCGCGGCTTCCGGCGAGCAGGGCGATCGTCGGGGAGCCCGACAGAGCCTCGGGGGGCGCCGCCGCCCCGAGGTCGAGCGCGCGGCGAGCGATCCACGACTCGAGGATCGGGGCCTCGTCGAGGAGCCGCGGATCGCCGCCGTCGAACGCCGAGGCGTACTCCTCGGTGCGCATCGGGCTCCGGCCCGGGTACGGGTGCGGGAAGGCGGGATTGTGGAGGTGCACGAAGAAGGCGGTCCCCCCCTCGTCGAGCACCCGGAGCGTCTCGCGCGCGAGCCCTCGCGGATCGCCGGTGTCGTGGAGCGCGTCCGAGCAGAAGACCGAGCGGAAGGCCCGGTCGCCGAAGGGGAGGGGCCGGTCGGCCCGGGCGCACACGTAGCGGGCGCCGGGCGCCAGGAACCGCGACGCGAGGTGGAGAAGGGCGAAGCTCTCGTCGAGGCCGATCACCTCCCGTCCCGGGGCGAGGAGGCGGCGCGTGACGTGCCCGCTGCCGCAGCAGAGGTCGAGCACCGGCCCCGGCCGCGGCACGGCGCTGGCGACCGCCTCGGCGACCGCGAACGTCGGGTCCGAGGGGCGGCAGAAGAAGTAGTGGAACGCCTCGGGCTCGGGGGACGGCCTCCCGAGGAGGAGCCTCTCGAGCGCGTCGCGGTAGCTCCGGAACGGCCTCTTTCGGAGCGCAAAGGAGAACGCCCCGACCCGGAGCGAGGCGCGGGCCCGAGCGAGCCGGTCCCCGCGGAGGAGACGGTCCGCGTGGAGCGCCACGCGGTCGAGGAGCCCCATGCGGTCGGGGGCGAGCATCGCCGCGAGAGCCCGGTCCGCCTCGCCGCTCTTCAGCGCCTCGAGGGCGAGGCGCGCCGCGGGTCGCTCCAGGAGCACGGGGATCCCCAGGATCTCGGGGTACTCGTGCGCGCCGCAGCCGAGCACGGCCGCCCCCGCGCCCGCGGAGCGAAGCCTCCGGACCGGCCTCCCGTCGTGCGGGCACAGGAGGGTCGAGGCCCCCGACTCGGCGGTCATGGCGCGGGCTCCGGCCGGGCGCCGTGCGCGCGAGCGAGAGAGACCAGGGCGTCCGCGGCCGGCGTTTCGGCCCGCAGGTGCTCGTCGAGGAGGCGGGCCCGCGCCGAAGGATCGATCGGCGGCGCGCCGCCCCCGAGGAGCGCCGCCAGCTCGTCCGGGGAGCGTACCGCGGGCATCGCACCGGTTGCGGCGTACTCCGGGTAGACCGGCGGGAGCCCTTCCTGCTCGAAGAGGATCGAGGGCTTGCCGCAGGCGAGCGCCTCGAGGGAGAGCGTGTCCCCCTCCCCGACGTGGGCGTCGCCGAGGGCGAGGAGGGGCGCGAGCGCCCCGGCGGGCGGCCCCGGGCCCACGCAGGCGGACCGGGCGGCGATCTCGCGCAGGCGCCTCATGCGGCGAGGCCCGTCGACGAGCGGCAGGCGCGGGTGGGGCTTGAGCACGAGGCGCCAGCCGTCGGAGCGTCCCGCCGCCTCGACGAGGATCGCGGCGAGCCGCAGCGGATCCGCGGGATCGCTCGCGGGGAGGTGCGGCGCGCTGTTCTGGACCCCCGCCAGGAGCGCTCTCGTCCCGGGAGGGATGCGAAGCCGCGCGCGCAGGGGCGCGCCAATGGCCGGGGCGCCGCGTCCGTGCGCGCGACCTCGCGGACCAGCCGATCGAGATGCGGGTCCCCGACCTGCCGCACGGAGGCGCGCGGGACCCCGCGGCGCGCGAACCAGTCGGAGCCGCGCGGGCCCCACGCCAGCGCCGCGCTCGCCACCGGGATCCCCCCGGCCCCGGTCTCCGCCAGCGCCCCGTCCTGGCAGGCGGCGAGGGGGACGCGTTCCCGGGCGGCGACGAGCGCCAGGACGCGCAGGTCCCCGTCCCACGGGATCCCGCAGACGATCAGGTCCGGGCGATCCCCGGCGATCCGTTCCGACCACAGGCGCGCCTCGGCCTCCGCCGCGGGAGCGCGCGCGCGCGCGACCCGGTCGAGGATTCCCGCGAGGAGCGCCCCGGCGCGGGGAACCGTCGGCAGGGACTCGCGGGCGCGCGTCTCGAGGAGCGCGGTCAGGGTCCCGAGGGGGATCGCGCCGGGCGCCGGGGCCGCGCGAGGTCGCGCGTCCTCCCCGAGGTAGCGGTTCTCCGCGACGCGCTCCGAGGGCTCGATGGAGAGGCGCGGATCGTCCCGCGCGGCGTCGAGGAGCGCCCGGTTCCGCGAATTGACGAGCCACCAGACCCGGATGCGCCCCGGGTCCGCTCCTATCGCCCCGCGCGGGCGGTCCCCGAGGCCGGCGCCGCGAGGGGTGGACGCGGCGCGTCGCCGGAGCCACAGGGAGCGGAGGGAGCGTGCGAGCCAGGGGTCGGCCGCGAAGCGGAGGGCGATGGGCGCGGGGTCCCCGAGAAGGAGCGGGGGCAGGGGACGGAGCGCCGGGTGCGCCGGGTCCGCGACGACCTCGCACGCTCCCACGATCTCCGCGAGGCGCCTCAGGAGCACGAGGTGCTTCAGCGCCTGCGCGAACTCGTGAAGGACCGGAGTCTCGACCGCGCGCCAGGGGGAGAGGATGAGCCCCTCGGGGACGCCGATCTCGCGGTGCCACGACGTCACGATCTCGATCGCGCCCCGCATCAGGGCCTCCGCCTCGCCGGCGGGGAGGAGGTCCCGCCCCGGGATCCTCCGGACCCCGTCCGGGAGATCCCGATCCGCCCCCACGTCGAGCGCGACGTCGCCCGGGCGG
>CAZPWK010000152.1:0-6590 GCA_964590285.1 uncultured Acidobacteriota bacterium | reverse complement strand
ATCATCTACGGCGCGATGGTGGCCATGGTCCAGAAGGACTGGAAGAAGCTGGTGGCCTACTCGTCGGTGAGCCACCTGGGCTTCTGCATGCTCGGGGTGTTCGCGCTCAACTACCAGGGGATCACCGGCGGCGTCCTCCAGATGCTCAACCACGGGCTCTCCACGGGCGCGCTGTTCCTCCTCGTCGGCCTCGTCTACGAGCGGCGGCACACGCGGATGATCGCGGACTACGGCGGGGTCTCGAAGGTGATGCCGGTCTTCGCCGTGTTCTTCATGATCATGACGCTCTCGTCGATCGGCATGCCCGCGATCCCCGGAAACGGCTTCGTCGGGGAGTTCACGGTGCTGCTCGGCGCGTTCCTCCTGTCCCACAAGATCTGGGCCGTCCTCGCCGCGTCCGGGATCGTGCTCGGGGCGGCCTACATGCTCTGGCTGTACCAGCGGACGATGTTCGGCAAGCTCGACAACCCCGAGAACCAGAAGCTCGTCGACCTCGATTTCCGCGAGGTGATGACCCTCCTGCCGCTCACCGTCCTGGCGTTCTGGATCGGGCTGTACCCCGCTCCCTTCTTCCGGATCCTGGACGAGCCCGTCGGACGGATCGTGGAGCAGGTGGAGAAGACCCACGTCTATCCCCGCGACGTGACCGGCCTCTTCCCCGAAGGCTCCGAGCTGGCCCGGCTGGTCGCGGGCGGCGCGGAGGCGGACCGCCCGGCCGAGGAGCGATGATGCAGGGATTCGACCCCTCGGTCTTCCTGAAGAGCCTCCTGTGGCTGAAGCCCGAGTTGTTCCTGACCCTGCTCGGGTTCGTGCTGCTCGGCCTCTCGGCGGTCCTCCCGGAAGGGAAGCGGCGGTTCGTCGGGGTCGTCGCGCTCACCGGGCTCGCGGTCGCCGCGGTGGTCGTGGCGTCGTACGCGCCGGGCTTTCCCTTCGGCGGCCCCAAGGTCGCGGCGGGCTCCGCGGCGGGCGGGTTCCCGGATGCGGCGGGCCATGCGGGATTCCTCGCGGACGGGTTCTCGGTCGTCCTCAAGCTCGTCTTTCTCCTCGGCGCCGCGCTGTGCGTGCTGATGGCCATGCGCTTCCTCGACGTCGAGGGGGCCCAGGGCGGCGAGTTCTACGCGATGGTCGTCTTCGCGGTCCTCGGGATGTCGATCCTGGCGTCCGGAAACGACTTCGTGACGCTCTACCTGGGGCTCGAAACGATGGCGCTCGCCGTCTACACGCTGGTCGGCTTCACGAGGGCCAACCGCAAGTCGAGCGAGGCCGCCCTGAAGTACTTCCTCCTGGGGGCCTTCGCGTCGGGGATCCTGCTCTACGGGATGTCCCTCGTGTACGGAACGACCGGGTCGTACAACCTGGAGGGGATCGCGGCCGCGATCGCCGAGGGGCCGGAAGGGGCACGCCCGCTCCTGCACGTCGGCGCGGTCCTGGTCCTGGTGGGCATGGCGTTCAAGATCGCCGCGGTCCCGTTCCACATGTGGGCGCCCGACGTCTACGAGGGTGCCCCGACTCCGGTCACCGGCTTCATCTCGACGGCGGCCAAGGCCGCGGGATTCGCGATGCTGGCCCGCATCTTCCTCCGCGGCTTCTGGGGGCTCGCGGAGGACTGGACCCTGCTCCTCGTCGTCCTCTCCGCCGCCTCGATGACGTTCGGCAACGTCGTCGCGGTCGTCCAGGACAACGTGAAGCGGATGCTCGCGTACTCCTCGATCGGGCACGCGGGCTACATGCTCCTCGGCCTGATCGCGGTGGGCTCCTCGGGCGGGGATCCTTCGACGCAGCGGTACGGGCTGACCGCCGTCGTGCTGTACCTGCTCGTCTACACCTTCGCCACCATGGGGGCGTTCGGCACGGTCGTCCTCCTGAGGCGCGGAGAGATCGCCGGGGACCGGGTGGAGGATTTCCGGGGGCTTTCGAGAACGTACCCGGTCGCGGCGGCGGCGATGACCGTGTTCCTCCTGTCGCTCGCCGGGATCCCCAGCACGGCGGGATTCGTCGGCAAGTGGTGGCTGTTCGGATCGGCGATCAAGGCCGATTACGCCTGGCTCGCCGTCCTCGCCGTCCTCAACAGCGCGATCTCGCTCTACTACTACGTGCGGATCGTGGCGGCGATGTACGTGGGCGACCCGGAGGAGGAGCCTCCGGCGCCGGCGCCGGCGGCCCTCAGGGCGGCCCTGGCGATCTCGTTCGTGTTCACGATCTGGATCGGGATCTATCCGCAGCCGTTCATCCGTTTCGCGCAGTACGCCCTCTGGCCGACCGGCAACTAGGGGGACGCGAGGCCGACGCGTCGGAGCGGGAACGAGGATCCGTCGGTTCCGGGGGGCTCCCGTGGCGGGACCGGAGAGCAGGGAGCCGGGCGCGGGAGGTCCCTCGCCCTGGGTGTACCTGGGGTTGGGCTTCGAGATCGCGGTTCCCGTCGTGCTCGGCGCGCTCTTGGGGGAACGGCTCGACCGCTGGCTGGGAACCCGGCCGTGGCTCCTGGTCGCCTGCGCGCTCCTGGGGATCGCCGTGGGATTCTACGGGTTCTTCCGGTCGGTCCTTCCGAGGCGGGAGGGCCGGTGAAGGGCCCGGGGCCGGGGCGGGAGCGCGCGCGGGCCTTCTCGGCCGGCGCGGGGGTCGTGGGGCTCGCGGCCGGGGGTCTCGTCGCGCTCGGCGTCCTCGCGTGGGGGAGGGGAGCGGAGTCGCTCCCCTGGGCGGCCCTCGGCTGGGCCCCGGCGGTCGCCGTCGGGATCGGTTCGGGGACCTGGATGGCGGCCTCCCACGGGCGGCCCACCGCGGGCTTTCTCGCGGGGATGGTCGCGGGTATCCTGGGTCGGCTGCTCGTCGCCGCGCTGGGGGCGGCGGCGGTGATGCTGGCCGGTGGCTCGGAGCTCTGGCCCTTCCTCGCGGGATGGGCGGGAGGTTTCGCGCCGCTCCAGGCGTACGAGATCGTGTTCTTCCACCGGGCGGCCCGCGTCGGCCGGGAGGCTTGAAGGGGAGATGACCGGAGCCGAGCCGGAGGCGGCGGCCCACGCGGCCGAGGAAGCGGGCGCGTCGTTCGACGCGGGCGGCATGATCCTGCACCACATCCTCGACGCCCGGGAGATCGAGATCCCGTTCACGGGGGCCGTCGTCCAGCTTCCGAGGATCGAGATCGGCGGCCTGGACCTCTCCATCACCCGGACCGTCGTGATGATGTGGATCGCCTGCCTGATCCTCGTGATCCTCCTGGGCCTCGCGGCCCGGAGAGCGAAGGAGCCGGTTCCCCGCGGGATCCGCTCGGCGCTCGAGATCCTGATTCTCTTCGTTCGGGACGAGATCGGAAGGAAGTCGATCGGCCCGAAGGCGGACCGCGTCGTCGGCTACCTGTTGACGACGTTCTTCTTCATCCTGACCTGCAATCTCCTCGGGCTCGTGCCGGGGATGTCGACGGCCACGGGGAACATCTCCGTGACCGCGGGGCTCGCGGTCGTCGCGTTCGTCATGATTCACACCGGAGGCGTCCGGGAGCACGGGGTCTTCGGGCATTTCCGCAACCTGGTCCCGCACGGGGTGCCGCTCTGGCTCGTGCCGATCCTGCTCCTCGTGGAGCTGCTCAGCATGGTCATCAAGCCCTTCGCGCTCTGCATCCGTCTCTTCGCCAACATGATGGCGGGGCACGTGGTCATCCTGGCGCTGATCTCGCTCGTCTTCATCCTGAAGATCGTCTGGGTGGCTCCGCTCTCGGTGCTGTTCGCGCTGTTCATCAATCTTCTGGAGATCCTGGTGGCCTTCATCCAGGCGTACATTTTCACGATGCTCACGGCTCAGTTCATCGGCATGGCCGTGCACCCGGCCCACTGACCGGCGGCGCGGCCCGCGTTCGCGGGAAAGCGGTTCCGAAAGGCGGAACAGGAGGAGCGTGCTCATGGAGAATCTGAACCTGGCCCTGGCCTTCTTCGCCGCCGGCATCGGGGCGGGGCTTGCCATCATCGGCGGCGGTGCGGGGATCGGGCGCCTCGCGGCGAGCGCCATGGACGGCATCGCGCGGCAGCCCCAGGCGGCCGCGAACATCCAGACGGCGATGCTGATCGCGGCGGCGCTGATCGAAGGCGTGACGTTCCTCGCGCTCGTCATCTGCTTTCTCCTGGCCATCAAGGCCTAGGGGGAGCGAGATGGTCCGTGGACGGGCGATTCGGTTCGCGGTCCTCGCCGGCGCCGTCGCCCCGGCGGCGGCCTCCGAGGGCGGGGGAGGCGGTCAGGCTCTGATCACGCCGCAGTTCGGCCTGATCTTCTGGACGCTCGTCACCTTCGTCGCCCTGGTCCTGTTCCTGCGGTGGTTCGCCTGGAAGCCCCTGCTGGGAGCCATCGAGGCGCGGGAGCGCGCGATCCAGGAGAGCCAGGACCAGGCGAGGCGCGACCGCGAGGACGCCGCGAGGCTGGTCGCGGAGCAGCGCTCGATGCTGGAGGACGCGCGGCGCGAGCGCCTCGAGGCGCTCGATCGGGGACGGAAGGAGGCGGAGCGGATCAAGGCGGAGATCCTCGAGGAGGCCAAGCGCCAGCGGGAGAGCACGCTCCGGCAGGCCGAGGCCCAGGTCGAGACCCTCCTGCGCCAGGCGAAGGCGGACCTGAGGGCCGAGACCGCCGACCTGGCCGTCCGGGTCGCCTCGAAGCTGATCGCGAAGAACCTGGAAGGCGCGACGCAGAGGGAGCTGGTCGAGGAGTACCTGGCCGACCTCGAGCGGAGCGGGGGGCCGTCGTCGAGCCTTCCGTCCTGACGGAGGGCTCGCGGCGGTACCGGGTCCCTGGGCGATGCAGCCGGAACGGATCGGTCGCTACCGAGTGGTCGGAGAGCTGGGGCGCGGGGCCGTCGGCCGCGTCTACCTCGCCCACGATCCGGAGATCGACCGGGAGGTCGCGGTCAAGTGCGTCGAGATCCTCTCCGCCCTTCCGGAGGCGGAGCGGGGCGCCGCGCGGGAGCGCTTCCTGCGGGAAGCCCGGTCGGCGGGGAGGCTGCGCCACCCCGGGATCGTCACGGTGTTCGACGTCGGGGAGTCCCGCGGCGTCCCGTTCCTCGCGATGGAGTACGTCGACGGGAAGAGCCTCGACGCGTTCTGCCGCGCCGGCTTCCTCCTCCCGTTGTCCGAGGTCGTCGAGACCGTCTCGCGCGCCGCCGAAGCGCTCGCCCACGCGCACGCGGCCGGGATCGTCCACCGCGACGTGAAGCCCGCGAACCTGATGCGGATCGAGGGGGGCGGCGTCAAGGTGATGGACTTCGGCCTGGCCCGGGACCCCGCCGCGCAGGTCACGCGGGACGGCTCGCTCGCCGGCACGCCGGCCTACATGTCGCCGGAACAGGTTCGCGGGGAGGCTCTCGACGGGCGCAGCGACCTGTTCTCCCTGGCGGTCGTGCTGTACGAGATGATCTCCGGCGAGAAGCCGTTCGGGGGCGAGTCGGTCTCCTCGATCCTCTACCGGATCGTCCACGAGGAACCGAGACCGGTCGTCGCCGCGCGCCCCGGGATCCCCGGAGGACTGGCGGAGTTTCTCGACCGCGCGCTCGCGAAGCGGCCGGGCGACCGGTTCGCGACCGGCGAGGAGTTCGCCTCGGCGCTCCGGGCGGCGATCGGGACGCCGCCCGCCCCTTCGGCGAAGGAGAGGGAGGCGTCGGCGGCGGCGCCGACGCCGGGCGGCCCGAAGACGGAGCCCGGCCGTCCCCGCCGCCTGCCGTGGATCCTCGGCGCCGGCCTCGTCCTCGCGATCGCCGCGGCCGCGTGGATCCTGGTGACCCGGCCCGGAGGCGGGGAGGGGATGGACCGGGACCGGCAGGGCCTCCCGTTCGAGTCGCGCGTGCGGACCGAGCCGCCCGGCGTCCCCGTGACGCTCGACGGGGAGCCGTTCGCGGGCGGGCCGGTGAGGTTCCACGCCGGAGGTCCCTTCGGTCTCCTCGCCGCCGAGCTCGAGTGCCGCGAGGCGACCCACAGGATCGAGCCCGCCGACGCGGGGAGGGAGATCGTGCTCGTCCTCGATCCGCTCGAGGTCGAGGTCTTGGTCGATCCGGGCGTCCCCGGCGCGCGCGTCCGGAGGAACGGCGAGGACGCGGGCGCCGCCCCGGCCCGGCTCGAGCTGGCTTTGTGCCGGGAGAACGTGATCGAAGCGTCGTCCGAGGGGTTCCGACCGGCCAGGGTGACGATCCCGGCCGGAGCGAGTCCGGTCGACGCCCGGACCTCGGTCGCCGCGCTTCGGCTCGAAGCCGTACCGAAGGGAACGTTGCGGCTGCCGGAGGCCCCGTATCCGGTCTCGCTCTTCGTGGACGGGCGCGTGGTTCGCTCGGCGTCGGGAACGGTCGAGCTTCCGGAGGGGACGCACCGGGTCCGCGCCGTCTCCGAGGAGCGCTGGCTCGACGTCGAGGCGGTCGTCGAGGTCGTCTCCGGCCGGACCGTTCCCTCGGGGTTCTCGATTCCCGAGCCGGCGGCGCTCGTGATCCAGGCGTTTCCGCCGGGGAATTGCAGGGCGTACTTGCGCAGGCCGGGCGGGGCGTGGAAGCTCTTGGACGAAGTGCCGGTCCGGCGGGAGATCGCTCCGGGCCGCTACGAGGTCCGCGTGGTCCTCGAGCCCGGCGGGGACTC
>CAZPWK010000151.1:0-6603 GCA_964590285.1 uncultured Acidobacteriota bacterium | reverse complement strand
CCTGTTCGGGAGCCACACCTGCTGGCGCGCCCGGATCGCCGCGCAGCTCGGCGACGAGGAGGATGCGGTCGCCCTTCTGCGGGAGGCGATCTCGCAGGGGTACCGGTACGGCCTGCACCTCTCCGAGGACCCGGACCTCGAGCCGCTTCGAGGCTACCCGCCGTTCGTCGAGCTGCTCCGGCCGAAGGGATGACGGGACGCGAGCCGGCGGCCGCCGCGCGGGCCTTCTGCGGTCCCGTCGCTCAGGCCGGGAAGCTGCCGACCGCCGAGGCGGCGTCGTCGAAGACCTCGAAGGCGCGGTCGAGCTGGGTCGCGGCGAACATCTTTCGAACGGGGCCGCCGGCGTCGAGGACGATCTTGAGGACGGCCCCCTTCTCCGCCGCGTGCTTCGCGCATCGGACGACGGCGCCGATCCCCGCGCTGTCGATCCACTTGAGATCGTGGAGGTCGAGGACCAGGAACCGGGCCCCGGCCGCGACCTCCCCGTCGAACGCGCGGATCAGCTCCTCGTCGCCGCTTCCGAGCTCGAGCTTGCCGAGGAAGGCGAGAACGCGGACCCCTCGGGACGCGAACGACTCGATTCTCAATGGGACCTCCGCAGCACCATCACGGTGACGTCGTCGGCCAGGTCTCCGGCCTGGAACTTCTCGACCGCCGAGGCGATCCGGGCGCACGCGGCTCCCGCGTCCTCCCCCGACGGGGCCGACCGGAGCAGCGCCCCGAGCCGCTCCTCTCCGTAGAACTCTCCGTCCTCGCGGCGGGCCTCGGGGACCCCGTCGGTGAACACGACGAGCGACTCTCCGCGCTCGATCTTCGTCTCCCGCTCCTCGAACGGACTTCCGGGGAACATTCCGACGGGGCCGCCCGTCGTCTCCCCGGTCTCGGCGGCCTCGCCGCGCCCCGCCCGCCACGGGCGCGGGTGCGCCGCGTTGACGTAGCGGAGGCGACCCGAATCCGGCTCGTAGCGCCCGACGAAGGCGGTCAGGTACAGGGATCCGATCCCCTCGCGCTCGAGCGCGTCGCTCGAATCGCCGACCGCGGCGGCGAGCGAGGGGGCGGCGGCGAGCGCGCTGCGCAGGACCGCCTTGGAGACGGCCATGTAGAGCGCCGAGGGGAGCCCCTTCCCCGACACGTCGGCGACGACGAAGACGACCGAGCCGCGGTCCTCGAACGCGTCGTAGAAGTCGCCCGCGACGTGCCGCGCCGGAGCGTTGCGCGCGGCGAGCTCGAAGCCCGGCCCGCGCGGCAGCGCCTTCGGCAGCATGGCGTTCTGGATCCCGCGCGCCGCGCGCAGCTCCGCCTCGACGCGCTCGCGCGCCGCGGTCGCGCGCTCCAGGGCCGCGACGTGCCCGCGGAGGTCCCCGACCATCCGGTCGAAGGCGCGGGCCAGCGCCCCGATCTCGTCGCGCGTCGAGACGTCCTCGACCCGCGCGGACAGGTCGCCTCTCCCCAGGGAGTCGACCGCCCGCGTCAGGCGCGCGAGCGGCCGCGTCACGTACGAAGCCATCCCCCAGACGATGCCGAGCAGGGCGACGAGCCCCGCGCCGAGCAGGCCGAGAGCGATCCGGATCTGGGCGCGGGTGCCCTCGAGGACCTTGGACTCGGGGACGGCCGCGAAGACCGCCCCGCGCAGGGACGGTACCGGCGCGTACACGACCCAGCGCGTGCCCGGGGAGACGACCCCCTCGACCCGCAGCACGCCGGCGCGGCCGCCGAGCGCGTCCCGCACGGCGGCCTCGATCGCGGCGCGGCGGCCTTCGCCCGCCCCGCCGGCGAGGGTCGCGCCGGTCGCCGCCGGGCCGGCCGAATCGTGGAGGACGCGCCCGGAGGCGTCGAGCAGCACGAAGCGCGCCCCCCAGCCCGAGAGCGCGGCCTCGCGGTCGAGGTCGGCGAGGCCGGCGGCCGACACCGCCCCGGGGCCGCCGAGGCGCGCGCGATCGTCGAGCCTCCCGGCGAGGACGCCGCCCCGCTCGATCGCGGCCGCCTCGAGACGGACGACCGCATCGCGATGCCACCGCCCGGCCAGGAGCCACGTCATCGTGCCGTACACGGCGAGCAGGGGAAGGCCGATCGCGAGGACGAGCCGCATCCTCAGGGGAAATCGCAACCGGCCTCCTCGTCGGCGCCCGGAGGGCTCTCGGGCTTCGGGCCGATTCTGCTCGTCCCTTCCCGCGGCGTCAATCGCCGCTCGCCCGCCCGGTCCCGTCGCGCGGATTGACATTCCGTGAGGGTTCCGGTTTGATTCGTGCCATGGGAACGGGCGGAGGGGCCGCGCGTCCGGCGGCCCGGGCGGCGCTCGCGGCCGTCGCCCTGGTCGCGGCGGCGGCGGAGGCGGCGCGCGCGGGCACGGCGTCGAAGCTCCTCGAGAGCTTCGCGTTGTACGGAAGCCTGCGCGGCCACCTGGCCACCTTCGACGGAGAGGTCGAGGCCCAGGACAACGCCTCGAGGATCGGGCTCGACTTCCGCCGGGACTTCGGGCGGGGGCCCGCGATCCTGGCGCGCGCCGAGTGGTCGCTCAACCTCTTCGACAGCGACTACCGTTTCAACCCCGGCGACGCCACCGACTCCGGGTTCGTCGAGATCGCTCGGGAGCAGACCGGCCAGGTCTTCGGGACCCGACTCGGATACGTCGGCGCCGATTTCGGCAAGGCCGGGAAGGTCCTGGTCGGCAAGCAGTGGAGCGTCTACCACGACGTCTCGTCCTGGACCGACGGCTTCGACGTGTTCGGCGCCGAGGCCTCGGGAGTCTACTCGCCGACCGGCACCGACGGCGGCGGGCCGGGGACGGGCCGGGCCCAGAACGCGGTGACCTACCGGGCGACGGCGGGACGGGTCTCGATCGGAGTCCAGGGACAGTTCCGGGGCGGGGACCTGTCCCGGGAGACCGCGGACAGCTTCGGCGCCTCGGTCGTGGCCCCGATCGCCGCGGGGCTCGCGGCGGGAGCGGCGTGGAACCGCGTCTCGATCGATCCCGCGACGTTCGCGATCGTCCGCGGCCTCGACGAGGATCCCGAGTACGTCGTCGCGGCGCTCCGGCTCGAGCGAGGGCCCTGGCTCGCCGCGGTCCTGTACGCGCGGGAGACGAACGGCGACTTCTTCACGGTGCCCGACGACGCCACCGTCGTCTACGACGCGACCGGCTGGGAGGCGCTCGTCCACCGGAAGCTCGGCGACTCCTTCGGCGTCTCGCTCGGCGTCAACGTCCGCGATCCCGAGACCCGCGATCCCGCGATCGATCCGGACTTCCGCCTGCGCTACGCGGTCGTCAACGCGAGGTATTTCTTCGACCCCTCGACCTTCGTGTACGCCGAGGCGAAGATCGACGACGGCGTCGGCGCCGAGGGCGCGCCCGGCTTCCATGTCTTTCTGGTCGGGCTCCGCTTCGACTTCCGCCTGGAGAAGGGGCCCCCGTCGTAGCCGAGGCCGGGGTCCGGCCGCCCGCGACGGGTTTTGGGATACGATGGCGGGGCAACGCACGCGACCGCGGTCGCTGCGCCCATCCAAGGAGGTGGCACCATGAAGCGGATCCTCGGCGCCCTGTTCCTCGTCCTGCTCGCCGGAGCGGCGATCGCGCTCGCCCAGGCGCCGCCCGCCGGCCAGAAGACGCTCGCGGCGACCCTCGAGGTCTACGCCTTCCCGCAGAAGGGCCAGGAGGCGGCCCAGCAGTCGCAGGACGAGGCCGCCTGTTACGAGTGGGCGGTCCAGAACACCGGGAGCGACCCGTTCGCCCTGCAGAAGCAGGCGCAGCACCAGGCGCAGCAGACCGCGGAGGCCAAGAAGAAGGCCGAGGGAGCGAGCGCCGGGGCCGGGGCGAAGGGCGCGGTCGGCGGCGCCGCCGCGGGGGCGGTCATCGGCGAGATCGCGAGCGACGACGCCGGCAAGGGCGCGGCCGTGGGCGCCGCGGCGGGAGCGATCGCCGCGAGGCGCCGGGCCAGGGCGGCGGAGGTGCAGGCGGAGAAGAAGATCGAGCAGCAGGGACAGCAGCAGCAGGCCGCGACCCAGGAGGAGATGACGAAGTTCCGGAAGGCGTTCAGCGCCTGCCTCGAGGCGAAGGGATACCTCGTCAAGTACTGAGCGGGACGCGCGTCCGCGCCGGATCCTCCGGCGCGGACCTCAGCGCGCCACGAGCAGCAGCCAGGGCAGCCCCACGACGAGGAACACGATCAGGTTGAACGCCGTCGTCAGGGCCCCCAACCGGTACAGCTCTCCCTGCGAGAGGAAGCCGCTCCCGCCGAAGAGGAGGTTCGCGCTCGACCCCTGCGGGGTGATCGCGGAGAAGAAGTTGCTCGCGAAGAGCAGGAGGAACGCCAGGGGCAGCGCGGGCGCCCCGATCCGGATCCCCACATCCAGGAACACGCCGAAGAGCGCCAGGACCTGCGCGGTCTGGCTGACGAACAGGTAGTGGAGCAGCACGTAGGCCGCCACGAGGATCAGCGTGGCGGGTAGCCACGGCAGCCCCCCGAGCGCCCCGGCGAGGCGGTGGCCGAGGAACCCCATGAAGCCCAACTCGTTGAGCTGGCCGCTCAGCGCGAACAGGACTGCGAACCAGAGGAACGTCGAGAGGACCTCTCCCTCTCTGGCGATGTCCGCGGCGCCCAGGACGTCCGTCGCCAGCAGGATGCCGAGACCGAGGAAGGCGATCGCAGTCGAGTCGAGCTTCAGGGTCCCCGCGGACGCCCACAGGAGGACCATCCCGACGAACGTCGCGGCCACGATCTTCTCCTGCGCGCGCCAGGGCCCCATCCGGGCGAGCGCCTCGCGCGCGGCGGCCGGGGCCTCCGGCGCGGCTTTCACCTCGGGCGAGATCACGCGATAGAGGAGAAGAGGCAGGAGCGCCATCGCCACGAGCGTCGGCACCGAGGCGGCGACGAGCCACGACCCGAACCCGATCTCGAGTCCGTAGCTCCTCGCCATCTCCGCCCCGAGCGGGTTCCCGGCCATGGCGGTCAGCCACAGCGCGGACGACAGGCTGAGGCTCGCCATGCCGGAGAACATCAGGAAGCTCCCGAGACGCTTGCGCCGCTCCTCGCCGCGCTGGACGCCGGCGGCCTCGGCCAGCGAGACGACGAGCGGGTAGAGGACGCCGGCCCGGGCGGTGTTGCTCGGGAAGGCGGGGGCGATCACGCCGTCCACGACGAACACGCTGTACGCGAGCCCGAGCGTCGACCGCCCGAAGAGGCTGACGACCACGAATCCCAGGCGCTGCCCCAGGCCGCACTTGACGACGGCGCGGGCGACGAGGAACGCGACGACAATCAGGAGGATCGTACCGTTCGCGAAGCCCGCGTACGCCTTGGCCGGCGGGAGCGTGCCGGTCAGCACGGCCGCCGCCACGGCGAGGATCGAGGCGGTCAGGATCGGGAGCGCGCCGGCGACGACCGAGACGATCGCCGTCACGAAGAGGGCGAAGAGCCGCCACGCCGGAAGGGTCAGGCCCTCCGGCACCGGCAGGTTCCAGATCGCGAGGAGAAGCGCGAGGACCGCCAGGCGAGCGACGAGCTTCCTCCGTCCGCCTTCCGCCGCCTTCATCGCGACGGCTCCGCGAGGCGCGCCCGTCCGCGGAGGCGCACGGCCAGGCCGTGGACCTCGCCGTCCTCGGCGTCGACGAAGTACCGCCACTCGAAGACGTACGACCCCGTCAGCCCGGCGTACCGTCCGGTGCCGCCCGTGAACGTGCCGGTCGCGCGCCGGCCGGCCTCGAGCCGCTCTCCCTCGAGCCTGCTGAAGATCCTGTCGCCGCGCTCGTCGGTCCAGACCGCGCGACCGACGCTCAGCCGGTCCCCGTCGTCGTAGCCGATCGCCTCGCCCCGGAACCCCCAGCCGAGCCCCTCCACGCCGGCGAGCACGATCGAGCCCGAGACCTGCACGACCCCCGCGAGCCCTCCCCCCTCCGTCGGGACCGTGAACCTCCGGCCCGAGGCGGACCAGGTCCCCTCGAACGCGCCCGGTCCTTCGGGGCCCGTCTCGCCCATCGTCTCGGGCCCGGGAACGAAGCCTCCGATCGCGACCGCGAGGAGCACCGGGACTCCGATCCGTGCGCCTCTCATGCCGGCCGCCTCGTTCCCGTCATCGCCGCCGGGTCGAGAATCTCCGCGATCTCCTTCTCGGAGAGGACCTTCTTCTCGCGGACCAGCTCGAGGATCCCGCGCCCGGTCCTCATCGCCTCCGCCGCCAGCTCGGTGGCGCGGTCGTAGCCGATGACCGGGTTGAGGGCCGTGACCGTGCCGACGCTGTACTCCACGTAGTGGCGGCAGACCTCGTCGTTCGCCGTGATCGCGTCGACGCAGTGGACCCGGAGGGTGCGGGACGCGTTGATGAACATCGTCTGCGCCTCGAACATGCACGCCGCGATGACGGGCTCGAACACGTTGAGCTGGAGCTGGCCCGAGGTCGCGGCGAGCGACACGGTCAGGTCGCTTCCGATCACCCGGAAGCAGACCTGATTGACGACCTCGGGAATCACCGGATTCACCTTGCCCGGCATGATCGACGAGCCCGGCTGCTTCGGGGGGAGGTTGATCTCGCGCAGGCCGCAGCGGGGTCCCGAGGACAGAAGCCGCAGGTCGTTGCAGACCTTGGAGAGCTTGATGGCGAGGCTCTTCA
>CAZPWK010000150.1:0-6609 GCA_964590285.1 uncultured Acidobacteriota bacterium | reverse complement strand
CGTCGTCGCGATCGTGGTCCTTCTCGCGGTCCTGGTCCTCGGGGGCTGGGCGATCGGAATCTACAACGGCCTGGTCCGGGCACAAATCGGGGTCGACTCGGCGTGGTCCCAGGTCGAGAACGTCTACCAGCGCCGCATGGACCTGATCCCGAACCTGGTCGAGACCGTGAAGGGTGCCGCGGAATTCGAGCAGAGCACGTTCCGGGAGGTCACCGAGGCGCGGGCGAAGGCGTCGCAGATCACGATGTCGCCGGAGCTGATGAACGACCCCGCGAGGTTCCGCCAGTTCCAGGAAGCGCAGGGAGAGCTGTCCGGAGCGCTCTCGCGTCTCCTGGTCACGGTGGAGAACTACCCGCAGCTGACCGCGACGCAGGCCTTCCGCGACCTGCAGAGCCAGATCGAGGGGACCGAGAACCGCATCGCGGTCGAAAGACGACGGTTCAACGAGACGGTCCAGAGCTACAACACGGCCGTCCGGGTCTTTCCGGCCTCGATGTTGGCCGGGGTCTTCGGCTTCCGGGAGAAGGCGTTCTTCGAGGCCGAGGCGGGGGCGGACCGGGCGCCGAAGGTCGAGTTCTGACGCCGACGGCGTGCGACACCGATCGTCCCCGGCGGCCGTGACCGCCCGTCTCGCGGCGGCGGCGCTCGTCGCCCTGGTCGCGACGCTCCCCGCGGTCCGCGCTCTCGACGTTCCCGACGCTCCCCGGGGGAGGGTGAGCGACTACGCGGGAGCGATCGAGCCCGCCGCCCGCGACCGGATCGAGCGGCTCCTGACGGAGCACGAGCGGGAATCGACCGACCAGATCGCGGTCGCCATCTTTCCCTCCCTCGAGGGTGAGGACGCCGCGGACTTCGCCGGCCGTCTCTTCGAGAAGTGGAGGCTCGGCGGGCGCGACCGGGACAACGGGGTGCTCCTGGCCGTCTTCCTGGCGGACCGCAAGGTCCGGATCGAGGTCGGCTACGGTCTCGAGGGGCGCCTGACCGATGCGGCGTCGGCGCGGATCCTCTCGGACGTGCTCGCCCCGAGGTTCCGCGACCGGGACTACGCGGGGGGGATCGAGGCGGCGTGCCGCGCGATCGTCGCGGCGACGAAGGGGGAGTTCCGCGCGGACCCGCGAAGCCGCTCCGCCTCCGGGTCGTGGCTCCCGCTCGCGTTCGTCGTCCTGATCCTGCTCGCATTCCTGATCGCGGCGCTCCGCGGCCGGTCGGGTCCCGGCCTCGGGGAAGGCCGCGGCCGCCCGAGCCGGCGGATCTTCTGGGGAGGGCCCGGCGGAGGCGGTTTTTCGGGCGGCGGCTTCTCCGGCGGCGGAGGGATGTCGGGTGGAGGGGGCGCCACCGGCGGCTGGTGAGCGGGCGAGGGCGGTGCCGCCTCGTATAATGTGCCGTTCGGAAGGGGAGTCGGATGGACGCGACGGGGCGGACGGCGTGGAAGAGGGCGGGCGCGGCGCTCGCCTGGATCGCCGGAGGCGGGCTCGTCCTGGGCCTCGTGGCCTTGGCCGCGTTCTTCGCGACCCTCAAGATCGAGATGCGGGGAAGCCAGGCGACCGTTCCCGACCTGACCGGGATGACCCGCGAGGAAGCGGCGCGCGAGGCGAACGCCCGCGATCTCGTCGTGGAGGTCGTGCAGGAGCGGCACGACCCGAGGGTCTCGAGCGGCCGGGTGCTCCAGCAGCAGCCGCCTCCCGGCTCGTCGGTAAGAAAGGGCCGCAAGGTCCGACTCACCGTCAGCCTCGGAGGACGGGTCCTCTCGACACCGGACCTCTCGGGGCGAGCCGACCGAACGGGATCGGTCGAGATCCAGAGGGAAGGTCTCGTGCCGGGGGACCTGGCGGCGATTCCGTCGCGGCGCTCGCCCGCGGGAACGGTCCTGGCGCAGGTCCCGCCCGCCGGAACGCCCGCGGTGCCGGGCATGCGAGTGCATCGGCTGGTCTCCTCGGGGCCGATCTCGCCGCGATGGGTGATGCCGGACCTCACGGGGCTGTCGCTTCCTCCGGTGGAGCGCTGGCTCGGCGACTCGGGCTTCCGCAAGGGAGCGGTGCGCCGGATCGACTCGACCGGATTCCCGCCGGGGACGGTCGTGGGCCAACTGCCTCTCGCGGGCTATCCTGTGCGGGCGAAGGACGCCGTGGACCTGACGGTCGCCCGCTAGGCGGAGCGGCGCCGGAGACGACGAGAGTGAAACCTCTGCTGGCCCCGTCGATCCTCTCGGCCGACTTCGGCCGCCTCGCCGAGGAGGTGCGGGCGGTCGAGACGGCCGGCGCCGGTCTCGTTCACGTCGACGTCATGGACGGGCGGTTCGTGCCCAACATCACGATCGGGCCGGTCGTCGTGGGGGCGCTGCGCCGCGCGACCGGGCTGCCGCTGGACTGCCACCTGATGGTCGAGGATCCGGACCGGTGGATCGGGCCCTTCCGGTCGGCCGGGGCCGACTCGATCTCGGTTCACGTCGAGGCCGCGCCGCACCTCGACCGGACGCTGCGCGCGATCCGCGATCTCGGCGCGAAGGCGGGGGTCGTGCTGAACCCGGCCAGTCCCGTGGCGTCTCTCGAGGAGGTGCTGCCGATCGTCGATTTCGTGCTTGTGATGTCGGTGAATCCGGGTTTCGGCGGGCAGGCGTTCCTCCCGTCCTCGCTTCGCAAGGTGCGGCTCCTCCGGGAGCGGATCGACCGGGAAGGCCTCCCGGTCGCCGTCGAGATCGACGGGGGGATCACGCACGACAACGTGGAGGACGTCGTTCGCGCGGGCGCCGACTGGATCGTCGCCGGGAACGCCGTGTTCGGGAGCGGGGACGCGGCCGAGAGCGTGCGGCGCTTCGTCGACAGGCTCGCCGCGTGCGCGAGGAGCGGATGCTGATCTCCGACCCCGAGGGACGCCCCAGAGGGCGGACGACGACGCGCGTCCGTTACCCGGAAACCGACCGGATGGGGTGGGCCCATCACGCCAGCTACGTCGTCTGGTTCGAGCTCGGCCGCACGGAGCTCCTGCGCGACCTCGGGTGCCCCTATGGCGAGATCGAGGATCGCGAGGGGATCCGGTTCCCCGTCGCCGAGCTGGCCGCGAGCTATCGCCGGCCGGCGGTCTACGACGAGGAGCTCCGGATCACGACGCGCCTCGCCTCGGCGCGCGGGGCTAGGATCCGTTTCGAGTACACCGTGGAGCGCGAGAGCTCGGGCGCGCCTCTTGCGACCGGCTTCACGGTGCACGCGGCGGTCGGCCGCGACCGGCGCCCCCGGAGGATTCCGGACTGGCTGGCGCGGAAGCTCGAGGGCGTGGCCCCGGGAGGGCGCCCGTGACCCGCGCCCTCACCGTCCTCGCCCTCGTGGCGGGCGTCCTGCTGCCGGGAACCGGGTGCAACCCGTTCCGCAAGCGCGGGACGTTCGAGCCCGGGGTGGCGGGGCCCGGGCTCGAGCACTACGAGCGGGCCCTCGACGAGCTCGAGCGGCGCCGCCTGACGAAGGCGAAGTCGCTTCTCGAGGCGGTGCAGTTCACCGCCGAGAACCGCGCGGAGCTCGAGCCCAAAGTGCGGCTCGCGCTCGCCGACGTCCTCTTCTACACGGGGGACGACTACTCCCTGATCGAGGCGCGGTCGAAGTACCTCGAGTTCGTGACGCTCTACGGCGACCACCCCCGCGCGGCCTACGCGCAGTTCCAGGCCAGCATGTGCTCCTTCCGCCAGGTCGGGCACCCGACCCGCGACCAGGGCCAGACTCGGCTCGCGATCGACGACCTGCTCGAAGTCGAGCGCAGGTGGCCGGACTCTCCCTACGCGCGGGCTGCGCGCGGGACGGCGGAGGCGGCGGAGGAGAAGCTGGCCGAGCACGAGTTCCAGGTGGGCCGCTTCTACGCCCGCCGCAGGGCGTATCTCGCCGCGGCCGATCGGTACCGGGGGATCCTCGACCGGTATCCGTCGTTCTCGGACAAGGAGAAGGTCTACTTCGAGCTCGGGCGCGTGCTGATCCTGGGGAAGAACCGGGCCGAGGGGAGCATCTACCTCGACAAGCTCCTCGCCGACTATCCCGACGGGCGCTTCGCCGCGGAGGCCAGGCACCTGCTCGAGGCGCCGGCGGAGTCGGCTCCCGAGCGGGACCGCGGCTGACCTCAGAACAGGAGGTCGCCGCGCGGCCTCGTGAAACGCCGGAGATCGGGGAAGGCGTTCACCAGCTCCGCGGGAGCCTCGGGGAGGTCTTCGCCGAGCAGCCGCTTCATCATGAGGGCGTTCGCGAGCGCCTGGCCCCGGAAGTGGTTGTTCTGGATGACGAACGCCTCGCTCGTCGCGGCCGCCGCACGTCGGGCGCTCGCGGCGAGGGGCTCGAGCTCCTCCTCCGTGTAGTACCAGTCGTACCGCGCGTCGCGCCCCGCGCCCTCCCGGAACCACGCCGCCGCGTTGCGTCCGTGCAGCCGCAGGTAGGCGACGGGTCCGGCGGCGGCGAACGTCGCCTCGATCGTCGATCCTCGCAGGCGCGGCTGATCGACGGCGGCGAGCCCCGCGCCGCGCGCCCGGAACCAGCCGGGGACCTCGGGATCGGCCCAGGAAGCGTGGCGAACCTCGACGACGGCGGGCCACCCGGCGAGCAGGCCGAGCAGGCGCTCGATTCGCTCGAGCGAGGCCGGCGAGAGGCGGAACGAGTGCGGGAACTGCAAGAGCAGCGCTCCGAAGACTCCCGCCTCGCGCAGCGGCGCGAGGCCCGCGAGGACGGCCCGCACGGCGGACCGGGGAGCCGCCCCCGGCTCGTGCGTCAGGGAACGATGCGCCTTGGCGGTGAAGCGGAAGCCGGGCTTCCCTTCCGTCCTCCGGGGCCAGGACGCCGCCCGGCGGGGATCCGCAGGCCGGTAGAAGGTGGAGTCGACCTCGACGCAGTCGACGAACCGCGCGAGGTAGGCGAGGCGGTCGAATCCTCCGGGCGGGCGCGAGGGGTAGACCGTCCCGCGCCAGTCCGGATAGTCCCAGCCAGCGACCCCGACCCGGATCGCCCCCAACGCGCCGCCTCCCTCGGACAGCATAGGCCGGGGACGGGCGCCCCGCTTCCGCCCGCGCGATCCGCCGGGTTTCCGGGTTCTCGGTGGACTCGGGCCGGCCTCGCGAGGCGCGCTCGCGGCTTACGGAATTGACAGGGGAGGCGCGCTTGCGCCGGGGGCTTTTGACCGTACATACAGGGACGAGAGCGCGAGATGCCGAGATGAGAGAACGACCGTACACGAGCATCGCCGACGAGATCGAGATGCTGGCCCGTCTCACGGGCGCGGCGCCGGCGTTCGTCGATCAGGTCCGGGCCCTCTTCCTGAGCAAGGCGATCTCGCTGGAAGAGGACGTCGCGCCGTTCCAGGCGGCGCTCGAGGACGCGTTCCGGCGCGAGGAGGCCCTCCGGTCGAGCGCGCAGCGCGCACACGAGGGGGCGGCCCGGATCCGCGAGAACCTCTCCCGCGCCGGCCGGCTGAGCTGCGACTCCGCGGAGCGGATCCGCGAGGCCAAGGAGACTCTCGAGCGCAACGCGACCCGCCTCCGCGAGAGCGGCGCGCGGCTCGAGACGGCGTCCTGGGTGATGTCGCCGGGCCGCCGGCCGGTCCGCGACACCGATACCGTCCCGGTCGTTCCCGGCCCCGACGACGTCCAGTAGGTCGGGCCGCCGCGCGCCGTACCCGTCGTCCGCCGGCGGGATTCCAGAGCGCGAGCGTTTCCGGCGGCAGGATCCCCCGGCCCCCTCCGCTTTGGCGTCGCCGCCCTCCCGGGCTACACTGCCGTCTTCCCGGAGGGACCTCCATGGCGGGCGGGTGCGCGATCACCGGAACGACCATCCTCACGGTACGAAGGGGCGGGAAGACGGCGATGGCCGGGGACGGCCAGGTCTCGCTCGACCGGACGATCGTCAAGCAGGGCGCCCGGAAGGTGCGGACGCTCGCCTCCGGGCGCGTGCTCGCCGGGTTCGCGGGCGGGGCCGCCGACGCCGTCGCGCTCCTCGAGCGATTCGAGGAGAAGCTTTCCGCGCACCAGGGGCGGATCGAGCGAGCCGCCGTCGAGCTCGTGCGCGAGTGGAGAACCGACCGCGCGCTCCGGCGGCTCGAGGCGATGCTCGTCGTCGCCGACGACAGCCGGACCTTCCTCCTGTCCGGGACCGGCGACCTCATCGAGCCGGACGACGGCGTGCTCGGGATCGGGAGCGGAGCCGTCGCGGCCATGGGGGCCGCGCGCGCTCTCCTCGCGCACACCGACCTCCCGGCGCGGGCCGTCGCGGAGGAGTCGCTGCGCATCGCGGCGGGAATCGACGTCTACACGAACGACACCCTCGTCGTCGAGGAGATCTGACCTTGGTCTTCTACATGCCCGGCCGGGTCGAGCGGGCGGCCACATCGCCCGACGACCCGCTGCCCCGCCAGGTCGTGGCCGAGCTCGACCGCTTCATCGTGGGGCAGGGACGCGCGAAGCGCGCCGTCGCCGTCGCCCTCCGGAACCGCATCCGGCGGAGGAAGCTCCCGCGCGATCTCGCCGAGGAGGTCGTGCCGAAGAACATCCTCATGATCGGGCCGACCGGCGTCGGGAAGACCGAGATCGCGAGGAGGCTCGCCCGGCTCGCGGGATCGCCGTTCCTCAAGGTCGAGGCGTCGAAGTTCACC
>CAZPWK010000149.1:0-6612 GCA_964590285.1 uncultured Acidobacteriota bacterium | reverse complement strand
GGCCGCGCTGCTGGCCGCCGCCTCCTGCGCGTCGGCCGCGGCCCCGCCGGCCGATCCGGCCGCCGCGCTCGCGAAGGGCGCCGTCGTCGCCGTCCTGCCTCCGGAGAATCTCGCCGGGTCGCCGGCGCCGCTGGCGGAGATCCGCCGGGCGCTCCGGGCGGCGATCGAGGCGCGCTCGATCCGGGTCCTCGGAGAGACGGCGCTCGACGCGTTCCTGGCCTCCCGGAGGATCCGGCACACGGGGGGGCTCGCGCCGGCGGAGGCGCGGGCGCTCCTCGCCGAGACGGGGGCCGCGGCGGCCCTGATCAGCTCCGTCGAGCTCCACGAGGATTCCGAGTCCCCCAAGGTCGCGCTGACCGCGCGGCTCGTGTCGACGGGGGACGTCCCGACGGTCCTCTGGATGGACTCGGTGGCGCTCGCGGCCGACGACGCTCCGGGCTTCCTCGGCCTCGGGCTCGTTCGCGACGTGCGGATCCTCCGGGATCGCGCGATCGGAGGCCTCGCGGACGGCGTCGCCGCCCGTCTCGAGAGGGGGGGCGCTCCCGGCGCGCGGACGGGAGACCGTCCCCGCGCGGAGCGTCGGTTCCGCCCGCGATCGTTCCACCGGTCGCCCGGAGCCGACCCGGCGGGATCCGGGCCGGTCCGCGTGGCGGTGATGCCGTTCCGGAGCGACGTCGCGCGCGCGGACGCCGGGGCCCTGGTCGCCCTGCAGTTCGTCCGTCGCCTCGCCGCGAGTCCGGGCGTCGAGGTCCTGGAGCCGGGCGTCGTCCGGGAGGTCCTGCTGCGGGCGCGCCTCGTCCAGTCCGAGGGGATCTCGCTGCCGCAGGCGGATCTCCTGCGCGAGCTGCTCGACGCGGACGTCGTCGTCGCCGGCCGGGTGGACGACTGGCGCGACGCGCCGGGAACGGGGACGGTCCCGCACGTGTCGTTCACGGCGCAGGGGATCGACACGAGGACGCGCCGGGTCGTGTGGACCGCGACCACGGGACACCGGGGCGACCGAGGCGTGTTCTTCTTCGGCGCGCGGCTCGTGCGCACGGCGAACGCCCTCGCCGCCGAGATGGCGCTGGCGGTGGTCGCGAGAGCGGTCCCCGGGCCGGGAGGGGGCGCCGGAGGGGTCCCGGCGCCCGCGGACGGCGTCCGGTGATAGCCTGGAGCGAGGGGATGCGGGGTCGCATGCGCTTCTTCGTGGCTTCCTGGATCGCGGCCGTCGTCGGGGCGGCGTGCGCGGCGGGGGAGCCGGTCCGGCTTCCGGTCGTCGAGGGGAAGGAGGCCCTGGCCACGGTCAACGGAGAGCCGGTGACCCTGGACGAGCTGAAGCTCCAGATCGCGGCGTTCCACGCGGGCATGGCGCATGGGGCGGCCGCGACGGGAACCGACCGGCCCGATGCCGCCGGCGTGCTGGAGCGGATGATCGAGGCCAAGCTGATCGTCCAGGAGGCGAGGAACATCGGCCTCGACGAGCAGCCGGAGCTCCGGGCCGCGGTGGAGGCGTTCGAGAAGGAGCAGCGGAGGAGGCTCCTCTACGACCGCGAGATCGCGGGGATCCAGAGGCCCGATCCGATCCGGGTCGAGCGTCTCTACCGGCGGCAGGCGGCCCGGTACCGCGTTTCGTCGGTGCTGTTCGAGGACGCGGCCCGGGCCGAGAGCCTGGTCTCGGACGTTCGCGCCGGGGGGGACTTCGAGGCGCTGGCTCGAGAGGCCGTCGCCTCGGGCGCCGCCCGTCCGGGCGACCGGGAGGTCTGGCTCGGCGGAGCGGAGCTCCGGCCGGAGATCGAGGCGGTCGTCGCGGGCCTCGAGCCCGGAGCGACGAGCGGGCCGATCCGGGTGCAGGGCGGGGTCACGGTCGTCCGGCTGCTCGAATCGGAGGTTCCCGACGACCCGGACGCGAGGAGGAAGGCGGAGGGAGAGGCGCTCCGGGAGCGACGGGTCGAGGCGCTCCGGGCGTTCGGCGCATCGCTCCTCGCGCGCCACTGCAAGATCGACCGGAGGGTCCTGGACTCGATCGACTACGACGCCCCGGTTCCCGGCGTCGCGGCCTATCGCCAGGACCCGCGGGTCGTCGCCCGGGTGAAGGGGCAGGAGCCGATCACGGTGGCGGCTCTCACCGAGGCGCTCGAGCGCAGGTTCTTCCACGGCGCCGACGGTCCGAGCCCGAGGGCCCGCCGCGACGCGCGCAAGGAGGAGGTCCTCGACGACATGCTGCTGCGCCGGGCGGCCGACGTCGAGGCCCGGCGGCGCGGGCTCGACCGGAGCGACGAGTTCCGTTCGAGCGTCCGGGGGTTCGAGGACGAGCTGTTGTTCGGGGAGTTCGTCCGGAAGATCGTGGATCCGGGCATCCGGATCGACGACGCCGCGCTTCGGGCGTACCTCGACGCGCATCGCTCGGAGTATGCGGGCCCGGAGCGGCTGCGGCTGCGGGCGCTCGCGTTCCGGGGGAGAGGAGAGGCCGAAGAGGCGCTCGCGAGGCTCCGGCAGGGAGCGACGTTCGAGTGGCTCCGCGCGAACGCCGAGGGACGGCTCGACCCGAAGGCCGACGGGCGCATGCCGGAGTTTCCCGAAGCTCCGGTCGCCGTCTCCGACCTGCCGGAGGGGGCGCGGAGGCTTCTCGCCTCCGCGAGGGCGGGGGACGAGCGGCTCTACGAGGATCCCTCGGGCGCATGCTTCGTCCTCCAGGTCCGGGAGGTGCTGGCGCCGGAGACGAGGTCCCTGGAGGCGGTCCGGGGAGACGTCGAGGCGCGGCTCCGCGGCGAGGAGCGGCGCAGGGCGGTGGCCGAATGGGCCGCCAGGCTCCGCGCGGTCTACGAGGTCGAGGAGTTCGTGGATCCCTTGCGGCTCGGACGGCTGCTGATCGAGGAGGCCGGCGCGGCGGAGTGACGCGCCGCCCCTCGGTCGTCGGCCGGCCCCCCCGGCGCGGGCCGCCGGCCGGGGGGCGGGAGGTCGTTCGATGGGCACGGTTCCGCGGGTGGAGCGGATCGACGCCTTTCGGTGGAGGATCCCGAGGGCCGGCGCCATGCGCACGGACGGCGTCGTCTTCGCGAGCGATCGGCTGATGGAGGGCCTCCGCGACGATCCCGCCCTCGAGCAGGTGGCGAACGTCGCGTGCCTCCCGGGCATCGTCGGCAAGTCGCTCGCGATGCCCGACGTGCACTGGGGTTACGGGTTCGCCATCGGCGGGGTCGCCGCGTTCGACGCCGAGGAAGGGGTCGTCTCCCCCGGCGGAGTCGGCTACGACATCAACTGCGGCGTGAGGCTCCTCCGGTCGAGCCTGGACCGCGACGCGGTCCGCCCGCGGATCGACCCGATCCTGACCGCCCTCTTCGAGGAGATCCCGACCGGCGTCGGATCGCACCGGCGGGACGAGGTCCTGACGCCCAGAGAGGAGCGCGAGGTGCTCGTCCGCGGCGCGGCCTGGGCCGTCGAGCGCGGAGGGGGATGGGCGTCCGACCTCGACGCGATCGAGGCGGGCGGGGCGCTTCCGGGAGCGGACCCGGACGCGCTGTCCGAGCGAGCGCTCGAGCGGGGCCGCCCGCAGCTCGGCACCGTCGGGAGCGGGAACCACTTCGTCGAGGTCGGCTTCGTGGACGAGATCTTCGACCGGATCGCCGCGGAGGCCTTCGGGCTGAGGCTCCACGGCGTCACCGTCATGATCCACTCCGGCTCCCGAGGCCTCGGCTACCAGGTTTGCGACGACGCCGTGAAGGCCATGGTGAAGGCCGCGTCCCGATACGGGATCGATCTCCCGGACCGGCAGCTCTGCTGCGCGCCGCTCCGCTCCCCCGAGGCGAGGCGGTACCTGGCGGCCATGGCGTGCGCCGCGAACTACGCGTTCGCGAACCGGCAGAGGATGGCGCACGGAGTGCGGCGGGCGTTCGAGCGCGCGCTCGGGACGTCCCCCCGCGACCACGGCCTGCACACGCTCTACGACGTCTGCCACAACGTCGCGAAGTTCGAGACGCACGAGGTGGAAGGGCGCTCCCGCCTTCTCTGCGTGCACCGCAAGGGAGCGACGCGGGCCTTCCCGGCGGGCCACGCGGAGGTCCCGCCGCGCTATCGCGAGGTCGGGCAGCCGGTGCTGATCCCCGGCGACATGGGGCGCTGCTCGTTCGTGCTGGCCGGCCTGCCGGGGGCGATGGAGGAGACCTTCGGGAGCACCTGCCACGGCGCGGGGCGCGTGATGAGCCGCACCGCGGCCAAGAGCGCCGCGAAGGGCCGCGCACTCCTGCGCGAACTGGCCGATCGGGGCGTCCATGTCCGCTCCGCCGGCCTGGCCACGGTCGCCGAGGAGATGCCGGAAGCCTACAAGGACGTCCGGGACGTCGTCGACGTCGTCCACGGCGCGGGCCTTTCCCGCAAGGTGGCCCGCATCGTTCCGATGGGAGTGATCAAGGGCTGATGCCGGACGGCCCCGAGACGAAACGAGGCGGCCCCGGAGGGCCGCCTCGTGGGCTTGCGGCAAAGGGACTCCGGCGCGCTCGGAAAGCTACGCCTTCGCCTTCTTGTGGCAGGTCGGGCACTTCTTGTCCGGGGCCTTCTTGCCCGCGGCCAGAAGACCCTCGTGGCAGTCCCAGCAATTCTTGTGGACCGCGTCCTTGAGCTTCAGGACCTTCCCCTTCGTCTCCTTGGCGTCGTGGCAGTCGGAGCAGAGATCCTTGTTCGCCATGTCCTTGACGGGGTGGTGGCACTCCTCGCACTTCGCGCCCAGGGTCACGTGGGCCTTGTGCCCGAACGTCACGGTCCCCATGTTGGACTCGAACTTCAGCGTCTCCTTGCCCGCCGGGATCTCCGCGGCCGTCGCGAGGACGCCCAACAGGAACAGCCCGGCCACCAGCAGCACCGCTTTCCTCACCGTCGTCCCTCCTTCCTTGGTGGGACCGGGATCCCCGTCCCGGCCCCGCAGCCGAGCCGACCGTCCGCTCTGCGCTCCGCGGTCGGCTCCGGGGGTCAAGGCTACCACAGATCGGTTCCCTTCGTTCCCGGGCGCCGGGCCCGGGTCCGGGGCGCATGCGATTCGCGTGCCGGGCGGTCCGCCCGGGGATCGGCGACCCCCGCGACGTGCGGCCGCGGGGAAACGGCCGGGATCCGGGAGCGGCGGCCCGGCGGCCTCGCCGTCGGCGGCGAGGCCGGCCGGGCGGAGCGTCCTCCCCGGAGTGCTCTTCGAACCCTCGAGGTGATAGGATGGCGCCCGCCGCGAGCGGCGACGGAGGCGACGCCATGGGCCAAGCCGCCCGGGACATCATGAACCGGGACGTCATCTGCGTGTCGGAGAGCATGGACCTTCGCGACCTCGCGAAGCTCTTTCTCGCGAAGGGGATCACGGGCGCGCCGGTTCTCGACGCGGAGGGAGAGCTGGTCGGCGTGATCTCGCAGACCGACCTGCTCTACTACCAGCTCTCGCGCGGGGACGAGTTGACGCTCGACTCCGACTTCTACCAGAACGTGAAGGTCGAGGGGCGGCACGTGCCGACCGGCTTCCAGGTCGAGGACGCGAACACGCAGCGCGTCTCGGACCTGATGACGCCGGTCGTCCACTCCGTCGGAGAGTCGGCGTCGGTCGAGTCGGTCGCACGCGTGATGACGCGGCGGCACGTCCATCGCGTGATCGTGCGGAAGGGCCGCAGGGTGGCGGGGATCATCTCGGCCCTGGACGTGCTGAAGATCCTGGCGCGGCCGGATCGCGCTCGCCGCGCTCGAGGGGGGAAGGGGGCGGCGAAGGGGGCGGGAAGGACGAAAGCCCGCCGCCGCTGAGTCGGCCGGGCCGGTGAGACACGGAAGCGCCTCGGCGGGTCTGCGGAGCCTCCGCGGGCCAAGCGGGGCGAATCGAAAAGGACGGGAGCCATGATCATCCGAGACACGGACGCGCTGGAATACCACGCCGGGCATCGCCCCGGGAAGCTCGAGGTCGTGCCCTCGAAGCCCTGCCTGACGCAGCGGGACCTCTCGATGGCGTACACGCCGGGCGTGGCGATTCCCTGCCTGCGAATCCAGGAGAACCCGGAAGACGCCTTCCGGTACACGGGGAAGGGGAACCTCGTCGCCGTCGTGAGCAACGGGACGGCGGTGCTCGGTCTCGGAGACATCGGAGCCATGGCCGGCAAGCCGGTCATGGAGGGGAAAGCGGTCCTCTTCAAGCGATTCGCGGACGTGGACGTCTTCGACATCGAGCTCGACACGCACGACGCCGACGAGATCATCCGCTGCGTGAAGCTCCTCGAGCCGACGTTCGGCGGGATCAACCTCGAGGACATCAAGGCCCCGGAGTGCTTCCACATCGAGGAGACCCTGAAGCGGGAGATGAAGATCCCGGTCTTCCACGACGACCAGCACGGGACCGCGATCATCAGCGGCGCGGCGCTCCTGAACGCCCTCGAGATCGTCGGCAAGGACATCCGGAAGGTCCGGGTGGTCTTCTGCGGCGCGGGTGCGGCCGGAATCGCATGCGCCAACATGTACGTGGCGCTCGGCGTCGATCCCGCGAACGTGCTCATGGTGGACAGCAAGGGCGTCCTTCACCAGGGACGCGAGAAGATGAACCCGTACAAGGAGAAGTATCGCCGCACGACCGACCGCAAGGACCTGGCCGACGCCATGAAGGACGCGGACGTGTTCGTG
>CAZPWK010000148.1:0-6779 GCA_964590285.1 uncultured Acidobacteriota bacterium | reverse complement strand
GGCGGTAGTAGAGGTCCTCGCGGAAGTCGCCGGCGCGCACGGTGTCCTCCAGGTGCTTGTTAGTCGCCGCGATGAGCCGGACGTCCACCTTGATCGTCCGTGACCCGCCGAGTCTCTCGAACTCCCGCTCCTGGAGAATCCGCAGCACCTTGGCCTGCGTGGAGGGGCTCATGTTGCCGATCTCGTCGAGGAACAGGGTCCCCTCGTTGGCGAGCTCGAAACGCCCGATCCTCTGCCGGTCCGCGCCCGTGAACGCGCCGCGCTCGTGTCCGAACAGCTCGGACTCGAGCAGGCTCTCGTGGAGCGCGGCGCAGTTCATCTTCACGAACGGGCGGTCGGCGCGGCTCGAGTTCCGGTGGAGGGCCTCCGCGACGAGCTCCTTGCCGACCCCGGTCTCTCCGAGGATGATCACGGTCGCGTTCGAGCGGGCGACCTTCTCGATCGTCCGGAAGACGTCGCGCATCTGCGGGCTCTCGCCCACGATGTTCTCGAAGCGCGGGATGATGGTCTCGCGGTCGTAGACCTGGAGCCGGGCGAGGAGGCGCCGGTGCTCGAGCGCCCGCTCGACCTTCATCTCCAGCTCCTCGAGGTCGAACGGCTTGAGCGCGTAGTCGAACGCGCCCGCCCGCATCGCCTCGACGGCCGACTCGACCGTCCCGTAGGCCGTCATGACCACGGCGACGGTCCCCTCGTTCAGCATCTTGCACCGCTTGAGGACCTCGAGGCCGCTCCGGTCCGGCATCTTGTAGTCGGTGAGGAGGACGTCGAACACCTCCTCCTCGAGCCTCGCGATCGCCTCGCCCGCGTCCGCCGCCTCGCAGACGTGCCAGTCTCGGTCCCGAAACGCCGTCGCGATCCCTTCCCGGAGCGTCGGCTCGTCCTCGGCGACCAGGATCTTCTTCATCGGCTCACCCTCCCGCCGGGGCCCCGACCAGGGGGATCCGGACGGTGAACGCGGCGCCGGCCCCCGGCCGGCTCTCGACGTCGATCGACCCGCGGTGGCTGTCCACGATCTTCTTGGCCATGGACAGGCCGACCCCCGAGCCGTTCTTCTTGGTCGTGAAAAACGGGTAGAAGAGCTTGTCCCGCCGGTCCTCGGCGATCCCGGGGCCGGAGTCCTCGATCCGAACCGCGACGTAGTGCTCGAACGACCGCCACGGGTCGCCGCTCCCGCTCCCCGCGGGGCTGTACGGAATGCTGGCGGCGGCCGGGGCCTCCGTGCGGGACGTGCGGACCCGGAGCACTCCCTCTTCGCCCATCGCCTCCATCGCGTTGAGGAAGATGTTCTCGAACACCTGCCGCAGCTGGCCGCGGTCCATGAGGAACGGCGGGATGTCCGGAGCGAACTGGCGCTCGATGCGGATCCCGGGGCGGCCCCACCGGCTCGACGCGACCTGGAGCGCCTCGTCGAGCACCGGCTCGATCCGCGCGGGCGCCGCCGCCAGCGCGACCGGACGGACGAACTCCAGGCTCGAGGTGATCGTGCGGTTCAGCCGCTTCACCTCGGCGACGATCTTGTCGAGGAGGTCCCTCCCGCCCGCGTCCGCCGCGAGCCGCCGCTTGAGCAGCGAGCAGGACACCTCGATCGCCGCGAGGGGGTTCCGGATCTCGTGGGCGAGGTTCGCGGACATCTGGCCCAGGGCGGCGAGCCGGTCGCGCAGCCGCTCCTGCTCCTCCTTGTGCTCGACGTGGGTCAGGTCCTTGAAGAACACCGCGGCGCCCGCGGGCCGCCCGTCGCCGCCGGGGACGAGGGACAGCGTGAAGCCGATCGTCCTCGATTCCTTTTCTCCGTGCCGGACGTCGATCTCCGCGCGGTTCGGCAGGCTCGCCATGCCGAACGACTCTCGGAGGACCCTCGCGAGCTGCGGCTCCGAAGCCAGGGCCGCCTCGATCGGGACGCCGCGCACCGGAATCTCCGGGAGATCGAGGATCTGGCGCGCGAGATCGTTCATCATGACCAGCTTCCCGTCCCGGTCCACGGCGAGGATCCCGCAGCGCATCCCGCCGACCAGCGCGCGGTAGAACACGTCGTCCTCCTCGCGCGCGTCGGTTGCTCCCCGGCGGTCCGCACCGCCGCTCGTGGACGCCACGACCCCTCCCGCACGCACCGGACCCCACTCCCGCCCGGGTGCCCGACCCGATCCGTTACGAAGTTGGAATCTAGGTTCCGGCCCGGCCGGAGGCAACCCGGCCGCCGCGATGGTCGCCGCCGCCTTCCGGCCCGGCATCGGAGGCCCGGGCGGCGTCAGCTTCCCTGGAGGGACCCCGCCGGCCAGGGCTCCGTCAGGCCGGTCAGAGGATCGAGATCGGAATCGAGGAGCGCTGGCCCCGCGCCGAACGAGAGCGGGAAGGTCCCTTGGGTCTTGACCCGGAAGCGGAGGTTCACGAGCGTCCGAGTCGTCGTCGTTCCCACGGGGGGCGTCGTACCGGTCAGGCTGACGCCGACGACCACGAGGCCCGACGAGCCCGCGGGCTCCTGCACCGTGTAGGTGACGAACGCGCCGCTCTGCTCGAGCAGGTTTCCCGCGGAGTAGCTCACGTACTCGACGTACGAAGGGTTGAAATGGACGTCGAACGCCGCCCCCCAGACGCCGTCCTGGCCCGTGACGTCGATCCGGACGACGACCTCGTCCCCGGCGCTCGCGCCCGAGGCCATGGAGACGGTGTGCGCGCCCGGCGTGGGCTGGTCCGCGACGAAGCTCGCCGCAACCGTCGCCGGCTCGATCACCCCGGCGGTGGACCCGTCTCCTCCCCCTCCGCAGGCCGCGGACGCCGCCGCCAGCAGGAAAGACGCCACTGCGACGAACGTTCTCATGCGCTCCCCCCCCGCACGGTGTCCCCTCACTGTAGGTCGGACGGACAGGACGCCAGGGTCCAGGCGCTCCCGGACCAGCAGAGACCGAAGTTCGCCGCCACGTACGACAGGTCGTCCCCGTCGATCCAGCCGTCGCCGTTCAGATCGCCGTCGGGATCGTAGGCGGAGTCTCCGATCCGAAGGGCGTGCAGCTTCGAGATCCAGGCGGTGTCCTTGCCGTCGAGCCTCCCGCGCGTCGTGTCGTCGCTCGTGTTCACGTCGAAGCGCGCCGGATGGATGAGCACTTCGAACGCCCGCGTCTCGGCGAAGACCGAGTCGGGGTTCTCGATCGTCAGCGGGTGGAACCCGATCGCGGCCGGCTGCACGCCGCCGGCCGTCGGGTCGATCGTCGCCGAGGCCTGGATCTCGCCGCAGGACACGGCGCGCACGTTGGCCAGGGAGATCGTGTCCGCGTCGGCGGGGTCGACGTCGACGATCACCCCCGTCCGGAAGTTGGTACCGAGGATCCTCATCGTGTACTGCGCCCCCTGCATCCCGGGCGTGACGGACGTGATCTCGGGTCTCGGCCATCCGGAAATCTCGTTGGAATACTCGGGCGACTCCGCGGCGGCATTGTAGGCCTTCACCGCCAGATACCACGTCGTGCAGTTGGCGAGACCGGTGACGGTCGTCGTGGTCGAGTTGCCGACGTCCACCGAGGCCGTGTACTGACGCGAGGCGGTACCGTAGTAAACGCGGTAGCCGGAGGCGCCGGAGGCCTGGTTCCAGGCCAAGCTGATGCTTCCGCCGAGCGCCGGGGAGGCCACCACGACCGCGACCAGGAACGGCAACGCTCGCCGCAGACTGACAGCCGGCATTCTCACCTCCGGGTGGAACTCCATCCTTCGGTGGGGGACCGGGCAAGGGAGATGCCATGTCCCCGGTGCCGGGACTCGCTGGCGAAGTGAAATCAAGCCATTGAATCAAAAGCACTTGCAGCCCCAAGCTCCCGGTGCTCCTCCCGATTCGCCCCGGGGGAGCGCGGGCATCCCTTACGGAACAGAAATTCTTTCACTTGCCGTGTAATTCCGAATCGTCGGTATTTTCTCGATCGAGCGCCCCCGGGGCCGGTGGGGGCCCGCCCCCGGGAGCCCGCCGAGCCCGCGTCGAAGGCGTCCCTTGTTCGCGCCGAGACCGTTGACTTAGATTCTTCGTGGCGGAAAGGAACCCCGATGCTCGGACCGCTCGTCCACGATCTGCTCGCCCGCTCCGCGGAGTCCGCGCCCGAGCGGCCCCTCGTCATCGACGCAGGTCGCCGCTTCTCGTACGGAGAGATCCTCGAGGGCGCGAGCCGCGTGGCCCGCGTGCTGATCGACCATGGGATCCGTCGCGGCGACCGGGTCGGTCTGATCGCCGACAACTCGCGCGTGTACGTGGAGTCCTACTACGGAATCCTGCGGGCGGGCGCCGTCGTCGTGTCGCTGAGCACGGCGTCGGATTCGGGAACCCAGGCGAAGCTCCTCGGAGACTGCGGAGCGCGGGCGCTCGTGTGCGGGCCGCGGCAGGGCCGAACGGTGACGGCCCTGCTCGATCACCGGGATCTCGAGTTCATCCTGGGCCCCGTGGCCGACGACGCGATCGATGCCGCTCGCCGCGGCCGCTGCCGCCTCCTCGACGCGCCGGCCGCATTGCGATCCGCCCCGCCCGAGCCGCCGGGAGTTCCGCTCGTGGATCTCGACCGCGCCGCAATCGTCTACACCTCCGGCAGCACGGGCCGCCCGCGCGGCGCCGTGCTCCGCCACCTGAACGTCGTCTCCAACACGCGGTCGATCGTCCGCTATCTCGAGCTGAGCGCGGAGGACCGGGTCTTCGTCGTGCTGCCGTTCCACTACGTCTACGGCAAGTCGCTTCTCAACACGCACGTCGCCGTCGGCGGCAGCGTCGTCATCGAGAACCGCTTCCTCTACCCGCAGGAGGCCCTGGACCATCTCGAGCGCGAAGAGGCGACCGGCTTCTCCGGCGTCCCGTCCACGTTCGCCATCCTGCTCAACAAATCGAACCTCGCCTCGCGGGCGCTGCCCAGACTCCGCTACGTCACGCAGGCCGGCGGAGCGATGGCGCCCGAGCTGACCCGACGGCTCATGGAAGCCCTCCCCGGCAAGAAGATCTTCGTCATGTACGGAGCGACCGAGGCCTCCGCAAGGCTCTCGTACCTCGACCCCGCGGAGCTCCCGCGGAAGGTCGGCAGCATCGGCAAGGCGATCCCGAACGTGGAGCTGCGCGTGCTCCGAGACGACGGAACGGAGGTCGAGACGGGAGAGACCGGAGAGATCGTGGCCCGCGGCTCGAACGTCATGGAAGGGTACTGGAACGATCCCGAGGAAACCGCCGCCGTGCTCGACGAGCACGGCTACCACACCGGCGATCTCGGACGCCGCGACGACGAGGGCTTCCTCTACGTCGTGGGCCGCAAGCGCGAGATGATCAAGTCGGGCGCCCACCGGATCTCGCCGAAGGAGATCGAGGAGGCGCTCGTGGAGCACCCGGCGGTCCACGAGGCCGCCGTCGTGGGCGTTCCGGACGAGATCCTGGGCGAGGCGATCGCGGCGTTCGTCACGTTGCGTCCCGGCGCCGACGGAGAGGCGCCGGCCCTGGCGGAGTGGTGCCGGCGTCGCCTCCCCCCCTACAAGGTGCCCGGACGAATCCGGCTGCTGCGGGAGTTCCCCCGCAACGCTTCCGGCAAGATCGACAAGCTGGCGCTGAGGAGCACGACCTGACATGAGACCCTCTCGGAGCGTCTCCGCGAAGCGGCCGAGGAAGCCATGACGCGACTCTCGGTCGTGGTTCCCGTGTACAACAGCGAGGAGATCCTCGCGGATCTCGTGGCGCAGCTGGGACCGGTTCTCCGGGGCCTGGCCGACGACTTCGAGATCATCCTCGTGGACGACGGGAGCCGCGACGGGAGCTGGCGGGTCGCCGCGTCGCTGTCGCGAGGCGATGACCGCGTGCGTGCCGTCCGCCTGATGCGGAACTTCGGACAGCACAACGCCCTGCTGTGCGGGATCCGCCGGGCCCGGTACGAGACGATCGTGACGATGGACGATGACCTGCAGCATCCTCCTTCGGAGATCCCGAAGCTGCTCGCGAAGCTCGACGAGGGCCACGACGTCGTGTACGGCCCGCCGGTGCGCGAGCGGCATGGCCCGCTTCGTGACATCGCGTCGCAGATGACGAAGCTGGCCCTGCAAGGCACGATGGGCGCGTCCACGGCCAGACAGGTGAGCGCATTCCGGGCGTTCCGGAAGACGGTCAGCGAGGCGTTCCGCAACTACAGCGGTTCGTTCGTCTCGATCGACGTGCTCCTGACGTGGGGCACCACGCGCTTCGCCGCCGTGCCGGTCCGCCACGACCCGCGAAGGGCCGGAGTATCGAATTACACGGTCCGAAAGCTGATCACGCACGCCGTCAACATGGCGACGGGTTTCAGCGTCGTCCCGTTGCAGCTCGCGAGCTTGATCGGATTCGCCTTCACGGTATTCGGGGTAGGCGTGCTCGCGTACGTCGTGGGGCGCTACCTGATGTTCGGTTCCAGCGTCGCCGGCTTTCCGTTCCTGGCGTCCATCATCGCCATCTTCTCCGGCGCCCAGCTGTTCGCCCTGGGTATCATCGGCGAATACCTGGCGCGCATGCACTTCCGGCTGATGGAGAAGCCCAGTTACGCCGTCCGAGAGGAAACGTCTCCGGTGGAATCGGAGCCCGCGTGACACAAGCGCCTTGTCTGCTCCTGCCTTGGGATTCCGAATTCTTCGGGATTCGCGTCGCCCGCGTCGCGGGCGACACGCTCACTCCGGACACGCTGCGGCTTGCGAACGAGTTCTGCCGCCGGGAGGAGGTTCGTTGCCTCTATTTCCTCTCCCGCATGGACGACCCGGTCACGATCCGCGCGGCGGAGGACGACGGATTCCGGTACGTGGACACCCGCGTC
>CAZPWK010000147.1:0-6977 GCA_964590285.1 uncultured Acidobacteriota bacterium | reverse complement strand
TCTTGGATGCCACCGGCTCGAGGAGCGTGTAGTCGCCGAGGAACGTCTGCGACGCGAAGGGGCCGGCCTCCTCCGCGACGGACGTCCCGGCCAGGGATGCGACGACGAGCGCCGTCAGCAGGCATCGGATCGGGACTCGACCCATCATGACCTCCCGGCGCCGGACGGCCGGCGGGCCGGCCGGCGGATTGGAACCTTCTCGAACTCTACGCCCTGCCATGCACCTCTTGATAGCGAAGACGGAGCGAAAACCAAGGAGGGCGACGCCGGGCGGCCTCCCGAGCGCCCCCTTCAGAAGGCCCGGCCGACGAGGAAATACGCGGCCCGGTTCCCCGCCTCGGCGAAGCCGACCCCGAGCAGGACGGGCAACCCGTCGGTGCTCAGCCCGGCGAGGATCGTCCCCGAGTGGACCAGGTCGGCGAGCGTCGGGTCGTCCCCCGCGGCCCAGACGTTGCCCGCCTGGATCGCGGCGCCGACGTAGAGCTTGCCGAGCGCGCCGAGCTTCCGGACCCGCCAGTAGTCGGTCAGCGAGATCAGGAGCCTGACGTCCCCCCGGAGATAGCCGCGGGGGAGTCCCGACAGCTCCAGGAAGCCGCCGAGCTCTTGCTGCGCGTGGTAGGGAAGGGTCGACCCGAACCCCGTCCCGAAGTCGACCTTGCCGACGAGCGTGTTCCTCCCGAGCGTGCCCGCCTGCAGGACCTCGAACGCCAGCGTCTCGTACTTCTCGTCCGCCCCGAGCCGGCCCCGCGACAGGAACGCCTCGAGGGTCGTGCGGTTGCCGCGCGTGGGGAAGAACGTGTCGTCCAGCACGTCGATCGCGGCCCGGAACCGGGGGCCGCCGATCGCGCGGGCGGACGGGGCGACCGTCGTGTCGGTCGTCGGTTCGAGGCGGACCCTACCGCGGAGGACGCCGAGGCGGATCTCGCCGTGGCTTCCCATCTGGATCCCGACGTCCAGGCCTCCCGTCGTCCGGCCGGTCTTGAGCCCCTCGCGCTCCCCGTTCTCGAGGTACGCGTCCCTCCGGTCGCGCTCCCAAGCGAAGCGAGGCGCCACGAACCACGATCCGCCGGCGCCGAGCGGCTGGTAGAACTCGGTCATCGCGTCGAGGGGGTTCCCCAGGGCGACGACCGTCTTCCACTCGGCCCCGAGACGGTTGACGTTGGGCCGCCGGAAGTGGCCGATCACCCGGAACGTGTTGTCGCCCTCGAAATCGGAGGCGAGCGCGAAGCCGAAGCGGAGGTAGCCGGGCCCCCAGGGCTTCTCCCGGGCCTCGAGGACCAGGCGGTTCCCCGAGTCGCCGCGTTCGATCCGGTACTGGACGCTCTCGAAGTCCCCCAGCTGATAGACGCGCTGGAGGTCGAGTCCGAGGGTCCGGAAGCTCAGCGGCTCCCCCTCCCTCGTCTCGATCCGCCGCCGGACCCGCTCGAGGGGCACCCTCCGGATCCCCTCGATCGCGATCGAGTCCACCCGGACGGACGGGCGCTCGCCGGCCGACTCCCGGCGCTGGCGCCGCAGGAGCTCGGCGTACTCCTCCTCCGGCACCGAGAAGCGGCGCAGCTCGTCCTCGAGGGCCCTCGCGGCCGCCTCTCCGACGGCGATCGTGTCGAGGACGTTCTGGAAGTCGCCCGCGCCGAAGTCCCCCAGGTCCGGCGTGATCAGGAGGTCGCCGGGGCCGATCTCCTCCCGGGACTGCTGCCGGTTCCTCTCGCTCAGCACCGCCATCGTCTGCGAGACCACGCCGAGGGCCGAGAGATCGCCGACCTCCTTCTCCGGCGGCGTCCCGACGTCCACGGCGACGACGCGCTCGGCGCCCATCGCACGGACCACGTCCACGGGGATGTTCCTGGCGGTCCCGCCGTCGACCAGGACGCGGCCGTCGATCTCGACCGGCGAGAAGACCCCCGGGACCGACATGCTCGCCCGCATCGCCCTCGCCAGGTCGCCGCGGTCCAGGATCACCATGTCGCCGGTCCGCAGGTCCATCGCCACGGCGCGATACGGGATCCGGAGCCGGTCGAAGCTCGGGACGCCCGAGGCCTCGATCGTCAGGCTGCGCAGGATGAAATCGATCGCGGCCCCGACGATCGCCCCGGACTTCCCGGCGACTCCCTTCCTCCCCACGCCCCACTCGTACGGCAGCAGAGCGAGGTAGTCGTCCTGCTTCGGGCGGAAGGCCCGGAGGCTGCGGTCGGGGGCGTCCCGGAAGGCCTGGTCCCAGGGGATCGCCCCGAGGATCTCCTCGATCTCGTCCGGCGAGTATCCCGCGGCGTAGAGGGCGCCGACGAGCGCCCCCATGCTCGTTCCGGCGACGCGGTCCACGGGAACCCGCAGCTCCTCCAGGACGCGCAGCACGCCGACGTGCGCGCCTCCCCGGGCCCCGCCGCCCCCGAGCACGAGGCCGACCCGCTGCCGCGGCCCTTCCGCGGCGCACGCCGCCCAAGCGGCGAGCAGGCCGGCGAGGATCACCGGCGCCGGGAGAAGCCGCCGCCTCCGCATGGGCCCCCTCCGGATCTCGACCTCGTGGTCGAAGCGGATTCTGATATGGAACCGCCCGTCAAGTCCACTTCAGACCAGGCCGAGCGCCGGGCAGAGGATCCTGAGACCGGCCCAGATGACCAGGAAGCTCGTCAGGTCGAGCAGGAACCCGGTCCGGATCATCGCCGTGATCGGCACGCGGCCCGAGCCGTAGACGATCGCGTTCGACGGCGTGGACACCGGGAGCATGAACGCCATGCTCGCCCCGAGGCAGACGCCGATCGCCGGGGGGACGGGGCTGACCCCGAGCGAGCCCGAGAGCGCGATGAAGATCGGGACCAGCATGTTCGCGGTCGCGGTGTTCGAGGTCATCTCCGTCATCAGGATGGCGAGGCCGATCGCCAGCGCGGTCAGCCCCCAGAGCGAGGAGACGCCGGAGAGCGCGATCGTCCCCCGGCCGAGCGCGTCGGCGAGGCCGGTCGAGAACATCAGGCCGCCGAGCGCCAGCCCTCCCCCGAAGAGCAGGATCGTCCCCCAGTCGATCCGGAGGGCGTCGGACCAGGCGAGCGTGAACCGCCGGGAAGGCCAGTCCACGGGAAGGAGGAAGAGGAGGAGCGCGGCGACGAGCGAGGCGACCCCCTCGGGGACGTGCCGCTCGCAGAACCGGAAGAGATCCGACTGCGGCCCCGCGATCGAGGCGACGACGCCCGGGAACACCCAGAGGAACACCGCGACGAGGAAGGCGAAGAGGACGTTCTTCTCGCCGCGCGTCCAGGGGCCGCGCCGGGCCCGCATCTCCCGGACGGCGGCGCCGGTCGCCTCGGGATCCACGCGCGCCGCGGGGAAGAGGAGCGCCGTCCAGGCGAACATGGCCGCGCCGACGCCGAGGGCGATCGGGATCGCGAGGAGCATCCACCGGAAGAACGGGATCCGGACCCCCGCGAGCTTCTCGAGCATCCCGATGCCGATCAGGTTGGGAGGCGTGCCGACCGGGGTCCCGGTCCCGCCGATCAGAGCCGCGTAGGCGATCGTCAGGAGGAGGCCCGCCTCGAACCCGCTCCCTCCGGCCGGCGCCCCCTCCCGCGGGAAGGTCGCCAGGATCCCCAGGAGGATCGGGTACATCATCGCGGTCGTCGCGCTGTCGCTGATCCACATCGAGATCAGGAAGGGGATCGCGCCGACGGCGAGCGCGAGCCGGCCCGGCCTCGCGAGGAACCAGCGGACCGAGAGAACCATGAGGGCGGCCCGCTCGTTGAGGCGGTGGACGACCATCCCCTCGGCGAGGAGGAAGCTCCCGAGGAACAGGAAGACGACCGGGTGGGCGAAGGGGGCGAGGACCGTCGCCGGCTCCGCGATCCCGAGGAGGACGCACAGGACCGGGCCGAGGAGTGCGGTGGCCGGGATCGGGATCGCCTCGGAGACCCAGAAGACGAGCACCCAGGCGAGGACGGCGGCGAGCCGGTGCGCCTCCGGGGAGAGGCCGGGGGCGGGCAGGAGCAGGACGGCGGCGAACAGCAGGGGACCTGCGAAGAGGCCTATCGTCCGCCGGACGCGGTCGAACTTCCCTTCGGGGACGGTCACGGAGGGTGCGTCCATCGGTCGTCCTCCGTCGGGGCGCGGCCCCGGGCGGCAAGCATACGCGATCCGGGACGGGGGATCTCCAAGGGGTGAAACCGCTGGGGTCCGTCGCGCGTTGTAACGGTAGAATTCGAGGGTTCCCCGGGAAGGAGGCTCCCATGTCCCGACGCTTCGCGTGCGCGCTCGCCCTGACGATGCTTCTCGCCGTCCCCGTCCTCGGGCAGCCGGCGGCCCCCGCCGCTTCCGAGAAGGTGGAGCGGGACACGCCGCGGGTCACCACCGGCGGAGCGACGTTCACGGTCCCGGCGGGGTGGACGGTGACGACCCGCGGGCCGGTCGTCGTCCTCGACCCGCCCGAGGCCGACTCGCACGTCGCGATCGTGGATGTCGAGGCGAAGGACGCGGACGCCGCGGTCGTCGCGGGGTGGGCCGCGTACAAGCCCGGCTTCGCGCGGCCGCTCCGGATCTCGGTGCCGCAGGACGCCCGGAACGGCTGGGAGGAGAGAAGGGCGTTCCAGTACGAGACGTCGCCGAACGAGCGGGCGGTCGTCAGCGCCTTCGCCTGGCGGGCCGGCGCGACGTGGACCGTCGTCCTCGTCGACGGGACCGAGCCGACGTTCGAGAAGCGAGGCGCGCCGCTCTCGCTCGCACTGCAGAGCCTCCGGCCGAAGGGGTATGCCCGCGAGTCGTTCGCCGGGAAGAAGGCGCACCCGCTGGACGAGAAGCGAATCGCGGCGCTGAAGGAGTTCGTCGCGAGCGGGATGAAGATGCTGGACACGCCCGGCGTGGGGCTGGCCTTCCTCGACGGCGGGAAGACCGTCTGGGCGGGGGGCCTCGGCGTCAAGGAGATGGGAAGGCCCGACCCCGTCGGTCCGGACACGCTCTTCCTCGCGGCGTCGAACACCAAGGCGCTGACCACGCTCTTGCTCGCAGAGCTGGTGGACGAGGGGAAGATGCGCTGGGACCAGCCGGTGACGGAGCTCTTCCCCGCCTTCAAGCTGGGGGACGAGGCGACGACGAAGCAGGTACGGGTCCGGCACCTCGTCTGCGCCTGCACCGGGATGCCGCGGCAGGACCTGGAGTGGCTGCTCGAGTACCGCGCCGAGACGCCGGCCTCGGCGGTGGAGCTCCTCGGCACGATGCAGCCGACCAGCGGCTTCGGCGAGGTCTTCCAGTACAGCAACCTGATGGCGGCCGCCGCCGGCTACATCGGCGGCTCGAAGGCGGTGCCCGGCAAGGAGTGGGGGGAGGCCTACGACGAGGCGATGCGGACGAAGGTCTTCGAGCCGCTCGGGATGCGGACGACGACCTTCGACTTCGCGAAGGCGCTCCGGGGGGACGTCGCCCTGCCCCACGGCGAGGACCTGGACGGGAAGGTGACCCGGGCGAAGATGGACCTCAACTACTCCGTCGTTCCCGTCCGCCCCGCCGGGGGCGTCTGGACGAGCCCGCGCGAGCTGGCCCTCTACGTCCAGATGGAGCTGGCCAAGGGGATGCTGCCGGGCGGCAAGCGGCTGGTGTCGGAGGAGAACCTCCTCGAGCGGTACGAGCCGAACGTGATCCTCGGCGAGGACGCGACGTACGGGATGGCGCTGATGGTGGACCGGAAGTACGGCGTGCCGGTCGTGCACCACGGCGGCGACCTGGCCGGGTACCACAGCGACATGATCTGGCTCCCCGAGCACGGCGTCGGCGCCGTGATCCTGGCGAACTCCGACTCCGGCGTCCTTCTCCGCGGGCCTCTGACGAGGAGGCTCCTCGAGGTGCTGTTCGACGGAAAGCCGGAGGCCGAGGAGACGCTCAGGGTCGCCGCGGAGCAGCGGAAGGCGTCCATCGCCAAGGAGCGGGAGCGGCTCGTCGCCCCCGCGGATCCCGAGGCCGCCGCCAAGCTGGCCCCGCGCTACGCGAGCCCCGAGCTCGGCGAAATGCGGGTCCTGAGGGAGGGGAAGGCGGTCTTCTTCGACGTCGGCGAGTGGAAGAGCGCCGTCGCCTCGCGGAAGAACGACGACGGGACGATCTCGTTCGTGACGATCGACCCGACGCTCGCGGGGTTCGAGTTCGTCGTCGCGGACCGGGACGGCAGGCGACGGCTGATCACCCGCGACGCGCAGCACGAGTACGTCTTCGAGGAGGTCGCCGCCGGGGCCAAGCCCTGACGGAGCGCCCGGGGAGCGCACTTCCTTCCCGTTCGTGAAAAAACGACCCTCCGTCCCGGCCGCGCTTCTCCGAAAGTGCCGCGATTTCCCGTTGGCACCGCGATTGCCTCCCCGTCGCGCGGGGACGGAGGCCGGGGCGCGACCCGGCGCACCGGGGAGGAGAGAAGATGCGGACGACCCTCTGCCTGCTGCTCGCCGCGGCGGCCTCGTTCCCGGTCTGCGCGGGGGACCCGGCCGAGGAGCGCGACAGGCTCCGGCGCGCCGAGGCGGTTCTCAAGGCCTCGCTTCAGGCCCCGGACCGGGGAGTGCCGAAGGAGGCCCTCGAGAGGGCCGAGTGCGTCGGCGTGTTCCCCGGCGTCAAGAAGGCCGCCTTCTTCGTCGGCGGCCAGGGCGGGTCCGGGTTGTTCACGTGCCGGGGCGAAAGCGACGCCATGGGCGCGCCCGCGTTCTTCAAGATCGGCGGGGGGAGCGTCGGCTGGCAGTTCGGGGGGCAGGAGACCGACCTCGTGCTCCTCGTCATGAACCGGGACGGCATGCGGTATCTCCTGCAGGACCGGTTCGCGCTGGGCGCCGAGGCGGCGGCGACGGCGGGCCCCGTAGGCCGCACCCTGAAGGCGGCGACGGACGCGCAGCTCCGGGCGCAGATCCTGTCGTGGTCGCGATCGCGGGGCGTCTTCGTCGGGGCGGCGCTCGAAGGCAGCTCCCTGCGCCCGGACGACGAGGCGAACGAGAGGACGTACGGGGAGGGCGCGACGGCGGAGGCGATCC
>CAZPWK010000146.1:0-6983 GCA_964590285.1 uncultured Acidobacteriota bacterium | reverse complement strand
GATCCGTCGGGAGGCGCCCCCGCACCGGCCTGCTAGAATCGGCCCGGGCGAGAATGCGCGAAGATCCGGGACGCATGGCCGTGCAGGCCGGGGCGGGGGATTGGAGTCGAGGATGAAGCGCCACGTCGTGCGGGTGACGATCCTGGCGGCCGTTCTGCTGGCCGCCGTCCGGCTGCCGTCCTTCGCGGCCGAGAAGAGCTACAAGTGCCCCCTCGACACCCAGACCTGCCTCGACCGGATGGTCGCGAAGCTCAAGGGGAGCGGATGGCTCGGGATCCACTACGAGGAGCAGTCCTCCCGCGAGCCCCGGATCACGCAGATCGTTCCGGGCAGCCCGGCCGAGAAGGGCGGTCTCCGGGTCGGCGACGTGCTCGTCTCGGTCAACGGCGCGAGGTACGCGGACAACACCGAGGAGCGGTGCGTGACCTGCGACCGGGTCAAGGACGTCTGGAAGCCCGGCGGGAAGGTCGAGTACGTCGTCCGCCGGGACGGCCAGCCGGTCCGCGTCTCGGCGACTCTCGCCCCCCTTCCCCCCGACGTGATGGCCATGATGCTCGGCATGCACATGCTGGAGCACGTCACGTCCGAGCCGTCCCCGAAGTAGCCCGGCCGCCGGGCCGGGGCTCGCCTCCCGGGGAGCCGTACGCCGGGCCCCGCTGTACACGGTCCGGCGCCCCCCGGTACTCTAAGGAGCGGTGGAAGAAGACAGGGCGCTGATCCTGCGGGCCCGGAGCGGAGACGAGCGCGCCTTCTCGGCTCTGGCGGAGCGGCACTGGGAGCGGCTCGTCGCCGTCGCGCGGTCGGTCGTGGGGGACGCGGACGCCGAGGACGAGGCCCAGGAGAGCCTCGTGACCGCGTGGAGGAAGCTCCCCCGCCTGCGGGAGCCCGACGCGTTCCGGGCCTGGCTGCTTCGCATCCTCCTCCGGCGCTGCCTCCGGCGGACCCGGCGGCGGTGGGCGTTCCTTCCGCTCCCGTTCGCGGCCGATGTGGCCGACGCGGGGGCGGGCGAGGGGAGCGGGTTCGTGGACGTGGAGAGGATCCTCGGAGCCCTGCCGCCGCGTCAGAGGGCGGTGATGCACCTGACCGTTCTCGAGGGGATGAGCGACGGCGAGATCGGGGAGGCGCTCTCCATCGCCGCCGCTTCCGTTCGCTCCCACCGCAGGCGCGCGCGGGAAGCGCTCCGGGGGCTCCTGTCTCCGTCGAGGAACGAAGGGGGTGCGTCGTGAGGGGCCCGGACAACGGAACGCGCGGCTCGAGCTTCGAGGACAGGTGGCGGCGATTCGCCTACCGGCCCGCGCGGCGCTCGGCGGCGGAGGCGGCGGCGCGGGCGGTCGAGGCCGCCCGGCGCGCGCCGGCGCCCCGCACGATTCCGTGGGCGTTCGCCACCGCCGGTGCCCTCCTGATCGCCGGCGCCGCGCTGACGGTGAGGCTCGCGGTTCGTTCCGGAGGCGGGCCCGCTCCCGTCGGCACGGCGTCGGCGTCCGCTCCGATCCCCTCGGGGACCGTTCTCCTCTGGCTCGACGAGGAGACGCCTCTCTACATGACCTTCCAGTCGCCGGAGGACTCCGGCGCCGGCGGAGGCAGTCGATGAGAACGTTTCTCGGAATCGCTCTCTGCGCGGCGATCGCGGCGCCGATCGCCGGCGCGGCCGCGGAGGCCCCGGTGGTCACGAGCTTCGCGATTCTGGTCGGGTTCCCTTCGGGGGACGAGGCCGCCGGCGTGGGATCGCTGCTGGTGCCCGGGACCGTCATCCCTCTGGCCGAGGACGGCGCCGCTCCCGCGGCGCCCGACTCGAAGCGGCTCGTCGAGAGGAGCGTCGCCTTCTCCCGGGTCGTGGACAGGCTCTGGAGCACGTTCCGGCTCGACCGCGAGCGGCTCGTCCAGCGGGGCGCAACGCGAGCCGCCTCGCTGGAGAGGACGCTCGACCTCCCCGCGCCGCCCGGCGCGGAAGTCCGGATCGCCGCGACCCTCGTCGGCTACGACGAGACGACGGCGACGTACCGCGTCGTGTTCCGGCAGTCGGAGAAGACGATCGCGGACTCGACGGTCGCGGTCTCCCGGGGAGGCCGGGCGGTCGTCGGCGGGACCGACGGGCCGGGCGCGCCGTACCTCTTCGTCGTGATCGAGCCGGAGACCGACCGGTCCGCCGAGGACGGCATCCCGCGCGCGGGCAAGGACTCCGGCCTGACCGCGCCCGCCGCGCTGGGCAAGGTCCCTCCCCGGTACCCGGAGGAGGCGAGGAAGCGCCGCGTCCAGGGGGTCGTGGTGGTCGACGCCGTCATCGGGGCCGACGGGACGATCCGCGACGTCCGGGTGCTCGAGGAGCCCGACCCGCTCCTGGGCGAGGCGGCCGCGGCGGCGGTCCGGCAATGGACGTTCGCCCCCGCGCGGCGCGCCGACGGCACGCCCGTCGAGGTCCGCTCCACCTTCACGGTCGACTTCTCGCTGCGCTGACGCCGCTCGCCGGACAGCCCGTGCACGGTCCGGGCCCCATCGCGCCTCTTCATGGCGAGGGCGGACGAGGACCGGCGCTCGAGCCGTTCGGGATCCCGCCCCCGGAGGAACGCCATGAGACTCGTCGTGCTCGGAGCCATCCTCGTCGCGCTGTCGGCGCAGGCCGCGGCCGTATCGGGCGATCCGCGGCCGTCCCCGCGAGAGGAAGCGGTCCGCTTCGAGGAGGGGAAGGGGATCGCGCAGCCGGTTCTCGTCAAGAAGGTGCCCCCGGTCTACCCCGCGGACGCCAGGAAGGAGAAGGTGACGGGGATCGTCGTCGTGGACGCGACGATCGGAACCGACGGAAAGATCCTGAAGGCCGAGGCGGTCGAGGGCGACGACGCGCGGCTCCGGCAGGCCGCCGAGGATGCGGTCCGGCAATGGGAGTACAAGCCGGTGACGGACGCGGCGGGCCGGCCCGTCCAGGTCGTCTTTCGCGTCACCGTGAACTTCCAGCTGCGTTGAGGCGGAACGGCGCGGGGGCTACGGCCCCCGGAGCGCGACGAGGAGGGCGCCCGCGACCGCCATGGCGACGGCGAGCGTCCTCCTCTTCGTCATCGGTTCCCGGAGGAAGACCGCGGCGAGCAGGAAGATGAAGATCGTCGAGAGCTGGTTCAGGACCGCGGCGACGGAGACCAGCGTGAACTTGAAGCCGCCGAGCCACGCGGTCATGCTCAGATAGGCGCCGAGCACCGAGGCGGGGACGGCGAGCGCCCACCGGCGGCTCGGCCGGAAGAGGGGGGCGATCCCCTCTCTCCATCGCGGGAAGAGAAGGAGCGGGAGCAACCCCGCCGTCCCGGCGGCCATCCGGACCTCGGCCGCCCAGAGGAGCGGCGCCGTCTCGAGCACTCCCTTCGCCATGACGATCCCGGCGGCCATGCAGAAGATGGCGACGGCGCCCAGGACCGCTCCCTCGACGATCCGCCGCCGCGTGCTCCCGGGCGCGGGGCGGTCCGCGGCGCCGACCAGGATGGCGCCGACGATCAGGACCGCGCCGACGAGCACCTGCGCGCCGAGGCGCTCGCCGAGGAACAGGACCGACAGCCCGATCACCGCCGGCGCGTAGAGCGTGTCCACGACGGCGACGAGCCCCGCTCCGAGCCGGTTCAGCGCCATGAAGAAGAGCGTGTCGGCGAGCGAGATCCCGAGCAGCCCCGAGACGACGAGCAGCAGCCAGTCCGACGCGGGCCGGTCCGGGAGGAAGGGCGTCCCCGCCAGCGGCAGGGTCAGCGCGAGGAGGACGACGGTCACCGCGTTCTTGAAGAGGTTGACGGCGACCGGCGGCGACTGGTCGCCGAGCTTCCGGAAGAGGATCACCCCCGCCGACCAGGAGAGCGCGGCCGCGAGCGCCAGGGTCTCGCCGAGCAGGGGGATTCCGGTGGTCATGGGCGGGGGAGTATAGCGCCGCGGGAGAGGCCGGCTCCCGCGCTTGTTCCCGGCCGCGGGCTCGGCTATCGTGCGCCGGAGAGTCTTCGCCGCGTCGGTGCCGGGGAGGAGATCGCGCATGGCGGACTCGACTCGCATCCTTTTCATCAGCGGCTCCATCGGCCTCGGCCACGTGCTCCGAGACCTCGCGATCGCCGGGGAGCTCAGAAGGCAGCGCCCCGGCGTCGCGATCTCCTGGCTCGCGGCGACTCCTGCCGATGGCATCCTGAGGGAGGCCGGGGAGACCGTCCTGCCCGAGTGCGCCGACCTGGCGGACGCGAACGCCGTCGCCGAGCGGGCCGCCGATGGACCGAGGCTGAGCCTGATCCGCTACGGTTTCTCGGCCGCGAGAACCTGGTCCCGCAACATCGCGGTCCTTCGCCGGGTCGTCTCGCGCGAGCGCTTCGATCTCGTCCTCGGCGACGAGACGTACGACGTGACCCTCGCGCTCAAGAAGGACCGGTCGCTGAAGACGTTCCCGTACGCGACGATCTACGACTTCGTCGGGTTCCAGGCGATGACGGGGAGCCTCCTGGAACGGCTCGGCGTCTGGTTCTGGAACCATGCGTGGTCGAAGGGCGCGGATCGCGCGTCCGAGTTCGTGGACCTGAGCCTGTTCGTCGGCGAGGAGGAGGACGTTCCCGACGAGCCGTTCGGGCCGATGCTCCCCAACCGGCGCGACTGGGCCAGGAAACGGTGCCGGTTCGTCGGACACGTGCTGCCGTTCGACCCGGCCGGATGCGCCGATCGCGCGGCCGTCCGGGCGCGGCTCGGCTACGGCCCCGGGCCTCTCGTCGTCGGCGCGATCGGGGGCACCGCGATCGGCAAGGAGCTGCTGGAGCTGTGCGGACGAGCGTGGCCGATCCTGCGGGACTCGGTCCCGGAGCTCCGGATGGTGCTGGTCTGCGGGCCGCGCCTCGACCCCGCGGCCGTTGCCGTGCCGCGGGGGGTGGAGGTCCGCGGCTACGTTCCGGCGCTCCACGAGCACTTCGCGGCGTGCGATCTCGCGATCGTCCAGGGGGGAGGAACGACGACCATCGAGCTGACGGTCCTGAGGCGACCGTTCCTGTACTTCCCCCTCGAAGGCCACTGCGAGCAGGAGGTCTCGGTCGGACAGCGCCTCGCCCGGCACGGCGCGGGCGTGCGGATGTCGCTGTCCCGGACGACGCCCGAGGATCTGGCGAAGGCGGCGATCGCGAACCTGGGGAAGGAGCCGGTCTACCGGCCGGTCGCGGCGGACGGCGCCGCGGCCGCGGCCCGCCTCGTGCTGGAGCTGGCCGACCGCGGCCGGGGCTGAGATCCGGTTGCCGTCCCCGAATTACTTGCGCCGGTACACCGACTCCATCGACTTGAACTCCTTCCCGTCCGGCGTCGTGTCGAAGATCTCGGACCGGAAGGTGTTCGCGTCGACCCGGGTCTCGGTGCCGCGGATCTTCTTGTACTTGCCGGTCATCAGGTCGGGGGCCTCGGAGACGGACGTCAAGACGCCGGTCTTCGGGTCCAGGGTCGCCTCGCCGGTGAGGATCGCCGTCCCCATGCTGTCCATCCAGGCGTACACGAACTTCCTCTTGAGGTTGTCGAAGCCGGTGAAGCCTCGCCCCTCGAAGGTCCCCCCGTCGAACGTCGCCGTCGTCCGGTCCTCGAGGAAGCGGCCCCCCAGGACCATCCGGTACTCGGCGGTCCCCTCGAAGACCTGAGGCGCGGAGTCGGGGGTCGCCCAGACCTTGACGTGCGCCGTCCAGGTCCCCACCCGCTCGGCGAGCCACGCGTGCTCGGCGCCGGGCGTCATGAACGCGGTCCACTTCTCCACGAGCGCCCGCTCCTCCGGGCTCATGGCCGGCGGCTCCGGGGTCTCCTGCGCGGCGGCGATCGCCGCGAGGAGCGAGAGCGCCGCGAGCGCGGCGGCGGACGTCCGGACGGTCCTCCCGCGATCCATGGATCCCCTCCACTTCTGCCCCGGGGCTCCCGGAGCGGCTCGAGAATCAAGGGATGGAATGGGTCCCGATTATCGGCGCCCGCTCCCGCCCTCGTCAACGCCGTAGTACCATGCCGACCCTTTCCCCGCTTCCGGCGCCGGACTTCTCGGGCGCCGCGGGCCGGCTGGAGGTTTCGCAGATGTCGAAGTCGCTGTGGCTCGCCGTCCTGTTCTCTCTCGCGGTCCCCCTCTTCGCGGCCGCGCCGCCGGCCCAGGCCAAGGGCGCCGGGGGCGCCAAGGGCGCGAACCCGCTCCTCGAGGACTGGACGACGCCGTTCGGCGTCCCTCCGTTCGGCGGGATCGAGGAGGAGCACTACCTCCCGGCCTTCGAGGAGGCGATCGCGAGGCAGCGGGCCGAGGTCCGGGCGATCGCGAGGAGCAAGGAGGCGCCGACGTTCGAGAACACGATCGAGGCGCTCGAGCGATCGGGGCTGCTGCGCGACCGGGTGTCCGCGGTCTTCTACGGCCTCCTCTCCGCGGAGACGAACGAACGGCACCAGGAGACCGCGAAGCGGGTCGCGCCGATGCTCTCCGCGCTCTCCGACGACATCCTGCTCGACCCCAGACTCTTCGCGCGAGTCCGGGCTGTGTACGAGAAGAGCGAGACGCTCGGCCTCGATCCGGAGCGGCGGATGCTCCTGAAGGAGACCTACCAGGACTTCGTGCGCGGCGGGGCCAACCTCGACAAGAAGGGGAAGAAGAGGCTCCGGGAGATCCACTCGGAGCTGTCGCTGCTCGGCGTCAAGTTCAGCGACAACGTCCTCGGGGACACGAACGCCTACCGGCTCGTCCTCGAGAAGGCCGAGGACCTCGCGGGGCTCCCGGAGTCGGTCGTCGCCGGGGCGGCCGAGGCCGCCGAGGCGGCGGGCCTCGACGGCAAGTGGGTGTTCACGCTCCAGGCCCCGAGCCTCTGGCCCTTCCTCCAGTACGCCGACAACCGCGACCTGAGGCGCCAGATGCTCACGGCCTACGTCACGCGGGGCGCCCACGGCGACGAGCGCGACAACCGCGAGATCGTGTCGAGAATCGCGGCGCTCCGGGCGGAGAAGGCGCGCCTCCTCGGGTACGAGACGTACGCGGACTTCGTTCT
>CAZPWK010000145.1:6340-6998 GCA_964590285.1 uncultured Acidobacteriota bacterium | reverse complement strand
GATTCCGCGGGGCATTTTCGCCGCCGGAATCTTCATTCTCGCGAGGACTTGACTGACGAAACCGTGATCGCCCGGAGGCGGGATCTTCGGCCTTGAGCCGCGCTATGCCTGAACGTATACTCAGCCTATTCGAATGGCGTATGTGGTCACGCGTGGAGAGGAAGAATGTATAGAACGAACGCAGAGATCGCGAGAAAGGTCTACCGCGCCCTGAAGACGCCGTCGGACAACAACCCGCGGACCGACCCGATCCTGGCTTTCTACTTCAAGGGCAAGGAAGACTACATCATGATGCGCTGCAACAAGGAGCCGGAGATCTCGATCAAGGGGAAGGAGCAGATCGCGGGCGAGGTGAAGTTTTTCGCCTACAGCGATTTCTCCGAGTACGAGGAGAGCGACGTCCTGTTCCGCCTGAAGGACGACGTGACGCTGATCGAGCTTTACCGCAAGGGGGCGATCGAGGCGAAGTCGTTCAAGTCGTGGGACGAGTTCTCGCGCTGGCTCGACACCCTGGACGAGAACGGCATCCAGATCTCCCTGAAGCTCCCTTGCCTCGTCTACGCCGCCGTACGGAACCAGCAGCCGTCGATGCAGAACTTCATCGTCGAGGCGATCAAGAAGACCCTTAAGTCGGGGCTGGAGTAAGTCCGCCGCGCCT
>CAZPWK010000145.1:1786-6330 GCA_964590285.1 uncultured Acidobacteriota bacterium | reverse complement strand
CGGGAGCGTCCCCGGCCCTTCGAACGGGCGGAGAGGCGCGAGAGCCCCTCGCGGAGCGCGTCTCCCTCGACCACGGCCTCCGGGTCCCGGAGCCGGCGCTCGAGCCGCTCCCTGAGGAGCCGGCACGCCTCGTGCGCGGGAATCCGGCCGAATCGTTCCCCCTCGGGCCCGATGATCTCGACCGTTCCCGAGCCCAGGAGCTCGGCGCCCTCGTCGGAGTCCGGATCGACCAGCCGGACGAGCCTCCGGCCGATCCTCTCCTCGATCGGCCCGGGTCGCCCGTCCCCCGCCACAGTCGCGCTCAGCGAGCCGGCGCGCCCGGTCGGACTCGTGTCTTGCGGCATCGTCCGACCCCCGAGGGGCATCGTACCACGGGACGCCTCCGGTGGGTTCGAAGGGGGCGGGAGCCGGGAGAGGACTCGGCGTCAGGCCCGCCGCCCGAGGATCGAGTCCAGGCGGCGCTCGAGGTCCTCGGGGTCCGGGAAGTCGCCGCGGTCGTCTCCCATCTCGAACGTCTTGTGGAGGAACACGCGGTTCTTCCCCGCGGCCTTCGCCCGGTAGAGCGAGCGATCGGCGCAGCCGATGAGATCGGTGCTGTTGGCTCCGTCCTGGGGGAACACCGAGACGCCGCCGCTGATCGTCAGCGCGCCGCCGGGCTGCGTCTCGCGGTGCGGGAACCGGTGCGCCGCGATCGCCTCCCGGATCCGCTCCGCGACGCGAAGAGCCTGCTCGCCGTCGGCCAGGGGCATCGCGACGATGAACTCCTCGCCGCCGTATCGCCCCGCGAGGTCCTGGGGCCTCAGGTTCCTGCGGAGCACTTCCGCCACGCCGCGAAGAGCCTCGTCGCCCGCCTGGTGGCCGTTGGAGTCGTTGTATTGCTTGAAGAAGTCGATGTCGAACATGAAGATGGCGAGCGGCTGGGCCCTGCGCTCGGAGGCGAAGATCATCTCCCCGAGCTGCTCCATGAAGCGGGGCTTGTTGTAGAGGCCGGTCAGGCCGTCGTGGTGCGCCTGCTGCTGGAGGGCGCGGACGTTCTGGACGTTCCGGTAGGCGATCGCTCCGAGGTTCGTGATCATCTGGAGGACGAGCTTCTCGTTCTTCGGCCGGGTCGCCGGCTCGCCGCTGCAGAGGACGCCGAGCAGGTGGTCCTCCTTGCCGTGGTGGACGATCGGACCGATCAGGCTCAGGCGGAAGGCGGGGTGGTTGTCGTCGAGGGTGCGCCCCTCGGTCCGGGAGAGGTTGAGCCAGTCGTCGTCCGCCATCTCCACCATGCTCGCGGCGACCCAACCGATCTTCCCTTCGCCGCGCCTCACCCGGCTCGCCGTCTTGGGGACCTCCCCGAGGCCGCGGTGGTCGCGCAGGAGGAGCTCCTGACCCTCCGGGTTCGTGTCGCCGGGCGAGCGGACGAGGAACAGGAGCATCTGCGAGGGCTCGAAGACGCTCCCCGCGAGGTCGAGCAGCTGGCGCGGGATGTCCTGGAAATCGAGGCTCTCCCGGTTCAATTCCCGGACGAGCCTCGGGAGGGAGATCGAGAGATTTTTCAGAAACTGCTGCTCGCTCCGAAGCTTCGCCGCGATGCGGCTCTGCTCCCGGATCTGCTGGTCGGTCCGGGCCAGCTCGTCGCGCATGCGGGCGGTCTCGCGCGCGGTCCGCTCCCGGCGCCGCCGGCCGGACACGAACCCCGCGATCAGCCCGGCGACGGCGGCCAGGACGATCGCGACGATCTCCGGCAGGCTCAGATTCGAAAGACCCGCCACGGTCTCTCCCTCTCGCGGCGCGGACGGGAAACCTCGCGTCGGTGCGAACCGGGGTCCCGGATTCAGTGCAACGTTCGTTCCCGGGAGAACGGTTTGCAACCGTCATCGGGAAGCTCTTGCCCGTCAACGGGATGGCGGCTGCGGAGGCTTCCCGAGTCCGGATGCCCGTGCCGCACCCCGGCACCCCGCGCATCGCATTCGTGACGGACGGTGTCACCCGACGCCGGGAGTTCCGTCCGGCTCCGAATGTGTAAAATGCGGCGGTGCTCCAGGTCAGCGAGATCTTCCACTCGATCCAGGGCGAGTCGACCCACGCGGGACGGCCGTGCGTCATCGTCAGGCTCTCCGGCTGCAACCTCCGGTGCGCGTGGTGCGACACCCGGTACGCGTTCCACGACGGACGCCCGATGTCGGTGGACGAGGTCCTCGGCGAGGTCGCCCGCCACGGGTGCGACCTCGTCGAGCTGACCGGCGGGGAGCCGCTCCTCCAACCGGAGGCGACGCCGCTCCTCGGAGCGCTCCTCGCGCGGGGATACGGCGTTCTTCTCGAGACGGGCGGAAGCCTCCCGATCGAGGACGTGCCGGAGGGGGTCGTCCGCATCGTCGACGTCAAGTGTCCCGGGAGCGGCGAGGTCCTGGGCAACCGTTGGGAGAACCTCGACCACCTGCGGGAGCGGGACGAGCTGAAGTTCGTGATCTCGGGACGCCAGGACTACCTGTGGGCGGCAGACCAGGTGCGCGAGCGCAGGCTGGCGTCGCGATGCGCGGTGCTGTTCTCGCCCGTGCACGGGGCGCTCGACCCGGCGGAGCTCGCCGGATGGATTCTCGAGGACCGGCTCCCGGTGAGGCTCCAGATCCAGGTGCACAAGGTCCTGTGGCCCGACCGGAGCCGCGGAGCGTGAGAGAGGGCCCCGCGAGCGCGAAGCCCGGAGGCGGCGAGGGGGCGCGGAAGGCGGTCGTGCTCCTCTCGGGCGGCCTCGACTCCGCGACGGTTCTCGCCGGCGCGGTCCGGGACGGGTTCGAGGCGCACGCGGTCACCGTCCGCTACGGGCAGCGGCACGCGGTCGAGATCGAGCGGGCGGCGGAGATCGCCGGCGCCCTCGGCGCCGCCTCGCATCGCGTCGTGCGGGTGGACCTGAATTTCCCCGGAAGCTCCGCGCTGACCGACCCCTCGATCCCGTTGCCGGGGCCGGCTCCGGGGCGGGCGATCGGGGACGAGGTCCCCGCGACGTACGTCCCGGCGCGGAACGCCGTCTTCCTCGCGGTCGCGCTCTCGTGGGCGGAGACGATCGGCGCGCGGGACCTGTTCCTCGGCGTCAACGCCGTGGACTTCAGCGGCTACCCCGATTGCCGTCCCGCCTTCCTCGAGGCGTTCGAGTCGCTCGCCGCCGCGGCCACGAAGGCCGGCGCCGCGGGCGCGCGGTTCCGCGTCCACGCGCCGCTGCTCCGGATGAGCAAGAAGGAGATCGTGCTCCGGGCGAGGGAGCTCGGCGTGCCGGTCGGGCGGACGGTCTCCTGCTACGATCCCGGTCCGGGAGGCGGTCCCTGCCGGCGATGCGAGGCGTGCGTCCTGAGGGCGCGCGGGTTCCGAGAGGCCGGTCTCGAAGACCCGGGAGAGAGGGAGGAGGCTCCGTGAGCGCGTGGGCGATCGCCTGGCTCCTCTTGCCCCTCGCCGTCATGATCGCGGGATTCCTGCTCGCGATCCGAGTCGTCGTCCGCTCGGCGGGCCGACCGATCGACGGCCACACGGAGGGCGGACGACCCGCGCTTCGCTCCGAGGCCGATGCCCGCCTCGTCGAGGTCTTCGGCCGCCGCTCCGTCGGCGGGCCGGGCTCCTTGCTGCTGACCGATCGCGATCTTCGCTTCGAGCGGTTCTTCCCGCGGCGCGAGTTCCGGATCGGGCTCGACCGGATCCGGGAGGTGTCGGCGGAGGACTCGGGGGCGCGGGGCGACCGGCTCCGCGTGGAATGGCTCGAAGGGGAGGATCGCGCCGGCATCCGGCTGCGCCTTCCCGGCGCGGAGGCCTGGGCCGCGGCTATCCGGCAAGCCCGCGCTTCGCTGAGGCCAGATCCAGGATCTCCTCCCGAAGCGCAGCCGCCTCTTCGGGGGTGAGGCCGCCGGCGCGCGCGGCGATCGCTTCGAGCCGCTCCGCCTCGCCGAGCGCCTGCCGGGCGAGAGAGCCCGCGAGGCCGTTGACGGATTCCCCGATCTCCTTGAGGTTGTCGCCGCGGCGCAGGCGCACGCGGGCGCGCAAGTCGCCGCGTGCGAGGCCTTCGATCCCCCGGCACACGGCGATCGCCGCCCCGGCGGTTCGATGCGTCTCGAGGATGCTGAGCACGAACACGCCGGCCAGGAAGGCCCCGGAGCCCAGGAGGATCAGCGTGAGCTGGAACCGGTCCTGGGCCTCGAAGTAAGGTCGCAACTCGGGCGCCACCTCGAGGGCCGCCGAGGTGCTCCTGTGGTTGGAGGCGAGGAGGCTGAGGTTCAGGAGGAGAAGGAGGAGGAGCGCGGTTCCGGCCACCAGCAGGGTCACCCGAAGCTGATAGCGGCGGTGGACGAGAAAGCGCCGCCTCCGGAAGAGGACCTGCGTCCGGGTCGGCTCCTCGCTCCCGGCCGGCGAGGGCGCGCGCTGGCGTCCGTCTTCCATCGCTCCGGTCCTCCCGTCGAGAACATAGGCGGCGCTTCGGGGCCGGTCAAGATCCTCGCGGCCTCGGCGACGGCCTCGGCGCCCGGCGAGGGGAGGCCGTGTTTGCTCCCGGGGGGGCGGGCGGGGTACGATGCGCCCGG
>CAZPWK010000145.1:0-1776 GCA_964590285.1 uncultured Acidobacteriota bacterium | reverse complement strand
ACAGGGGGGGCCGCGGGGGGCCGGGACAGCCCCCCGGCGCCGGGGGGGGGGCCCCCGCCCCCGGGGGGGGGGGGGGGGGGGGGCCCCGGGGGGGGGGGGGGGGGGTACGATGCGCCCGGCAAGGAACGGTCCGACACGGAGGGTGGGAATGGAGAACAAGATCGTCGTCCACATGAAGGACGGCACCGTCCACAAGGGGGTCACGCAGGATTTCCGGCCCGGGACCGGGAACTTCCACCTGCTTCCGGCGGAGGGCGGAGGGGTCCCCCGCCGCGTGTCGGTCGAGTCGATGAAGGCCCTGTTCTACGTGAAGGACTACGTGGGCAACCGCGACTTCGTGGCCCGGCGGCAGTTCGACGAAGCGCACCGCTCCGGACGGAAGGCGATTCTCACGTTCATCGACGGCGAGACGATGTGGGGCATGCTCGGAGAGGGGGAGGACGCCGAGCCGGGTTTCTATTTCTTTCCGCTGGACGAGCAGGACAACAACATCCGGATCTACGTCGTGCGCTCGTCGCTCCGGGAGATGCGGCTGGTGCCCTGAGGAGGAGGACGCCGTGAACAAGGCGGAACTGACGGACAAGCTCGCCGAGAGAACGGGCCTGCCGGTGGCGAAGGCCCGGGAGTGCATCGACGCCATCTTCGACTCGGACCCGGCGATCGGTCTCATCGCCGCGGAGCTCCTGGCGGGGGGCAAGGTGGCGATCAGCGGCTTCGGAACCTTCGAGGCGCGGGCCCGGAAGGCGCGGGCGGGGCGCAACCCCCACACGGGAGAGGTCCTGGACCTTCCGGCGATGCGCGCTCCGGCGTTCAAGGCGGGGAAGCCCCTGAAGGAGACGATGCGAGGGACGCACCCCGCCTGACCCGGGACCCGCCGCCGTGAACCCGGGTCGCCTTCCCGCGGAAGCCGCCGCGAGGGCGCGCGCAGATGTCCAGGGGTTCCGACCGCCCGCGCGACGCGTCGAAGAGTCCCCCTCGGGGACGACGGCGCGGTAGGCGCTCCGTGCGCGCGCGCCGGATCGCGGCGGGCGCGATCGTCGCGGCGGTCCTGCTCGGCACCGCCTTCCTCTACGTCTACGTCGAGATCACGAGCACCTTCGAGGGGCGGCTCTGGGACCTTCCCTCGCGGGTCTACTCGGACCGACTGGCGCTGCGGGCCGGCGCGCCGGCGAGCGCATCGACGGTGGCCCGCAGGCTCGAGAGGACCGGGTACGTCCCGATCCAGGGCGCGCCGGCGAGGCCGGGGGAGTTCCGCCGCCGCGGAGAGACGATCGACCTCTTCCTCCGCGCTTCCGAAGGGCCGTGGGGCCGCTCGGCGGCGGGCCGGGTCCGGCTCGGCTTCCGGGGAAGCCGGCTCTCGACGATCTCCGGGGCTGGGGGACGTCCCGTCGCGACGGTCACCATCGAGCCGGAGCTCCTCGCCCTGCTCGCGGGCCCGCGCCAGGAGGAGCGCGACGTCGTGCCCCTCTCGGCCGTTCCCGAAAGGCTGGTGCGCGCGGTGCTCGCGGCGGAGGACGCGAGGTTCTGGTCGCACCCGGGGATCGATCCCCTCGCGGTGGCGAGGGCCGCCGTCGAGGACGTCCAGCGGGCGAAGATCGTGCAGGGCGGAAGCACGATCACCCAGCAGACGGTCAAGAACCTGTTCCTCGGCACGGAGCGCACCTGGTGGAGGAAGATCCGCGAGGGGCTGATGGCGTTGGTACTAGACCTGCGCTATTCGAAGGAGCGGATCCTCGAGTTCTACCTGAACGAGGTGTACCTCGGCCAGCGCGGTCC
>CAZPWK010000144.1:0-6998 GCA_964590285.1 uncultured Acidobacteriota bacterium | reverse complement strand
CGGCGCGGTGGTCTCGGCCACCGCCGGAGCCCGGCTCGCCGTCATCCCGGTGCGCGGCGTCTTCGACTTCGGAACTTGCACGCGGCGTGCCATCCGCTCCTCGGACGGCACTCTCCAGAAAGGCGCCGGTTCTCTTCCAAACGCGCCCCGCGGGGGCCCTGCCGGCTCGTCCGATCACGAAAGGGTAACTCCCTCGGCCGAATCGAAACGACACGGCGCGGCAGAATTCGCCGCCGTCCTGCCGACCGCCACCGGGGACGGCCTCCGAGGCCGGAGGGCCCCTGCCCCCGTTCCGGCCGCGAGCGACGACAGCAGCGTACCACGGGCGAGCAGGCCGTCCCCCGCGCGACCGAAGACGCATCGGGTGCGAGAGCTTCCCGGACTCCGGTGGGCGAGCCGAGGACATGCGATAATCCCGCCCGCCTTCCGCCGGCCCCGAGTGGGGCGATGCCGTCGACGGCCGACCACGGGCGGGAGCCGTAAGATCGGGGGACGAGGCACGGCGTGGACAGGCGGGGAAGCCGCGAACCGACGACGGCGATCGCTCCGTTTTTCGAGGCCCCCCCCGGGAATTCGAACTCGGAATCCCGCATGCTCCTCGTCAGCTACTGTTTTCCACCGGACGCCACCGTGGGAGCGCTGCGGTGGCAGAAACTGGCCCGGTTCGCCTCGGAGCTCGGCTGGACCCTCGACGTTCTCACGCTCGACCCGACTTTCATGAAGCATCGCGACTCGACCCGCCTCGAGGACCTCCCGGCCGGCACCAGGGTATTCGGGGTGAGACCGTCCCGGTTCCTTCTCGATCCCTTGGAACACCAAGTCTGGCTCCTGACCAAGAGGATCCGGACCGCTCTCTCCCGCTCGCGCGGGCCGGCGTCCGCAGCGAGGCCGGGCGCGGGCGAAGGCGGCACGGACGGTCGGCGGACCGGAAGGCCCGGGACCGTGGCCGTGGAGGACATCGCCCTCTTCCCGCGACGACTCCGGGACGTTCTCCGGACCTACTACGCCTGGGCGGAGCACGCCCGCTACTCGGCCTGGGCGCGGCGCGCGGCGAAGCTCGGGGTGGCCCTCGCGTCGCGCCATCCGTACCGCGTCGTGGTGACCTCGGCCCCTCCGCATGCGACCCACGATGCCGGGAGGCGCATAGCGGAAGCCTCGCGATTGCCGCTCGTGGTGGATCTCAGGGATCCCTGGAGCCTGACTCGGCGCGTTCCCGAAGCGGTGGCGAGCCCGCTGTATCGGTGGTTCGCGCGGCGGGGCGAGAGTCGATGCCTGGCGCGGGCGGCGCTCGTCGTGGCCAACACCCCCGAGCTGCGCGACGCGCTGGTGCGCGCGCACCCCGGAGCCGAGGACCGCACGATCGCCGTGCGCAACGGCTGCGACGACGACCCCATGCCGCCGTCGCGCCACGGCAGTACTTTCGTGATCGGCTTCGCCGGAACCGTGTATTTCGATCGAGATCCCCGGGCCCTCTTTCGGGGCGCGGCTCGGGTCATCCGGGACCTCGGACTGGATCCTTCTCGGATCCGGCTCGAGATGGTCGGGGCGTTCGACGAGCACGGTGGTCTGCCTCTGACGGCCATCGCGGGAGAGGAAGGGATCCGGGAATTCGTTCGCGTGGGCCCTCCGCGGCCGCATCGAGAAACTCTGGACTTCTTCGCGGGAGCGACGATGCTCGTCACGTTCCCCGGATACAATTCGTCCATGACGATCCCGGCGAAAACGTTCGAGTACGTTCGCTTCGACGCGTGGCTTCTCGCTCTGACGGAGAGAGACAGTCCCCTCCATCGGCTCCTTCAAGAGACCGACGCCGACCGGGTCGAGCCGGAGGACGTCGCCGGCATCGCGGCCGCGATACGGAGACGGTACGTCGAGTACCGGAGCGGTCACCGGCCGAAGGCCGTCGCCTCGGACGACCGCTTCGGCCGGAAGGAGCAGGCGCGAGTGCTCCTTCGCGAGATCGAGCGCATCGCCGCACCGGCCCGTCCGGCGGCGAGGACCGTCCGGCGCCCCGCGGAAAGCGCATCGAGGGGAGGCCGATCTTGACGGCCGCAGGTCGGGAGCGAAGGGCCTGGGACCACCTGCGCAAGGTCCGCCGGTTCTACGACCGCGAGTCGGAGCGCTACGAGATTCGACGCTACGGAAGCTCCGACGGCCGAGTGGCGCACCCGTACCACGAGCGCCTTGCGATCCTGCTCGAGATGTTCGACGCCGGCGGCCGAGACGTACTCGACTGCGGATGCGGTCCCGGGATCCTCGAGCCGCATCTCCTCGATCGCGGACACCGCGTCGTCGCCATGGACCTATCGGAGAAAATGATCGAGCGCGCGCGCGCCGCCGTCGCCGCGCATCCCTCCGCCCGCGACGTCCGGTTCTGCGTCGGCAGCTGCGAGAGGCTGCCGTTTCCGGACGTCAGCTTCGACGCGGTCGTTTGCGTCGGCGTACTGTCCTATTGGCCGGACGTCCTACCCGGCCTGCGCGAGATCGTCCGCGTGCTCCGGCCGCGCGGTCAGCTGGTGCTTCAGGCTTCGAACCTTCTCGCTCCTCTCGAGCTGGAGAGCCGCCTGTTGCGCAGGCCGTACCATCGGTTGCGGGGCGTGCTCACGGGTCGAGATCTGCGTGACGCCGATTTTCCCATGCGCTCCTATGTGCCGTTCCGGCTCGAGGATCGCCTCCGGAGGGTCGGCCTGACACCGGTCGCGAGGCGGCATTACGACTTTCGACCGCCGCTGCTCTACCGCGTCGCGCCTGCGCTCGCGGATCGCGTCGCCAGGACCCTGCTCCGCGCCTCCGCTTCGCGCTGCCTGGGCCTCCTGGCCGCGGGCTTTCTCGTGAAGGCGGAGAAGGAGCCCTGAATCGCCGTCGGGGACGGTGCGATCCGAGCTCCATCCGACGACGGCCGCGACGAGGAGGACCCGCCTTGATGCCCCGATCGGAGTGGACGCCGCGGCGGAGGTGGTGGGTGGCTTTCGGCTCGGGAGCGCTGGCCGCGCTCGCGATCGAGGCGGTCCTGCGATTCACTCCCCTCGCCGACAGGATCGCGGTTCCCATCCTGCGGCCGGACACGGAAGGCCCGGCGGAGGTCGCCGTCGTCCTGGGCGCCGGCGTCGACGCCACGTGCGCGCCCAACCTCTTCGCGATCCGCCGCACGCATCTGGCGGCGCGCTGGTACCGCCAGGGCCGCGTTCCGATGCTCCTGTTCACGGGAGGACCGAGCTCCGGCTCGGGGAACTGCACCGTCGCCCGGGCGATGGCCGATCTCGCGGAGGAGCTCGGCGTGCCGTCTTCCGCCGTTCTTCTCGAGGAGAGCGCCTCCAGTACGTGGGAAAACGCGCGCAACTCCTCCCGGCTTCTGCGCGCGCGCGGCGTCCGCAGGGTCCTGCTGGTCACGGACTGCCTTCACATGCGTCGCGCGGAGATCTTCTTCCGGGCGTTCGGCTTCGAGACGGAACGCTCGTCGGTGCCCGCGCTGCAGCTCTACTCGGACAACCTCGGGCTGTTGCGCGCCGCCCTCCACGAATGGTTGGGTCTTCTGTACCACCGGCTCGGTGGATACGCGCAGGGAGGCCGAAGTTGAGGACGACGCCGTCGGCGAAGCGGATCCTGGAGAGAGCGTTGTCGCCCTGGGCGCTGTACTACGTCGCCCGTTACCGGTTCGCGTGCCTCGCGATGCCGCGGGATCGCGCGTTCGGCCTGACGTCCGAGCGCCTCGCGATACGGCCTGGCGCGTTCGGCGTGCTGCTTCGCCGCGCCTACTACCGCGCGGTGTTGGCGAGTTGCGGAGAGCGGTGCACGTTCTCCTTCGGCGTGATCCTCACCAAGCCGGACGCGACCCTCGGCGACGACGTGTCGCTGGGCGTGGGGACGCTGGTGAGCTCCGCGAAGTTCGGGAGCGACGTCGTGGTGGGCCCGGGCGTGTCGTTCCTCAGCGGGCGTCGGCAGCACGGATTCGAGCGGAGAGACGTTCCGATGTCGCGCCAGCCGGGGGAGCGACGGGAGCTTCTCATCGGCGACGACACGTGGTTCGGCGCGGGAGCGATCGTGACGGACGACGTCGGGAAGGGCGCCATCGTCGCCGCCGGCGCGGTCGTCGTGAGTCCCGTCCCTTCGTATGCCATCGTGGGAGGCAACCCGGCCCGGGTCATCGCCGAGCGTCCGTGACGGGCCCGCCGGCGGCTTCTCCCGACCGTGTAGCGAGCTCCGGAGCGCCCGCGTCGGGCGCGGCCGAGCAAGCCGGCGGCGGGAGGCGATAGTCGCGGAACGATCCGGGATCGCCTCGCCCGCCGTCCTCGGCGGCCTTCACGACATTGAAGGCCTCGCGGGCGGTCATGTAGTGCAGCGCGATCCCTCGCCTGCGACAGATCTCCTCCAAATCCGAGAGCATCCGGTCGAGATGGCGGTCGAGAATCACGGGCTCGCTCGGGATGCCGTGCGAGTACACCTTCACGAACACCCACTCCGGACGCCCTTTCACGTGGATGTCGGCGTCGATCCAACGGGAGATCCGCGCCGGCGTCGGCGGAGCGTAGTTTTCCACGGCGGCGTAGTCGAGCCGCGCTCGCATCCAGTCGAAACCGATCGGTCCCTGGAAGATCATCAAACGGTCGTCCACCTTCCGCCCGACCCGGACGTCCTCCCCTTCGTCGTAGGACTTCGGGGCATCCGTGTCCGTGGCGTAGTAGATCGCGTTCACCTTGCGGGGCTGCGATACCGTCCCGGCGGTCGAGAAGGTGAAGTCCGCGTAGCACCCGCTTCGAAAGAGGATGTCGAGCTCCCGATTCACGCCGCATCGAGGTTGGGAGCCGTCCAGGGCCCAGAGACCATGGATGAAACCGAATTGCGTCCGACCCTCGGAATTCCCGGACACCCCGACTCCGTATCGCCGGAACCACGACAGGGCCTCGTCCAGCATCTGCGGGAACCGATCCGAATCCGACGGGGGATGGTGCCAATGCAGCTCCACCTCGCCGTATCCCTCCCGGGAAGCCCTCGCCAGCGTCGCGAGCACGCCTTCCCGGTGCTCGTCCACGGCGTAGAACCACGTGTATTGGAACCTTCGGCCCGAGGCGTCCCGGTGACGATCCGCGATCGGTCGGAGCTTGGAAACCCAACGGGAGGCCCGCTCGTCCGCGTCCTCCCCCTTCCCGGGCTCGAAGTGGTCCACCATGAGAAAGATCAAGTGCCGGCCCTCACCGGTCGAGGATTCCCGTGAATCGAACGCCGAGGCGACGTAGTCCGGCAACCAGATGTGCGCTTGGTAGCGAACGATCGTGTAAGCGAGCTTCGCGACGTAGGCACCGGACGCCAGTATCGCCAGGATCCCCAGCCCGAGGGCTGCCGAGCGAACGGCGCTTCTCTCGATCATGGCATCAAGACCTCCCGTTCCGCGCGCGAGCCTCCTCCATGACCTCCTCGTACGCGGCGACGAGCCTCTCGCCGAGGCCGCGCCATGCGTAGCGCGCGACGGCCGTCCGGCGGGCGGCGCTTCCGAGGGGTTTGCGAGTTTCGGGGCTCGACAACAACCCGACGACCGCCTCGACGAACGGCGGTCCGAATTCCCGGATCACCATCTCCCGTCCGTCCTCGACTTCCAGTCCCTCGGCCGCCAGCGGCGTGGCCACGATCGCCTTGCCGAGAGCCATGGCGTCCAGGAGCTTGAGACGCGTCCCGCCGCCGTCCAGGATCGGGCAGACGTAGACGGAAGCCGCGGCGATCCACGGGCGCACGTCCTCGACGAACCCGACCACTCGGACGCCGCGGTCCCCGGCCGCGGCCGCGAGCAGCCCCGTCGTCGGGTTCATGCCGACGACCGTCAATCGCGCTTCCGCATTGCGCCTCCGGATCTCGGGCCACAGCTCCCGCACGAATCGGCGCATGGCGACGTCGTTGGGATACCAGTTCATGCGACCGCAGAACACCAGCGTCGCGGGCTCCTCGGGGGAATCCGAGGGGCGGAAATAGTCCACGTCCACGCCGTTCGGGACCGTCACGCAACGCGCCGCGGGTGCCGTCTCCCGCAGCCGGGCCGCGTCCAGATCCGAGACGACGACGTGCCTGCCGAACCGCGCCGCCCGGCTTCGCTCGAGCTCGCGCAGAAGGCGAGCCTCGCGCGCCATGAAGGCTCCGCGCCAACCCTCTTCGCCTTGGGCTCGCCGCTCCATCATGTGCGACTCGACGTTGTGGTGGTTGAGCACCGCCGCGGCCGGGCAACCCGAGGGGAGCAGGTCGGCGACCATGATGCTGTCCACATGGACCACGTCCGGCGCGGCGTGCGCGAGGACTCGGCGGACGATCTCGCGGCTCGCTCGGCAGTCGAGCCACGTCTCGTTGTACGAGCGGCCGGTCGCCATCGCGCGAAGCGCCGACCATGCCTTGCCGAGCGCGGAGCTGCGCAAGCGGACCGGCAGGATCGTCACGCTCCGGCAGAATTCCGCGAGGCCCCGTCGCGCCTCGGCGACGTCCCGGCGCCTTCGCTGGTGACCTCGCAGCGAAACGCCTACGAAGTGGAGCTCACCCCGCCGCGCGACCTCGCGCAGGAGATGGAAGCTCCTCTGCGGCGCGCCGCCCCGGGGAGGATACGGCACGAAGTGACCGATCCAGACGACCTTCATGCGCCGGTCCCCGCTCCGCCGCTCGCGGCCCGGGACTCCACCGCACCGCGCGGCCCCTCGCGCGCCGCCGACAGGGCGGGCTCGTTCGCCAGAACGACCCGAGTGGCGGACATGAAGGCGACGAGAGTCCACATCACGGGATAGTAGTTGATCGTCAGGAAGACGCCGGCCGCGAGGAATCCGACCATCGCGGCCTCGAGCCCCCGGCACGCTCCGAAGAGCTGTCTGCCCGCGGCCGCACTCGCGGGAGCGAGCCCCTTCGAACCCTCCCCGAAGAGGTCCTTCACCCGCCGGCCCGCTCGGGAGGTCGAGGCGAAACACGACGCCAGCAGGGCAGCCCACAGCGCGGTTCCGAGGAGCCCGGTCTCCGAGAGCAGCGTGAGGTAC
>CAZPWK010000143.1:0-7091 GCA_964590285.1 uncultured Acidobacteriota bacterium | reverse complement strand
TCCCGAACCAGACTCCGGCGGAGATCGGTCGCAAGGTCGAGGCGCACCTCAGGAAGCTCGCTCCGAAGTCGGTCCGCGTGAAGGTCCGGAACCTGCACGGCGGCCCGGCGTGGCTCGCGGAGACCGGCCATTCGGCGCTCCAGGCGGCGGGGCGGGCCGTCGAGCGCGCGTGCGGGAAGAAGCCGGTCTTCACGCGCGAGGGGGGCTCGATCCCGGTGATCGCGAGCTTCACGCGCCTTCTCGGAGTCCCGTCCGTGCTCCTCGGCGTCGGCCTGCAGGACGACAACGCGCACGCCCCCGACGAGAAGCTCGAGCTCGACCTCTTCTTCCGGGGGAACGAGGCGGCGGCGTACCTGATGGAAGAGATCGGATCGCGCGCCTAGGCGCCGTTCCCTATTCGCGCTCTCCCTCCGGGCGGGCCGCCGCCGCCTTCTTCGGGGTTTTCTTCGGAGGCGTCTTCGGGGCGTTCGCGGCCCCCTCCTCCCGCTCCTTCTGGCGTCGGAGGAGCAGCTCCCGCTGCCGCTTCGCCTCCTCTTCGAACGCGCGCTTCTCCGCCTCGTGGCGCCCGCGCAGGCGCTCCCGGTCGAGGTCCGCGGGAGGGCGCGCTGCCTCGCGCTCGTGCTCCCGGCGCAGGACCCTCTTCTGGGCCTCGAGGCGCCTCTCGAGCTCCGCCCGCTCCGCCTCCTCGCGCTTCCTGCGGGCCTCGAGCTCCTCGGCGGGAACCGAGACCGGCGCGGGGCGGGGTGCCGGCTGCTGGCGGGTCCTGTCGAGGCCCGTCGGGGCCACCGGCGTCCCCGGGCGCGGCGCGGCCTTCCGGTCGTCGTCGCTGACGTACCGGCCCCTCGACGGGGCGCGCTCGGCCGGCGCGGGGCGAAGCTCGGGCCGGTAGGCGCGGACCTCCCGGGCCTGCGTCGTCGTCGGGGGCCCGGGCGCGTCCGCGTTGACGATCCGGTACCGCGGCGCGGCCCGCCCGACGGTCCGGGCGAAGGAGTCGATGTCCACGCCCCGGTTGACGATGCGGTTCTCCACGAAGACGTAGTTCGTCACGGTCTTCGTGACGCGGACGATCGTCACGTTCCGGGCGGGAGGCGCCGCGTGGCGGCCGACCCGGGTCTCGAACGCGTAGCGGTCCGGAACGAACCGCCACATGAACGGCTGGAGGACGACGTCGAGATCCAGGCCGCCGAGCTCGACGCCGAACCCGGCGCGCACCCGCATGCCCGGCGGCGCCGGCGCCCATCCGAACCAGCCGTCGCCCCAGCGGAACACGACCCACGCGGGCGCCCACTCGGTGCCGGGGAGCCAGCACCAGCCGTGGCGCGCGTCGTAGAACCAGCGGCCGTAGTGGTAGGGCCCCCAGCCCCAGGGCTCCTCGGGGATCCACATCCACCCGTCGTCCGTGTAGATCCACCGGCCGTCCGTGTAGGGCCGGAAGTCGAGCGCGACGGCGGTCGGCCTCCAGACCCAGCCGTACGCCGACAGGTGCAGCCAGTCGCCGTACGGGTCGAGGGCGTCGTAGAAGAGGCCGACGTCGTACGACATCGGAGGCGGCGGCGGGACCGGGGGCCTCGCGACCGGCGCCACGGGATAGGGCGAGACGACGCACGACGCGGCAGCCAGGAGCGCGAGCGCGGCGATCGAGACGGCGACAGTCCTCCTCATCTCGAACCTCCTTCGCTCCGAGTCTGCATCGGAAAATAGGGGACAGCAACCGAATTCGGAAACAGGGGGGGAAAGGGGACCGCGACCGACTTCCAGTCGACTTCCGTCCAGCCGCGAACGGTCGTCCGAGGTCAGCCGAGGTCCGCTGTTTTCCGATCGGTCGCTGTCCCCCCAGTGGCGGAAGCGGTCACGCCTCCGGTCCGTCGATCCAGAGCCGTGAATCCTCCTGATAGATTCCCAGGGCCACGATCTGTCCGCGCCAAACGTGGGCCTCTCCGTGCGAGGCCCATCCGACCCGCTCCATGGCTTCGAGCAGGTGGAGGGCGTCCGGGAGCTCCTCGGGCTCCAGCTCGAACACCAGGTCCTCGATCCGCTCGATGCTCATGCCGGAAGTCTACGTCGCTCCGGGCCGGCGGATCGAAACGGGGTTGCGGATCCGAAACGCTCGCGCGGCGTCGCGGGTCCCGTAACGTCGCTCCCGCGCTCTCAGAATTGAAAGAATCGCGGCGCTTCAGGTCCTCAGCGTCGCGACCAGGCGCTTCGGCTCGAGCAGGAGGTCGAGGGCGTCGAGGGCGCTCCGGCAGACGACGTCCGCCGCGAGGACCGTCTCCGGGGCCGCGCCCTCTCCCTCGACGACCGCGATCCCGAGCGCCGCGGCCTCGAGCATGAGGCGGTCGTTCCGGCCGTTCCCGATCGCCGCGACGCCCGAGGCGCCGAGCCCGAGCACGCGGTCGCGCTTGGCGCCGGTCTGGCCCTCGGGGGGCAGGACCGAGACCTCGCAGGGAATCCCGGCCATCTCCTCTCTCGCGCGGCCGAACGTGTCCGCGGTGACCACGTGAACGCCGAGGTGCGACGCGAGCGCCTCGATCCGCTCCCGCACGCCCGGCAGGAGCTTCCCGTCGCGCGCGAGCGTCCCGTTGTAGTCGAGGACGAGATGCTCGAAGCGGAGCGTCTCCCCGCCGGGGATCCGGATCTCGATCATCGGTCCTCCGCGCTCAGCGCCCCTTGAGGGCGGCGAGCATCGCCTCCGGGATCTGAACGGCGACGACCTCCCCCCGCGCGCAGACGACGCCTTGCGCCGAGAGGGCGATCTCCGAGACGACCTTGCGCCCCTTGACCTCCCTGACGCGCCCCCGGATCTCGAGCTCGACGCCGAGCGGCGTCGGCTTGAGGTAATCCACCTTGAGGGAGGCCGTGACGTATCGAAGCGGCGGATCGGTCCCCATCTCGCGCCCCTCGGCCCGGTACCCGGCCGCCATCGCCGTCCCGGTCCCGTGGCAGTCGATCAGCGACGCGATCAGCCCGCCGTAGACGTACCCCGGCACCGCGATGTGGTACGGCTCCGGCGTGAACCGCGCGACCGTCTCGTCGCCGTCCCAGAAGCTCCGGATCCTGTGGCCGCGCTCGTTCCGCTTCCCGCAGCCGAAGCAGTGCGCGAGATCGTCGGGGTAGTGGTCCTGGAATGCGAGCTTCCCCACGCCGCGGCTCTCCTCTCCGCTCACGCTTCGCCTCCTCCCAGGATCCCGAGCCCCGAGGACCCCGCCCCCGGCACGCGCCTCGCCCCCGGAGGCGCGGCCGCCTCGAACCCGGGCGCCAGGATCGCCTTCGTCTCCCCGACGTCGCCGTTCAGTCCGATCGTCACCTCGTCCACGACGAGGTCCTTCCTGCCGCTCGCCGCCGCCGCCTTCCGCGCGAGCATCGTGAGGCCGCCGCAGCAGGGGACCTCCATCCGGACGACGACGACCCGCGGGATCGTCGGGTCGCGGAGGATCGCGGCCAGCTTCTCCGCGTACGGGCTCGTGTCGTCGAGCTTGGGGCATGCGATCGCGACCGCCCGCCCGCGGAGGAACCTCCAGTGGACGTCGGCCGAGGTCACGGCGCCGCACGAGTTCAGGAGCAGGAGCTCCTTCCCCCGGAAGAACGGCATCCCCGGCTGCACGAGGTGGAGCTGCACCGGCCACTGCCGGAGCTCCGAGGGGATCGCCTGCCCCGGCCCCGCCCCGTCCGCGGCCGGCCTCGCGGCGGGGGGAGCGGCGTCGAACCGCGGCCGCGTCCCGGGGCAGCCGCGCGCCTCGTGGGCGACGGTCGCCTCGTCGAGCCGTCGCAGCGCCTCCTCCCCGCCGGTCCGCGCGACATGCTCGCGCGCCGCGTCGAGATCGAACTCCTCGGCCTCGCGCTCCTCGATGACGAGGGCGCCGGTCGGGCACTCCCCGATGCAGTCCCCGAATCCGTCGCAGAACCGCTCCTTGACCAGCTTCGCCTTGCCGCCGACGATCGCGAGGGCCCCCTCGGAGCAGGAGGTGACGCACTGCCCGCACCCGTCGCACAGCTCCTCGTCGATCCGGATGATCTTCCTGAGCGCCATCGAAAGCCTCCCTTGGGTTCCCCTAGTCTGCGCCCGCTCGCCCGGTTCCGCTCTGACGGGGGTCAAGAAAACCGTTCCGGCCCGCGCCCCCCGCGCTGTGGCATCCTGTAGCGGAATCGCGCCGGGAGGGAGGACGCGGTGCCGGGTTCGGAAGATCGTCTGCGGGAGCCGTGGCCGGCGTGGCGGTGGTCGCTCCTCCTCTTCGGCGCCGCCCTCCTCCTGCGGGCGGCCCACCTCGCGACGCTCCCGGACTCCCCGTTCCTCGCCCGGCTCGGCCTCGACTCGCTGTTCCACGAGGACTGGGGGAAGGCGATCGCCGCGGGGAGCTGGCTCGGCGGCGGGCTCTTCTACCAGGACCCCGCCTACGCGTACTTCCTCGGCGTCGTCTACGCGATCTTCGGGCCGCACCGACTCGTCGCGGTCGCGATCCAGCTCGCCCTCGGCGCGCTCGTCGCGCCGATGGTGTTCGCGGCGAGCGATCGCCCGCTCGGCCGCGGCCCCGCGATCGCGGCCGGGATCCTCGCGGCCGCCTACGTCCCCGCGATCTACTACGAGGGGCTGATCCTCAAGACCTGGATGGAGCTCTTCTTCACCGCCGCGGCGTTTCTGGCGCTCTCCCGCGCGGTCGCCTCCGGGGCCTGGCGGCTCTGGGCGGCGACCGGCGCCGCGCTCGGCCTCGGCTGCCTCGTCCGCGGGAACCTCCTCCTGCCGACGGCGGTTCTCGCGGCCTGGGCCCTCCTCGACCGCTCGGCGTCCGGAAGGACGGGCGGCCCCAGGCTCGCGTGGCGGCCGTTCGCCGCGCTCGTCCTCGGCGTCCTCGCGGTCCTCGGCCCGGTCGCCGTCCGGAACCGCGCGGCCGGCGGCGCGTGGGTGATCACGACCGCGCAGGGGGGGCAGAACTTCTACCAGGGGAACAACCCGATGCTGGAGACCGGGCGCTACCGCCGGCTCCCCTTCGTCCGGTCGAACCCGAAGCACGAGGAGAAGGACTTCGTCGCCGAGGCGGAGCGCCGCGCGGGGCGAAAGATGACGACGCGCGACGCCTCGCGCTTCTGGTTCGGCGAGGGACTCCGCTGGATCCGGTCTCATCCGGGCGACTGGCTCCTGCTCATGGGAAGGAAGGTCGCCGCGCTCTTCGAGGCCTACGAGGTCCCCGACAACTACGACTACTACTACGTGCGCACGACGGCGGCGGTGCTGAGGCTCCCCCTCCCGGGCTTCGGCCTGGTGGCGCCGCTCGGCCTCCTCGGCGCGATTCTGCTCTGGCGCCGCCCGGGCTGGGTCCGCGGCGTCCTCGTCCACGCGACGGCGTACTCCGCGTCGCTCCTCCTCTTCTTCATCATCTCGCGCTACCGGATGGCGATGATCCCGGCCCTCGCCCCCCTCGCCGGGTACGGGATCGTCCGCGCGGGGGGCGCGGCGAGGGACGCTGTGCGGGGGAAGGAGAGGAAGCGCCTCGCCGCGGTCGGCATCCTCGCGCTCCTCGCCGCGCTTCTCGCCGCCGTCAACCTGCCCGTGCGCGCGCCCACGACCCACTGGGCCGCGCGGTTCGCCGCCGCCCTCCACCTTCCCGCCCGCCCCGAGGTCTCGAGCGTCGCGCACTACAACCAGGGGGTCCTCCTCGCGAAGGAGGGCTCGCTCGAGGAGGCGGAGCGGGAGCTCCGCGAGGCGCTGCGCCAGGACCCCCGCCACCCGCAGATCTTCGTCGAGCTGGGGAAGGTCCTCGCGCGGCAGGGGAGGACCCGGGAGGCGATCGCCTCGTACGAGGGGGCCCTCGCGATCGAGCCGCGCGACCCGGCGGTCCACCACGTGCTCGGAATCCTCCACCGCAGGGAAGGGGACCTCGCCGCCGCGCGGGAGTCGTTCGCCGCGGCCCTCGAGATCGATCCGCGAAGGAAGGACAGCGCGAGGGAGCTCGAGGCGCTCGAGGGGAGCGCGGCGGGAAGGTAGAATCCCCGCCGGAGAACCGGGATGGGAATCGCGGCCGACATCGCCCTGATCCTCGTCGCCGCGCTCGCGGGCGGTCTCCTCGCGCACCGCCTCGGGCAGCCGCCGCTGATCGGCTACCTCGTCGCCGGGGTGCTCGTCGGCCCGCACGCGATCGGCCCGTCCGTGATCGAGGTCCACGACGTCGAGCTCCTCGCCGAGATCGGCGTCGCGCTCCTGCTCTTCGGCCTGGGGCTCGAGGTCTCGTTCCGCGACCTGCGCCCCGTCCGCAAGGTGGCGCTGATCGGAGGCTCCCTCCAGATCGTCCTGACGATCGCCTTCGGCTGGGGCATCGGCCGAATGATGCTCGGCCTCGACCACCGCCCCGCGATCTGGCTCGGCGCGATCCTCTCCCTTTCGAGCACGATGGTCGTGCTGAAGACGCTCGTCGCGCAGGGGGTGCTCGGGACGCTCGCGAGCCGCGTGATGATCGGGATCCTCGTCGTGCAGGACCTCGCGGTCGTGCCGATGCTGATCGTCCTTCCCAAGCTCGGGGAGGCGGGGGGCGGCCTCCCCGAGCTGGGCAAGGCCGCCGTGCGGGCCGCGCTCTTCCTCGCGGCGATGATCCTCCTCGGGACCAAGCTGATGCCGGCGCTCCTGCGCACCGTCGCCCGCTGGAAGTCGCGGGAGCTGTTCCTGGTCGCCGTCGTCGCGCTCGGGATCGGCGTGGGCTACGGGACGTACCTGTTCGGGCTGTCGTTCGCCTTCGGGGCGTTCGTCGCCGGCATGGTGCTCAGCGGGTCGGAGTTCAGCCACCAGGCGCTCGGCGAGATCGTCCCGCTTCGCGACGTGTTCGGCCTGATGTTCTTCGTCTCGGCGGGGATGCTCCTCGACCCGAGCTACCTCGTCGAGAACCTCGGCCGCGTGGCCGCGCTCGTCGCGATCGTCATGGCGGGGAAGGGGCTCCTCCTCGGCGGGATCGCGCGGGCGTTCGGCTACGGCAACCAGGCGCCGTGGATCGTCGCCCTCGGCCTCGCGCAGGTCGGCGAGTTCTCGTTCGTGCTGGCCCGCGCGGGGCTCCGGACGGAGTCGATCTCGCGCGACCTCTACGGGCTCGCGCTGACGACCGCGATCGTCA
>CAZPWK010000142.1:0-7112 GCA_964590285.1 uncultured Acidobacteriota bacterium | reverse complement strand
CGACGCCGAGCCAGGAGGTGGCCTGCTCGACGGGCATCTCGACGTCCCCCTCCGCGTACCGGGCCGGGACGCCCGACGCCCGCAGGAGGGCGATGAGCAGGCTCGCGAGGTCGTAGTCGTTGCCGGCCCGCTGGCGCAGGGTCTCCACCGAGCCCTTGCGCGACCCGTAATACGGCTGGAACGCGCACTCGTTCCGGACGAACTCGTAGATCGCCTGCGCGGAGCCGAGGGCGGCGGCCTGGTCGAGGATCTCCTGCGTGATCTGCACGTCGATCGTCGGAAGGAGGTCGTCCCCCGTCGGCGGGGTCAGCGCCGCCTCGGCGGCGACGTCCACGACCGGAGCCTCGGGGTCGACCTCCATCTCCGGCGCCTCCAGGGGCTCGACCGGCTGCCAGAGGTTCGGCCGCGGGACGAGCGCCATGGGGCCGCGCTCGGGGCCCCACCGCGATCCGGCCCGGCTCCCGGCGTCGTCGTCGCCGGGCGCCGACAGGGCCGGAGTGAGGACCGCCAAGGCGAGGAACAGGCCGACCGGAACGGCGACACACCGCGCGCCCTTGTTCATGGAAACCCCCCGTGAGTCTCTGCGGTGGGTATACGGGGAGACGGCCCCCCGGTCAAGAGGCGGGGCGGAAGAAAAAGAAGGCCCGCCGGGCGGTTGCCCGGCGGGCCTCGGTGGCTTCAAGCCAGAGTGTGGCGGTTCAGTCCGACTCTCCCGCGGAGTTGACCGCCACGACGTGGTAGAGCACGAGCGGGACGCCCTCGGTCGCCGAGAGCGCCTCGCGGTAGACCGGCTCCGTGACCGTGGCCACCTCGACGAACGGTCCCGCGCCGGATTCGCTCCGCAGGATGCGGTAGCTCTCCGCGGGTCCGTGGCCGAGGTCGGCGAGCGACGCCTTCCAGGCGATCACGAGGTCCGTGCCCTCGCGGACGAGGGCGAGCTCGGTGATCGGGTTCGGGGGCAGGAGCACCGGCCCGGCGATCGTGAAGGGGCCGTCGCTGGTGTCGTACCCCATGAGCCCCTGCTGGTCGAAGGCGAGGACGCGCACCAGCGCGTTCTCGGTTACGGCGCCGGCGGCGACCCAGTCGTAGGCGAGGCCGGCGACGTTGTCGGCGATCCACTCCCAGGTCACGCCGCCGTCGCGGGACAGCTGCACGGCGTAGTGGGTCGCGGTGCCGTAGACCGGGCCGTCCCACTGGATCGGGACGACCGAGCCCAGGAGGTAGTAGTTGGCGTGGTCGGGCGCCTTGATCCGCGGGTTCAGCGTGCGGATCGTGTCGTCGCCGCGCCACCACTGGACGTCCCGCACCTCGCCCGTGATCCAGACCGGCACCTCGGTGCCGACCGGCAGCAGGGCCTCGAGCGCCGCGCGATCGAACTTGAAGTCCACGTCGATGATCCCGTTGCCGTCGGAGTCCTGCCAGTTGGGCGGCGGGAAGTCGCGCACCGGGATGACGCCGTTCAGCTGGACGCTGGCCGGGTCGATCTGGTTCGGGTCGAGGTCCGGAGGCAGCTCGACCTTGAAGGTCACGTACGTGCCGTCGGAGGTCAGGTTGAGGACGTCCGGATTGAAGTCCGCCCAGGTGGCGTAGACGACGCTGACGTTGAGGGTCAGCGGGACCTGGTAGAACGGGGTGTAGGGGTCGTTGCTCAGGAAATCGAGCGTCGCCTCGTGAATCCCGATCTCGAGGACGGAGGCGTCCAGGGTCACGGTCAGATCCTGGCTCCCGCCCGCGGGGATCGTCCCGGAGAGCGTGTCGAGCCGGATCCACTCCGGGAACTTGGCGAACTCGACCGCCATGTTCTCGTGCACGTACAGGACGTTGTAGGCGACCGTCAGGCCGTCGTCCTTCGCCGCGTTCTGGATGCCGATCGTGTGGGAATCCGGATCGCTGACGACCATCGTCTGGTACTGGTAGACGATCTTGCCGCTGGGATAGAGCAGGATCTGGAAGTTGATGTCGTCGGTCGTCGAGTTGGCGATCCGGTACATGTGACTGTACTGGATGATCAGCTTCGACCCGTCGAAGTGGTAGTAGGCCTTCGACGGGCGGGGCGTGGTGGACGCGCCGCGGAAGACCAGGTCGTCCCAGAACACGGCGAGCAGGTTCTCGGGAACCGCGGTCCCCGCGTTGGGAAGCGGCTGGTTGCTGTAGGTCGTCTTCGTGCTCGTGAAGCTGACCCAGCCGTTCGTGCACGCGCGGAACTCGTTGAACGGGAGGCCGTAGAAGTTGAACGTGAAGCCGATCGGGAACGGACCGACGTTGCCGTCGTCCTTGTAGCCGGTCGGGTCGAAGACGATCGGGGTGCCGACTTCGCTGATGTCGACCCAGTTGAAGACCGGGCCGCCGGGCTCGTCGGAGTCCTTCCACTTGTAGCCGTAGGCGTCCGGGCCCCCGGAGCCGAGGATCCCGATCCGCGGGTCCTCCTCGTCCTTGCCGAGCTCGAGGTAGTCGTAGACCTCGACCGCGCCGGTGGAGGAGATGATGTTCGGAGAGACGGTCCAGTTGAGGTCGCTGCCGCCCGTGTTGAGGAGCGTCAGCGTCTTGGTCCGCGTGCCCCCGGGCGGCAGCGCGGTCGAGATCGCCTCCGGCGTGGAGCCGATCTCCGGCGGGAAGAGGCCGTAGCCCTCGAGGGCGATCTCGAAGGTCGCCTCGTCCGGGTCGTCGCTGTAGATGCCGAGGACTCCGAGGCGCGACCCGTCGGTCGTCGGCGCGAAGTCCACCGTCAGCGGGATCGTCCCGCCCGCCGGCACGTCGACCGGCGCGGTGAGACCGGTCTCGGCGAAGTCGCCGGAGACGGCCACCCCGGAGATGTGCAGGACGTCGGTGCCGACGTTCCGCACCACGAGCGGCAGCGTGGAGCTGAAGCCGACGAAGGTCGTCGGGAAGGTCAGCGAAGCCGGCGCCGCGTCGACGTCCGGGATGCCGGTCGTGTGGAGCGCGACCGGGACCGCGATCGCCGCGTGCGCCGGGTCGTTGGTCGCGAGATCGATGCTGGCCGCGTAGTCGCCGCCGATGAGGTCGGTCGTGTCGACGACGACGTCGAGGTCGATCGAGCCGCCGGCCGGGATCGTCCCGGCGAACGGGGTCACCGTCAGCCAGTCGAGGGCCCGGAAGCGGATCGCGAGGCCGGTGTGCACGTACGTGGCGTCGTTGAAGACGACGGTCAGGCCGTCGTCCTTGGCGGCGTTCTGGATGCCGATCGTGTGGCTGTTGAGCTGCGCGGCCGCGCCCAGCGACTGGTACTGGTACACGACGTTGCCGTTCGGGTAGAGAAGGATCTGGAAGGTGTAGAACGGCGCGGTCGTGTAGCCGGACTTCCGGATGTTGTTGAACTGGACGATCAGCTTCGTCCCGTCGTTGTGGTAGTAGACCGAGGACCCGTAGGTCTCGTCGTGGATCATGGCGTCCCAGAACGCGGCGAGCAGGTTCTCCGGCGCCCCCGTGGACGGGAGAGGATCGTTCGAGGAGTCGGTCGTCGTGTCCGTGAAGCTGATCCAGCCGTTGCTGCACGCGCGGAAGGACGTGAAGGTGTTGCCGTAGAACGGGAACGCGAACCCGATCGGGAACGGCCCGAGGTTCTGCCCGCTCGTGTAGCTGCTGAAGTCGATCAGCGTGCCGTAGGAGCTGATGTCCACCCAGTCGAACGTCGGGCCGCCGATCTCGTCGGAGTCGGTCCACTTGTAGCCGAACTCGTCGGGGCCGCCGCTGCCGAGGATGCCCTCGCGGGGATCCTCCTCGTCCTCGGCCAGCTTGACCTCCGGATAGACCGTGACTTCGGCCGCGGTCGTGTCGCGGAGCTGGGTGACGAAGGTCAGGTCGGACCCGCCCTGGTTCTCGAGGTGCAGCGTCCGCGTGACCACGTCGCCGACCATCAGGTCCTCGGAGAACGACGGCGGCGACCAGACCGCCACGGGCGGCGGGATCGCGACGCCCGTGACCGGCATCGCCAGGATCGGCGTGTCCGGATCGTCGCTGTGGACGCGGACCTCGGCGTTCAGGACCGCCGGGACCGCCGGCAGCCATTGCAGGCCGAAGAGCCGCGCCGACCCGGGCGGCAGCGTGATCACCGCCTGGGGCGTCTCGCCGCCGGGCGCGACGTCCTCGGTGACGACGAGCGTCGCGTCGGTCGTGTCGACGAGGGAGACGTTCAGCACGTCGGTGCCGTTGTTGACGACCTGGAACGTGGTCAGGTGCGAGTATCCGGAGTAGCGGGTTCCGAAGTCGTAGGATTCGGGGATCACGGCGACGTCCGGCGCTCCGATGACGGTCAGCGTCGCCGGGACCTGGACCTGCGGCTGGTCCGGGATGTTCGTCAGGAGGACGACCGCGCCTTCGAGCACCCCTCCCATCCGGTCGGTCGCGTCGAAGGCGACCTGGAAGTCGAGGTACGAGCCGGGCGGGATCACCGCGTGGTTCGGAGTCACGACGAGCCAGTCCGGCGTCCGGCTGATCTGGATCGCCATGTCGTTGTGGACGTACGCGACGTTGTAGCACATCGTCAGGCCGATGTTCTCGGTGGCGTTCTGCATGCCGATCGTCGCGCTGTTCAGCGTCCCGGTCATCGTCTTGTACTGGAACAGGATCTTGCCGTTCGGGAAGAGCTGGACCTGGAAGGTCAGCGAAGCCCCGGTCGGCGAGTACTTGTCCACGTTCGTGTACTGGACGATGAACCGGTCGCCCGCGTTGTAGTAGTGCACCGTGCCGACGGTGCGCAGGTGCAGGTCGTCCCAGAACGGCGCGAGCATGTTGGGCGCGCCGCCGGTCGCGGGCAGGGCGTAGTTGGAGTTGTGCGTCGAGGTGTACGTCGTGTTGAAGGTCAGCCAGCCGTTCGTCGAGACCTTGAGCCCCGTGAAGTTGTTCCCGTAGTAGGGGAACGTCATCCCCATGTCGATCGCGGCGCTCAGGGAGTCGTCGAGCGACCCGAACGTGATCCGGGTCCCGACCGTCGTGATGTCGTACCAGTTGAAGACGGGGCCGCCGGGCTCGTCGGAGTCCTTCCAGCGGTAGCCGAACGCGTCGGGCCCGCCGGAGGCGGTGGCGCCCTCGTCGTCCGCGACGACCAGGCCGCCCTCGCCGAGGAACGTCGCGGCGTCCACGATCAGGTCGCTGCCGCCGCCGTTGCGCACGCGGAGCGGGCGCGTGACCGATTCGCCCGTGTACAGCGTCTCGGCGAACGAGGTCGGCGAGACGATGATCGCCGGGGCGGGGATCGCGGTGCCCGTCACCGGGGTCGCGATGGCGGGCTGCGAGGCGTCGTTGCTCGACACCGTGACGGTCCCCTCGAAGGGGCCGAGGACCGTGGGGGTCCAGGTCACGGTGACCGCCCGCGCCTCCCGCGGAGCGAGGCTGAACGAGGAGGGGCTCGCGACGAGCTCGCCGGCGCTCGTCGAGACGCCGGACACGACGAGGGTGTCGGTCCCGGCGTTGCGCACGGTCAGGATCAGCTCGTTCGGCTGCGCGAGGAAGCTGTCGCCGTAGGCGAGCGCGTCGGGGGTCACCACCGCGTCCGGCGCCCCGGTCACGTCGAGCGTGACGTTCACGGTCAGCACCGGATGGGCCGGGTCGTTCGTCAGGATGTTGACCTGGCCGGGATAGGTGCCGCCCTCGAGGTTCGCGGCGTCGAGGTGGACGTGAATCGGGGCCGACTCGCCGGCCCAGAGGCGGCCGGACGTCGGCGAGGCGGAGAGCCACTGCGGCATGGCGCCGATGCGGACCGCCAGGCCGTCGTGGAGGTACGCCTGGTTGTAGGCGACCTGGAGCCCCACGGTCTTCGTCGCGTCCTGGATGCCGACGGTGTTGCTCTGGACCTCGCCGACCAGCGTCAAGTACTGGTAGGTGATCGTGCCGTCGGAGTCCAGGATCGCCTGGAACGTGTACGTCCCCGGCGTCGTCGTGCCGTAGTGCGGGATCTCGTGCCACTGCACGATCGCGTGGGTGCCGAACGACTGGAAGTAGATCCGGTTGACGCCGCCCGGGTTCAGGTCGTCCCAGAACGGGGCGACGAGGTTGTCCGGCGATCCCGTCGACGGCAGCGGCTGGTTCGAGTACGAGGTCGCGCTGCTGGTGAACGACAGCCAGCCGTTGCTGCAGACCCGGATCGAGTTGAAGAACTGTCCGTAGAAGGGCATGTCGAAGCCGAGCGGGATCGCCGGGCTGATCGAGTCGTCGCTCGTCGCGCCGACGGCGGTTCCCGTCGTCGAGATGTCCACCCAGTTGAAGGCGGGACCTCCCGGCTCGTCGCTGTCCACCCAGCGGTAGCCGAAGGTGTCGGGACCGCCGGAGCCCTGCAGGATCGGATCGCCGCTCCTCGGATCGAGCTCGTCCTTCCCGTAGACGACCGTCTCCTGGACGGCCATCACCTCGCCGAGGGCCGGCGTCGGGATCGTGAAGTCGAGGGTCCCGAGGCCGACGTTGGTCAGCGTGACGACGTGGTCCGAGGTGCCTCCGGTGAAGAGCGCCGAGTAGACCGAGGTCGGCGCGACGTCCGCCGTGGGAGGCGGAAGCGTCGTGCCCGACGCGAGGTTCGAGAGCGGGCCGGGGTTCCCCCACTCGTCGAACGCCTTGATCGCGAAGTAGTACGCGGTGCCGGCGGTCAGGCCCGCGACCTCCATGCTCTGCGGGGTCCCCGCCACGAGCGGGGCCGGGGGACGCGCGGCCTTCGCCGCGGCGGCCCAGGTGGTGTCGTCGATCGGGGACGTGGAGTACCGGACCTCGTAGTGGTCCGCGGTGCCGGTCGTCCCGTCGTCGCCCGTCGCCGTCCAGGTGAGACCCATGCCGTTCGACGTCGGGGTGCCCGCGGCGAGGTCGGAGATCCCACCGGGGGGGACGTCGTCCGGCTCGGCGATGGCGAAGAACGCGTTCAGGCGCCCTCCGCTGACCGTGATGCCGGCCATGGACGGGATGTCGTCCGCGGAGACCATGATGATGTTCTTCAGCTGCGACACGGGGACCGTCGGCGAGACGGACCGGATCAGGGCGGCGACGCCGGAGACGTGCGGGGTCGCCATCGAGGTCCCCGAGTACACGCCGTAGGAGGCGCCGGGCAGCGTGCTCAGGATGTCGTCGCCCGGGGCGCCGAGGTCCACCGTGACCGCGCCGTAGCAGGAGAA
>CAZPWK010000141.1:0-7134 GCA_964590285.1 uncultured Acidobacteriota bacterium | reverse complement strand
CGTAGTCGAGGAGGTTGTCCACGCCGACGAACGCCTCGATCCCGGCCGGGAAGGACTTGCTGAGCCTGAGGTTCACGACGCGGAACGAGGGGGTGGAGACGAACTCCGGCGTGCCCCACCCGGGCATGCCGTACCATTCCGTGAACTTCTGGATCGTCTGCGGGCCCGCGTACAGGACCGAGAGGTCCATCGAGGCGCCGAGACCGGGAGGGTTGAGCAGGATCCCGGCCGACCCGGTCCGCCTGGGGATGAACGGCACCTCGGGCAGCGCGATCTCGTACGCGTAGGGCATGCCGTAGTAGTCGGCGACGATCGGGACCATCTCTCCCGGCGACGCGTTGAGCGCCGAGGTCCAGGAGAAGTCCCCCCGCAGGCTGGCCCAGCTCGTCACGTCCCACCGCGCCCCCAGCGAGAGGCTCTCGAGGAGCACCGACGGGTAGTTGACGTTCTGGTAGATCGGGACGTAGTTCTCCACCCACGTCGCCATGTTGACGACCATGTCGTCGAAGTCCGTGCGGAACGCCGAGGCGGTGAGCTTGAGGCCGGGGGCCGGCTGGAAGTCGGCCTCGATCCCCAGGACGCGCGACCGCTCCATCAGGATCCCGCGGTTCCCGCGGAAGCGCCGGCCGCAGCAGACCGAGTCGTGGGTCGCGGGCGGCTGGCGGTACCCCCTTCCGGCGGTGAAGCGCATTCCGAACGAGGGGTTCGGCTTCCACCGCAGCGCGAGGCGCGGGAGCCAGTCCGAGCCCTGGGGCAGGTCGTAGCTCAGCCAGTCCGGGGAGACGAAGCTGGCGGCGATGACCTCCTCCATGTTGTCCGTGTAGTCGAAGTCCACGTACCGCGCCCCGGCGAAGAGGGTCGCGCCGCGGCCCAGCGAGATCTCCCCCTCCGCCCAGGCGCCGTTCTCGACCGGCGATTCCTCGAGCTCGTACCCGGTGGGGAGCCCCTGCATCAGGTTGAACGGGGTGTCCACGACGGAGTAGTCCTGCTCCGTGCGGGACCCGCCCACCCGAAGGACGGCGCGCGACCCCAGCGGGCGAAACCACTCGATCCGGGCGTGCCGCTGGACCTCTCCGATGTCGTAGGTCGGCTGGAAGATCCCGCTCGTGGCCCCCTGCTCTTCCGCGATCAGGGTGGTCCGGCTGGAGTGGAGCAGCCCCGCGGAGAGGTTCGAGCCGTCCCGGAGGTCCCAGCGGTAGGTCAGATCGTACTGCTTGCGGTTGATCTCGACCTCCTCGCGCTCCCACACGTCGCGGCCCAGCGCCATCGAGGCGTACAGGTCGTACGCGGCCCTGCCGTCGGTCTGGGACTCGTCGTAGCCGGTCACGCCGACGGCGATGCGGTGCCGGTCGCCGGGCCTGAGGTCGAGGCGGGCCTCGTAGGTCGAGCGGTCTATGGATGCCATGTCGGGGTTGCCGTCGGAGTCCGCGTCCACGCTGTCCGACTCGGCCCACGTACCGGCGAGCGTGCCGCCGAACCAGCCAGCCCGCCCCGCGACCTCCGCCCGTGCGCCGTTCCAGCCGTACTGGCCGGCGTCCTCCGTGACCTGGACCTGCAGCCCTTCCTCCGCCTCCCTGCGGCGGACCTCGATCTCGCCGCCGATCGCCCCTCCCTCGAGGCGTGCGCGTCCCGCTCCCTGCTCCACGGCGACGTTCTCGATCGTCCAGGAAGGGACGACCGAGAGGAGGTAGATCTGGGGGAGCCCCGGCGACACCGGCAGGCCGTCGCACGTGACGGCGACGAACTCGTTCCCGAACGAGCCGAGGGTGAGGTCGGCGCTGTTGCAGTTCGTGCACATCGTCTGCACCGAGATCGCCCCTCCGCCCTCCTGGATCGTCTGGGTCAGGCTGACGGAGGTCGGAGCGTCCGCCGTCTCGAGCGGCAGCTCTTCCTTCTTCTCCTCCTCCTCGGCGAGGACGGGGAGCGCGGCCAGGGCGGCGCCGAGCGCGGCGGCGAGCGCCAGGAAGACGATGCGGGAGCGTGTCATGCGGGGCTCTCCATGACGAAGCCCGGCCCCGAGGGGCCGGGCTTCGTCCGATTCCGATCGCGGCCCGAAGGCCGGCATTCTACTTGAAGCAGGTGTTGCTGTTCGCCAGCATCCGCTCGAAGTCCGCCTTGATGTAGTCCCTGGGACCGAGCGTTCCCGGGGGCCCGGACCCGGGGAGCCACCCGGCGCCGTTGTACACGACCCGGAGGCCGCTATCCATGACGATGTTCGTCGGCACGTACCCGGTCGCGTAGTTCGGGTACGCGGTCCGCGGGACCGAGTCGGCGACGCACGGGAACGTGTGGTCGTCCTCGGCGCTGGCCCGGTTCCCCCAGACGAGGCAGTAGGCGGCCTCGGGGGTGCCGACCGGCGAGTACGCGTTGTTGACCCCATCGTCCATCAGCACCGTGAGGATCACGGCGCCGCGGTCCTTGATGACCTGCCACAGGAACGTCTCGATCTCGTCCGCTTCCGCGACGCACGGGCCGCACCAGGCGGCGGAGAAGTCGAGCATCACCGGCCTGCCGCGGAAGTCGGAGAGGCTGCGCGGGTCCCCGTTCTCGTCGAGGAGCGTGAAGTCCTTGCCGCACTTCCAGTCCACGATGTCCGGGGCGGCCGGCACGTGGTAGCCGATCGTCGCGCAGAGGTCGGTCACCGCGTAGCCCGGCCTCTCGACTCCGGCGGAGGACCGGCCGAGCGAGCCCTCGAGGTTGTCCCCCCGGCCGGAGACCAGGAAGTAGCTGCCGGCGGGCGCGGCGAACGTCGCGCTCCGCATCGCCCCGTTGACCTCGGTGCCGGCGGTCGCGCCGAGGCCCGTGACCGGGACGTGGCTTCCCCAGCTGCCGATCGTCCCCTGCCAGACCGTGTACTCGCGGGCCGGCGCCGCCGGCTCCGTGCCGTCGTCCCGGGGCTGCATCGCGTCGGTGCGGAGGTCCTCCCAGGAGACGACGACGTCCCCCGTGACGGCCCCCTTGGCGACCTTCAGCGGGAAGTGGCTCCACGCGGGGGACACCTCGCGGGGGCCGGGCTCCTGCTCGTGGGTCACGCGGTAGAGGCCGCCCGCGAGGGCGCCGCCGCCGTTCGTCGCCACCAGGTAGAGCCAGCCGTCGTTTCCGGTCGCCGCCCCGCTCCACCCGGTCGGGCAGTCGGCCCAGGCCGAGGAGTCGAGGAACGTCTCCGCCTCGCTGAGGACGGCCGGGTCGGAGGGCTCGACCGTCGCGCGAGTCACCGTGTTCCCGGAGAATCCGGGGAGGAACAGGCTGTAGAGGAACGACTCGTCCGGCTCGTCGGTGCCGTCGTCGCCGCAGGCGTCGTCGCCGTACGGGGCCCCGCTCGGGCAGTACTCCGCCGGCTCGTCCTCCGCCAGGCAGAGCACGTTCTCGTCCGGCGTGCCGTCGCCGTTCGTGTCCCGCGCGCCGCACCAGGAGGGGACGAGCGGATCGGGGCAGACCAGCCCGTGGTTGACGCCCCCGACGCAAACCGACTTCCCGTTGTCGTTGGCCCGGGCGACTCCGCGCAGGTGGTCGTGCCCGAACCGGTCCTCGTCGTCGTCGTGGCCGTTGAGCCGCCGGTCGACCCCTTCCGCGTCGAAGACCGGAAGCGCCGCGCCGTCGTAGAGCGCGAGGCCCGCGGGCCCGATCAGGTCCTCCGGCGACCAGGAGACCAGCGGGTCGTCGAACACGCCGCCCGAGCTACCGCTCGCGCTGTCCCACCCCAGGTTGCCGCCGGGGGGTACGGCGTTGAGCTCGTCATAGCTGACGTCCGACAGCGCCCCCGCGTCCGCGGCGTAGACCTGCCCGGCGGGCTGGAGGGCGACCCCCCGCCCGTCCCGGACGCCGATCGCGTACACGAGGCTGCCCGGAGTCGGGTTGTCGAAGGGAACCGCCCCGTTGTCTTCCATCCGCAGGATCTTGGCCTGGAGGACGTCCGGGATCTGGCCGTTCCCGGGGGTCTCCATGTCGCCGGTCGCGACGTAGAGCTTCCCGTCCGGCCCGAAGGCGATCCCGCCGCCGTTGCGCGTGAACGTCGGCCCGGCTCCGAGATCGACCAGGGGCACAGCGCCGCCGCAGGTGTCCCCCTGCACGGTGTACCGGGCGACGCGGTTGCTCCCGCTGGCCAGGTCCGTGTAGTAGAGATAGATCCAGCCGTTCCGGTCGAACTTGGGGTGGACCGCGACTCCCAGCAGCCCCGCCTCGCCGGCCGTCTGGACGTCCACGTGGCAGAGGGGCGTCGCGACGAGCTCGCCGAGCCGGACCTGCCGGAGATTCCCCGTCGTGCGCTCGGCGATCAAAATCCGGCCGTCCGGCGCGACGGCGACGTCGGAGGGCTGGGTCAGACCGGTCGCGACCGGCTGCAGGTGGAACCCGTCGGGCAGCACACCGGCCGAGGCCATGCCGGCCGCCAGCACCGTCGCCATGCAGATGCAGATACCCTTCCTGGTGAGCGATCTGTTCACGTGGTCACCCCTCTGTTCGACCGTCCTCGCCGCCGCTCCCCGTTCCGGGGCCCTGGAACCCGGGGGATTCACGGGGCGGAACGGTCGCAAATATACGACGAAATTGCGTGCGAATCCTGGGAAAAGAGGTCCGCGGGGTACCCGTCCCGCCCGGTCAGGCCCGGCTGTCCCAGAGTCCTTCCGGCGCGCCCTTGCGACGATTTTCCAGCCGCGCCAGGACGAACAGGGCGTCGGAGAGCCGGTTCAGGTACCGGAGCGTCTGGGGACCCACCGCTTCTTCGCGAGCGAGGCGGACCACGAGCCGCTCGGCCCGCCGGCAGACCGTGCGGGCGACGTGCAGCCTGCTCGCGCCGGGGGTTCCTCCGGGAAGGATGAAGTTCTCGAGGGGGCCGAGCTCCTCGTTGAAGCGGTCGATCGTCCGCTCCAGCGCCTCGACGTGGCGCTCCTCGATCCGCGGGACGGGGACGCGGTCCTTGTCCTCCTCCCGCACGGACAGGTCGGCGCCGAGGTGGAGGAGCTCGTTCTGGATCCGGCGGAGCTCCGAGGCCGGATCCGGGTCGAGCCCCGCGGCCAGCGCCTGTCCGATCTGGCTGTTGAGCTCGTCCACCGTTCCGTAGGCCTCGATCCGGAGGTCGTCCTTGGGGACGGACTGTCCTCCCCCGAGGCGGGTCATCCCCCCGTCCCCGGCGCGGGTGTAGACCTTCGTGATGCGGGGCATCGCGGTCTCCTCCTTCACAGCCTGACGTCGAGCCCCGCCGCGAAGCGACGGCCCGGCGCCGGGTATCCGTCGGCCTCCTCGTAGCCGCGGTCGGTCAGGTTCTCGATCCGCAGGTACGGAGAGTATCGCGCGAAGCCGCCCCGGGCGAAGAGGTCGAGCCTGAGGTGCGAGGGCGCGCTCACCGGCTCGAACGTCAGCGCGTCCACGTCCTGCCTCTCGCCCACCCAGGTCGCGCGGAGCGTCCCGACGAGGCCGGGCCGGGGCTTGACGGTCGCGGCGACGTGGGCGCGATGTCGAGGGCGCCGCGGGAGCGCGTCTCCGGTCCGCCGGTCCACCGCGTCGAGCAGCCCGTATCCGGCGTCGAGCGTGAGCCGCCTCCCGACCGGCCCCGTCCACGCGAGCTCCATGCCGCGGGCCCGCGCGAGTCCGACGTTCTCGTTCCTCTGGGTCGCGAAGTCGTAGACGATCAGGTCGCGGAAGTCGCTCCGGAAGAGCGACAGCTCCGCCCGCCCCCGGCCGACGTACCGCTCGAGCCCGATCTCGTGGGTCGTGGAGCGCTCCGGCTCGAGGTCCGGGTTTCCGGACCACGGGTAGTACAGCTCCCCGATCGAGGGGGCGCGAAACGCGCGCCCCGACGAGGCGCGAATCTTGAGCCGACCCCCGGAGACGAGCCGGGACACGGTGGCGCGGGGGCTCCAGGTGCCGTCGAAGGCGCTGTGGCGATCGTAGCGCAGCCCGACCGTCAGCCGGACGTCGCGGGGGAGCCCCAGGGAATCCTGCGCGCCGATCCCCCACGAGCGGCTCGAGTCCCGATCGAGCGCGAGGCCGGCCGACGTCGAAGACGTGGCCTCGACGCTCTCCCAGTCCGCGAACGCGGCCAGGTCGTGCGTTCCCGCCCGCCAGGTCTCGGTCCACCGGGCCTGCTCGCTCGAGGCGACCGAGTCCGACTCCGCGAGCCACGGATCGTCCGGGTTGCGGTAGTCCAGCACCGACCTCGTCGTCGCGGCGAGGAAGCTCGACTCCCGGCCGCCCGGCCGCCTCCACGAGACGGGGAGCGCGACCCGCTCCTCCCGGCTCGCGCCGCGGGCCGACGGGGTCTCGCCGCCGACCGGACCGGGGATGCCCGATTCGGCGTCCAGCACCGCGGCCTCGAGAGCGAGCGAGATCCGCTCCGTCGCTCGCACGGCCGCTCGAAGGGACCCGCTCCACGATCTCCAGTCGGCGTTCGGCCGGTCGCCTCCCGAGGAGGCGCCGCGCGCGGACGCGGCGATCGCGACCGGCCCGACCCCGGCGGTCGCGAAGAGGGTGCCCGCGCTCCGGTCCGCGTTCCCCGCCTCGATCGTCGCCTCGGCCCGTCCCTCGGAGGAGGGGGCGCGGGTGAAGATCTGCACGACGCCGCCCAGCGCGTCGGAGCCGTAGAGCGCCGAGAACGGGCCGCGGACGATCTCGATCCGCTCGACGGCGTCGGTCCCGAGCGAGCCGAAATCGAATCCGCCGAAGTAGGGCGAGTTGACCCGGACCCCGTCCACGAGGACCAGCGCGCCGGCGGAGGCGGCCCCGTGCAGGAACACCGAGGTCACCGCGCCGTCTCCGCCCGCACGGACGACGTCGAGGCCCGGCACGAGACGGAGCGCCTCGAGGACGGTGGCGCATCCCGTCTCGACGAGGCGCTCGCGCGGGATCACCGTGACCGCGGAGCCGATCTGCGACTCCTCCTCGGGCGCGAGCGTCGCGGTGACGACGACGGTTTCCGAGAAGGGAGAGGCCTCCCCGGCGCGCGCGGCGGGGCCGATCGCGGCGAGGGCGGGGAGGAGGAGAAGGAGGGACGTGCCGGGGCGAGGGGCTTTCATTCCGAACCTCCCGTTCGAGCTGCCGCCCGGCAGGTCTCCTGGCTCCCGGATCGTCCGCCCTCGGGCGCCTTCCCAGGCGCGCGACCGTCGGTTCGACGATCTCACGCGCCCCGTGGCTTCCTGC
>CAZPWK010000140.1:0-7261 GCA_964590285.1 uncultured Acidobacteriota bacterium | reverse complement strand
CGGCGCGGCCGTGCTCGCCAGCCGGAGCGAGGTCGCGCGGGGGGAGTGGGAGCGGTACCGGGGCGCGCCGTTCCGGGTTCGCGCCCTGGGGTCGGTCGCGTACAAGCTCGGGCTCGTCGCGTCGGGGCTCGCGGACGCGACCTGGACGCTCGTCCCGAAGCACGAGTGGGACGTCGCGGCCGGAACCGCGCTCGTCCGCGCCGCCGGGGGCGCCGTCTGGCTGCCCAGCGGGGAGCCCCTTCGATTCAACCGCGCGTCGCCGAGGCTTCCCGGCCTGATCGCCGCCTCCGCGGCCCTGGCCGACGCCGTCGGCGCGTTCCTTTCCGATTCGACGGGGGAGCGTCGGTCCTGAGACCTCTGCCCTCCGGGATGCGACAATGCTCGGGACCGATCCTCGATGGGAGGGGCGACCGTGACCCGATCCGACATCCGAGCCGCGGGAAGACTCGTCTCCGCGCTGGCCGTCCTCCCCGTCCTCGTCGCGGGCGGCTGCGCCGGGACGAAGGCGCCGACCGAGATCCCTTCCGGGCCGCATCCGGTGATCGTCCTGGCGATCGAGGGGCTGCGCGCCGACCGCCTCGGCGCGTACGGGGCCGCGGGACGCGAGACGCCGAACCTCGACGCGCTCGCGAGGGAGTCGGTGGTCTTCGCCTGGGCCTTCGCCCAGGCGCCCGAGGCGGCTCCGTCCCTCGCGTCGCTCCTCACCGGCCTCTATCCCGGCACCCACGGCGTCCGCCGGACCGGCGATCGCCTGCCGGGGGAGGCGAGGACCCTCGCCGAACTGCTCTCGGCGTCGGGCCACGAGACCGCGGCCTTCGTGGACGGCGAGGGGCTCACCGCCGATCTCGGCTTCGCGCAGGGCTTCGCGACGTTCGAGGCCCGCGGCGGGGCCGGCCTCGCGGAGACGGGCGCGAGAGCGATCGGATGGATGAGGGAGCGAGCGGGCGGAGACTTTCTCCTCCTCGTCGCCGTCGGCGCTCCGGCGCGCGGCGGAACGGGATACGGCGGGGCGGTGGCGGCCGCGGACCGATTCCTGGGCGAGTTCCGGAAGGCGTTCGGCGAGGCGGGGCTCGAGAACCGGGCGACCCTCGTCGTCCTCGCCCCCTGCGGGGCGGACCTCGGCGAGCACGGGGCGGGCGAAGGGCCGCCTCTGCACGCGACGGTGACGCGGGTGCCCCTCCTGGTCCGGTTCCCCGGTGCCGTCCGGGCGGGTAGGGTCGGCGAGTACGTCGAGATCGTGGACGTCCCGGCGATGCTTCTCGACGTTTCGGGGGAGCCGGTGCCCGTCCATCTGCACGGCCGGAGCCCGCTGCCGCTGATTCGGGAAGAGGGGAAGCCACCCTACGCCGCGTTCGGGGAGTCGCCCCATCGCGGGGGCCAGCAGTTCGTCGCGCTCGGCGGGTACCGCCTGATCCGGTCGCTCGAGGATGGGCGGGACGAGGTCTACCACCTCGCCGAGGATCCGCTGGAGGAGAGGGACGTCGCGGTCGAGGAGCGGCGGCGGACGGAGGCGCTGGCGGGCCATCTCGCGGCATGGAGCCGGCTCGTCGCGTCCTCGTCCCTCGATCCCGAGAAACCGCCGGCGCCCCTCGACGACACCACCCTGGAGAAGCTCAAGAGCCTCGGATACGTGCAGTAATCGGGGTCAGACGTTACTGGCGTAACCTTTCGAGGCAAAAACTCATCGATGGGGACCTTTTGCCGAGGCCCATCGGGGCCGGGTTGCGGACGAGGCTCCCCGCACGAGTTCGCGAACGTGGCACCGCGACACCCTGTAGTTTCCTCGAGAATCCGACGTTTCCGGGCCGAATGTTTACGCAGGAAACGTCTGACCCCGTGCTCAGCGGAAGATCGAGCGGCCCGCCATCTGGGGAGGTTTGGCGATCCCGAAGAACTCGAGGATCGTCACCGGCAGGTCGAGGATGTCGGGGTCCGCCGCCGCGACCCTGCGACTCGAGAGCAGGGTCCCGGGAACGAGGTCGCGCGCCATCGAGTGGTCGCCGCTCCAGGGCCACGGATTGAGGTCGAGGACGGCCTTCCCGGTCGCGCCGAGCACCGAGGACGAGGACGCCCGGTAGCCGGGGGTGTAACCGACCAGGATCTCCGGCATGTCGCCGGTCCGGTCGCCGACGTACATCTCCTCCTTCCGGTAGGCCTTCGCCACCGGCCGCTGGCCGGTTTCGGCGTCGCGGATCGCCTCCAGCTCCCGCCGGAGCCTCGCCACGATCTCGGGCGCCTTCGACGCCGCGACGATCCCTTCGGCCTCGCGCCCCTCCCGGTTCAGGTACAGGCCGTTGAAGCCGATGCCGTACGCCACGGTTCTCTTCCAGTCGATGTCCGTGTAAGCGGTCTCTTCCTTCTTCTCCGCTCCCGCCTTCAGCGCGAGGTAGCCGTTGTCCCGGAGCCACGTGTTCAGGTGGAACTGACGGCCGAACGGGGCGAACCCGTGATCGGAGCAGACCAGAAGGAGAGTGCGGTCGTCCAGCGCGGGGAGCACCTTGCCGACCAGATCGTCCATCCTCTCGTAGAGGTGGTGGATGTACCCGGCGAAGCGCGGGTCGGCCCGGGCGTGCATCGGGTGCGTCGCGTCCATGTTCCGCCAGAGCATGTGCGAGTCCTGGTCGGTGTTCGACACGTAGAAGAAGAAGAGGCCGGTGTCGAACCGGGACCACAGGTAGTCGAACAGGTCCATGTGCTCCGCGAGGAGCAGCTCGGCGTTCTGGACGTAGTCCTCGTCGCGGAAGATGCCGTGGTCGAACGCCTTGGTGTCGGCGGGGAGCCCCTTCGTCCAGAAGGAGCCGATGCTCCTCGCGATGTCCGCTCCGAGGGAGGCCGGGTAGGTGACCGGCGCGGCCTGCCGCTCCGGATCGATGTTGATCGGCGTGACGTAGAGCCGGAACGTCGGGCCGGCCGACTGGAGCAGGAAACGGACGATCCCCGAGACGTGGCCGATGACCGGCAGCAGCTCGAACTCCACCTTCACCCAGTCGGAGAATTCCCCCTTCCTGAGCACGACGCTCCGGCCGCCGATGTCGATCCGTGCGGAGTCGCTCCCGGGATCCAGGTACGCCGTGAACGGGATCCTCGCCTTGCCCGCGTTCCGGTCCCCGGCCTCGGCTTTCGGGGTCCGCAGCGTGTTCTCGGGGCCCAGCAGTTCCGCGCGGACCGTGTTCCGCCGGACGTCGACGTACTGGACCGTCCCCCCGGAGAGATCGGGATAGGTCTCGAACGGATCCGACGTGTAGTAGCTGAACGTCCCGTACGCGTCGGTCAGGTCCGGGGTCCCCATCCCGGCGATCGCGAAGGTCGCCGTCTCGTCCACCGGAAAGTTCGTCGGGATCCGCGAGACCCACGAGGGGATCCCGCGCTCCGTGAGATAGGCCCAGAACGGCTTTCCCCTCCTCAGGTTCCTGGGGCCCCCGCCCTTGAGTGGAAGGTGCAGGTCTCCGAGGTCGAGGGACAGGTCCGGCCCCCGGTTCTCGTAGATCGAGAAGACGGGCGAGTACGTCTTCGGGTCCCGCGCGATGAAGTCGGCGATCCCGTGTCCCCCGGGGGTCAGGCCCGTGATGAAGCTGCTCCACGCGACGGGGCTCAGGGCGGGCATCGTCGTGCGGAGGGGGAGGAACGAGCCGATCTCGGCGAGCTTCTTGAAATTCGGCGCGCGCCCCAGATCGACGAGCGCCCGGACGATCGCGGGGTCGAGCCCGTCGAGCCCGAGGACGACGACTCGGCGGTTCGTCGTCGAGCCGGAGAGCGAGCACGAGGCGAGCGGGAGTGCCATCCCGGCCGCGGCCGTCCCCGCGAGCATCCGGACGAAATCCCGTCGCGCCATCCCTCTCGAACGGGCGGTCCCCCGGTCGTCGATCCGGCTTCGGTCCCTCACGCATCCTCCGCGACCCGCGCCGCGCGGCCGCCCGCGGCGCCGTCCCCCGGCATTCTCCGCCAACGCGCCGGATCCCCATACTCCAGGATGCGGCGGCCCGCCCGCAAGGTACTCCGGGCCGGGCGGGAGCGGGGCCGTGACGAATCCCGGGAACCCCTGTATATTGAGCGTTTCGGCGGAATTCTCCGCGCGGAGAGCTTTCCCGATGGGCTTCGTCGGCGATTTCTGGTTCAGGGCCCGCTGGGGCGATCCGATCGTGGTCGTGTCGGGGCTTCCCCGCTCGGGCACGTCCATGATGATGAGCATGCTGCTCGCGTCGGGCCTCGAGGTCGTGACGGACGAGGTCCGCGCCGCCGACGAGGACAACCCGAAGGGATACTTCGAGCTCGAGCGGGTCAAGGAGCTGGACAAGACCCCGGACAAGTCCTGGCTCCGGGCCCATCGCGGCAAGGTCGTCAAGATCATCTCGTTCCTCCTCAAGGACCTTCCCGACGACAACGCGTACAAGGTCGTGTTCATGCGCCGGGACCTGGACGAGGTGGTCGCGTCGCAGAACAAGATGCTCGTCCGGCGGGGCGAGCCGACCGACCCGGCGAGGGACGCCGAGATGGTCGAGAAGTACCGGCTCCATCTGCGAAGGACGGAGACGCTGCTCGGGAGCCGCCCGAACTTCCGGTGGCTCGACGTCAGCTACAACGAGATCCGGGGGGATCCGCGAGGGCCGGCGGAGCGGGTCGCGCGGTTCGTGGGGGGGGGACTGGACGTGGCGAGGATGGTCGGGGCCGTGGACGCGTCGCTCTACCGGAACCGGGCGCGCTGAGGGCCCGGGTGGCGGGGGGACGAGCCGCGCCGAGCCGCCGGGTCGCCCGCGTCGCCGCGGCGATCGCGGCGGCGCTCTTCCTGCTCGACTCCCCGCCCGCCCTGGCCTACATCGGCCCCGGGGCCGGATTCGCGTTCGTCTCGTCGTTCTTCGTCGTCTTCGCCGCGATGCTCCTCGCGGTGCTCAAGCTCCTGACCTGGCCGGTCCGCGGCCTCGTCGGCCTCGCCCGCGGCCTGCGCTCGCGGCGCGCGCTCGCGAGGGCCCGCGCCCGGCGTGTCGTGATCCTCGGGCTCGACGGGCAGGACCCCGAGCTGACCGATCGTTTCCTCGCCGAGGGGATCCTCCCGAACTTCGCGCGGCTCCGGGACGAGGGGAACTACGTCCGCCTGCGGACCTCGTTCCCCGCGGAGTCTCCCGTCGCCTGGTCCTGCTTCCAGACCGGGAGCAACCCGGGACGCCACAGGGTCTTCGACTTCCTCGTTCCCAACCGGAAGTCCTATCTGCCGGAGCTCTGCTCCGCCAGGGTGTCGGGCTCGCCGAGGACGCTGAGGCTCGGCAAGTACCGGATCCCGGTCGGCAAGCCCGCGATCGACCTCGGCCGGAAGGGAGAGTCGTTCTGGAAGGTCCTCGGCGAGCACGGCGTCTTCAGCACGATCCTCCGCGTGCCGATCACGTTCCCTCCCGAGAAGTTCCGGGGCGTCATGCTCTCGGCGATGTGCGTGCCCGACCTGAAGGGAAGCCAGGGGACCTTCTCCTTCTACTCGAGCGAGCCCGAGGGCCAGCAGCCGTACACGGGCGGGATCCGCATCCCGGTGCGGGTCGAGGACGGGATCGTCCGGACCCACGTCTCCGGCCCCGACAACCCGATCGTCGAGGGAACCCCCGAGATGCGCCTCCCGTTCGAGGTGCGCCTTCCCGGCCGCGGAGACGGGGCCTGCGCCGAGCTCGCGATCGACGGCAGGACGTACCCGCTGCCGGTGGGCGAATTCACTCCGTGGGTCGAGCTGAGGTTCCGGGCGGGCCTCGGGATCTCCGTGCGGGGGATCGCGCGCTTCTACCTGAAGCGGGTCGAGCCGCACTTCCAGCTCTACATGACGCCGATCAACGTGGACCCGGAGCGGCCGGCCCTCCCCGTGTCCCATCCGTTCGCGTACTCCGTCTACCTCTCGAAGACCCTGGGGCGGTTCTCGACGCTGGGCCTCGCCGAGGACACGTGGGGCCTCAACGAGCGCGCCCTGGACGAGGGCGCGTTCCTGAAGCTCGCGTGGCTCGTCCACGAGGAGCGCGAGCGGATGTTCTTCGACGCCCTCGAGAAGACGAGGCGCGGCCTCGTCGTCTGCGTCTTCGACGTCACCGACCGGATGCAGCACATGTTCTGGCGCTATCTCGAGGACGGGCATCCGGCGAACGCCGGAAAGGACGCGGAGGGGCACCGGGAGGCCCTGCGCGACCTGTACCGGCGGATGGACGACCTGGTGGGCCGCACCCTGGCCTCGCTCGACGACGACACGGTCCTCATGGTGATGTCGGACCACGGCTTCAAGTCGTTCCGGCGGGGCGTCAACCTGAACACCTGGCTCTGGAGGAACGGCTTCCTCGCCCTGCAGGAGGGCGCGCCGCGGGGCGCCCGCTGGTACCGGGACGTGGACTGGTCGGGGACCCGCGCGTTCGCCGTCGGCCTCGGCGGGATCTACCTCAACGTCCGCGGCCGGGAGGCGAAGGGGATCGTGGAGCCCGGCGAGGAGGAGCGGAGGATCAAGCGGGAGATCTCGGAGAAACTCTCGGCCCTCCGCGACGAGGACGGCGGGGGCCCCGCGGTCGCGGCGGTGTACGACACGCGGGAGATCTACCGGGGTCCCTACGTCCGCGAGGCGCCGGATCTCCTCGTCGGGTTCCGGCCCGGATGGCGGGCGTCGTGGGACTGCGCGGTCGGCGTCGTGACGGAGCATCTCTTCGAGGACAACACGAGGAGCTGGAGCGGCGACCACTGCATGAACCCTCCGGACGTTCCCGGCGTCTTCTTCTGCAACCGGAAGCTCGAGGCCGACGACGTCGGCATCATGGACGTCGGCCCGACCGTCCTCGACCTCTTCGGGATCGACGTTCCCCCGCACTTCGACGGCAGGCCCGTGCCGGTGAAGGGAAGGTGACCATGTTCGGCTCGCGCGTGAAGATCGACCGGGCGCTGCTCCGGAAGATCCGCATGTACTCGAAGATCGCCGGGTACTCCTCGCCCTCGGAGTTCGTCGCCCACGCCCTCGAGAAGGAGATCGCGATCCTCGAGGAGGCGGACTCCGAGGAGGAGATCAAGAAGAAGCTGCAGGGCCTCGGCTACATCGACTGACTCCCGGCGGGCGCCGGCTCGGCCCCGCCCCGGCGGACGACACGTGACCGCTCCCGTGCGCTGGCTGAACGCGTCGCTGACGAAGGTCTTCGACCTCGCGTTCCTGCCCTTCCGCCGCCTGGACCCGTTCTGGGCCCTCCTGATCGCGTCGCTCGCCGCCGGGGTCCTGATGCTGTGGATCTTCGGCAAGGTGTCGGACCAGGAGGCGATCCGG
>CAZPWK010000139.1:0-7315 GCA_964590285.1 uncultured Acidobacteriota bacterium | reverse complement strand
GTCCGCCGTCCGCCGGCGGACACCCCGGACAACACAAGCTCCGCACCACCATGGGTCGTATCGGATCCGGGGCCCTCGCATCTTTGCCGTCGAGGCGCCCCGAGGGGCGCTTCCGGGAGGATCGGAGGATGGGGATCAACGCCTGGATTCGCGCGATCGCGGGATTCTTCGTCATGGCTTCGGTCGCGCTGGGGCATTTCGCGAGCCCCTGGTTCCATCTGTTCACCGCCTTCGTCGGGCTGAACCTGTTCCAGTCCGCCTTCTCCGGCTGGTGCCCGATGATCGCGATCCTGCGGGCGGCCGGCGTCCGGCCCGACTGACGGAGCGCACGCGATGGGCGCCTCGGTGTCGAAGACGAGGGTGGGGATCGGTAGGGACGTGGAGAGCCCCCACGACGAGGCGCTCGCCAGGACCGAGGAGGCCCTGAAGAACGAGGGGTTCGGGATCCTCACTCGGGTGGACGTCCGGGCGACGATGAAGGAGAAGCTCGGGGTGGACTTCCCCGAGTTCGTGATCCTCGGCGCCTGCAACCCGCCGCTGGCGCACCGGGCGCTGACCGCGGAGCCCGAGATGGGTCTCCTGCTCCCGTGCAACGTGGTCGTCCGCAGGATCGCGGCGGGGAAGACCCGGGTCGAGGCGGTCGACGTCGCCCGGATGGTCTCCCTGTTTCCCGGGGCGGAGCTAGCGCCGGTGGCTCGCGAGGTCGGCGAACGCCTTGCCCGGGTGATCGCGTCCGTGTGACCGTCGGTCCGCGTCCGCCGCGTGCGCGTGGGACGACGCGGCGCGGGTCGAGCGCTTGGTGCCCGCGATCAGGTCCTCGATGGTGGCGTCCCGGAGCACGTCGGCCATCCTCTGCTGCACCTCGAGCCAGACCGGAGAGGCAGGGCAGTCGTGCGACCGCTTGCAGCCCGCGGGATCCGGGGTGCAGTTGGTCAGGGACAGCGGCCCCTCGATCGCTTCCACGACCTCCAGAAGCGTGATCTTGGCCGCGGGTCTCGCGAGGGAGAACCCGCCGTGGACCCCGCGCGAAGACCGCAGGAGGCGGGCCCGGACCAGGCTGCGCAGGATCTTCGCCATGAAGCTCGGCGGGATCTCCTGCGCCTGCGCGATCTCGCTGCGGAGCGCCACCGCGCCGTCGGCCATCGTCGCGATGTGAATCATCCCCCGGATCGCGTAGTCACCGGCGTTCGTCAATCGCAGTCCGATGGCGTGCCTCCTTTCGCAACGTACGGCGCGGTCGCGCGCGGAGGGGCTCTTGCGACCTTCGAACCGGAATAGTACACAAAACGAGTGCTTAATGCCAGAAAAACGAAGCTCCCGAGTCGTTTGACAGCCCCCGAGGCGCCCGCGACAATGCCGGTCGGGACTCGCGGCCGCCGGCCGGCGGCCCCGGAATTCCCGAAGGAGATCTCGATGACGTCCAAGGCGACTCGGCTGCTCCTCGTAGCGCTCGTCCTGCTCGGCGTTTCCCACGCGCCGGCCCCGGCCCAGACGCCGGCGGCGGCGACCTCGGCCCCGGTCGCCGCCGAGGATGCCGATCGGCTGTTCCAGGCGTTCGTCGAGGACGCCGCGATCGTGCGGAGCCAGTGGTGGGAAGGCCAGATCGACTTCGCGAGCTGGGACGATCTCGACGTCTCGTCCGCGAGCCTCGTGGTCGCCCTGCGGCCGTTCCGGGACCTCGAGGTCGGCGGCAGGGTCGGGTTCGGATCGACGAGCGCGGACGGGATGCTGCCGGACGGATCGGGCGCGACCGACGCCGACGTCTGGGGGAAGTGGCTCTTCGGCGGCGGCGGCGGCCCGGCCGATTTCGCGGTGGGAGTACGGGCGACGGTTCCGACCGGCGACGACCAGGCGGGCCTCGGGTTCGACTCGTTCGCGATCGAGGCGTTCGGGGCGATGCGCTACGAGCTCCGGGCGCTCACGGTCGCCGGCCATCTCGGCTTCCGCATGAACGAGGACGGCCAGATCCAGGGGTTCGAGCTGGACGGCAAGACGTCGGCGGTTCTCGGCGGGGCCATCCTCTACCCGTTCGCGAGAAGCGCGAGCCTCGTCGGCGAGCTGACCCTGGAGACGGAGCGCTTCGACGGGATGGACTCCGACATCCGGGCGCTGGGCGGGATCGACTGGAACGTGACGTCGCGAGGCGTCCTGCGAGGCGCCGTCTCGGTCGGGCTCTCCGACGGCGCGCCCGACCGCCGCTTCCTGGCGGGGTACGCGTACTCGTTCTGACGGAAAGGGGGCGGCCCCCCGCGACGCGGGACGCCGCCCCCCGGTGCCGTCGGTCGGACCCGCTCTTGCCCCGGGGCGGCGTCCGGCGCCTCCCGTTCGATCCCGCCTATTTCCTCGTCGAACGAAGGTCGTCCGCGGCGGGGAGGTAGTCCGCCTTGACGGCCTTGAGATGGAGCGTCATCGGCTTCCTGACGCTCGGCTCGAGCAGGACCGCGCCGGCATCGTCCGTCTCGCCGCTCGCCCGGACGGAGAAGTCGTCCGAGTACACCGTCACGGTCGCCCCGGGCACCGGCGCTCCGCCGGCGGTGACGGTCACCGCATAGCTGCCCTCCGCGATCGAGTACTTGCCGCTGTGCTCGAGCGCCAGCTCGCCGAGGACGTCGGCCCACTGCGGCAGCGCGGGATCGCCGAAGAGGTGCAGCTCGTAGTGGACGTAGCGCATGACGTCGTCGAGCATCCAGACGAGGTCGGCCTTGGAATCCACGTTCCTGCGGCCGGCGGCGACGATCCCCTCGCCGTAGCGCGCGTCCACGAACTGGCGGTGGAAGTGCTGCGACGGGCCGCACGTGGTGCCGGGGGTGAAGAATCCCTCGCGACTGTTGCAGACGGAGGCCGCAGAGCCGTGCGTGCCGTTCACCAGGGCCTCACAGAAGCAATCCTGCGTTCCCCCGCGGTCGAAGTCGCCCGCGTTGCAGCCGATCGTGTAATGCAGCACGTAGCTGGCGTTCACGCCGTCGTTCGTCAGGAGCGCGATGTCCTCGATCTCCATCCGCATGTTTTCGGCCCACGTCGAGTGCCCCGCGTGGTTGAGGGTCGGGAAGCCCTCGTTGACGAGGGGGATGAGATCGAGCTCGTCCCAGGTGCCGTCGCGATCGTAGAGGGTCCGCCGGTCGTAGTCGGGAGGGTAGCCCGCGGTCGCGTAGCCGCAGGTGTCGGCGCCGTCCTGGATCTCGTCCATCATGTCGTCGCCCGAGGTCAAGGGGTCGACCATGAGAACCTCGCCGAGGAACAGAGCCTTCTTCACTTGCGAAACGACGGGACGCTCCGTGTACGACTCGCTCTTGTGCCGCCAGCTTTCCACTTCGTACGTGAAGTCGACGGAAGCCCGGCCCACGGCGATCTCGCCGACCAGATCTTCCTCTCCGGGTTCACCCCACTGGCTGTCGCCGTCGTCGTTCCAGGTGCCGTCGAGCCCCTCGAAGTAGCAGTCTCCGGCCACGTTCCCGTCCATGGCGTCGAGCAGTCGCGGTGGGACGACCTCCGCGTCGCCGCCCAGCAGGACGTATTCCGTGCCCCAGTTCTCGTAGGCGTCGATGACGAACTGACGGATCATCTCGGGAAGATCGCAGCCGGCGTATGCGGCTCCGAGGATCTCCTCCACCGTCACGACGCGCGCCCTCAGGCCGCGGCTGCCCTGGAAATCGGCCACCGGCCGGAAGGCGTCCGCGAGGGCGGCGCTCGTGACGATCACGTACGGGTACCGGCCGGCATCGAGCCCGGACCCGACCAGCGGTGCCGGCTCGGCCGCGTCGTACAGGGCGAGGTCCTGCGGGTTCGCGACGAGGGTCGAGAGGCGATCGAGCGCCCGCCCGCCCTTCCGCAGACGAGGGATCCGGCGCGCGTCGGCCCCCTTCGGAAGCGCGGTGTCCACCTCGACGATCACCCGCTCGAACCAGGTCAGCTCGCCCGAGAGCGGACGGTAGGCGACCGGGTCGATGCGCAGGAACGCCAGCCCGTGCCCCCAGCCTTTCTGCTCCGTGACGAGGCGGGTGGCCCGGGCGGGGAAGGCGACGTCGCTGCCGTAGACGGCGGGATCCGGCTCCGTGAGCCGATAGGGTCCCGGAAGGGCGATCGGCTGCGGGTCCTGCGCGGGGCCGACGAAGTGGCTTCCGTCGAGCGCATGGAGGCCTTCCGTCCGCACGCGGACCTCGGTCACGGTCTCGCCGGGGGGGGAGAAGCACGACGGTCCCGCGCGCCGGAAGGAGCGGCAGCCCCGGCTCGTTGAGCGTCACGCACTCGGGCGCCGAGACGAAGACGGAGCCGTCCTCTCGCTGGGAAGCCGTCGGAGCCGTGAAATCCAGCTCGATGCGGATCGTGGCGCCGGCCGCTCCGATTCCGGCGGCGACCAGCACGGCCAGAAGAGCCGCTCTTCCCAGGCCCAGCAGGAAGACACGAGGATTTCCGGGGTTCATCCGCTTCTCCTCCTGGAGCGCCGGGATCCGGGCGGTCGCCCCTCCCGAGTGCATATCCTTCCCTTGTCTCGTGCTTGCAACCCAGCGCGGAGATCCGGGCTGCGAACTTGCGGACTCCCGGTGCGCGGCTCGCTCGCCGCCTCTCTCCGGGTCTCCGGATTTGCGGCCGGGGGCCGCGGGCCGCATACTGCCGCGGCCGGTCGGGGAGCGCTCGCTCGAAAACCGGGGCGCGCGGGCCGCCCTCGGCGGCGGGACGGGCCGGACGCGAGGAGAGTCGGACGATGTCGGAACCCGCAGGCGATGTGGCTCGGTGCTCGGCGTGCGTCCTACCGAGGAACACGAACGCGATCGAGTTCGACGACGGGGGAACGTGCAGCCTCTGCAACGCGGCGCGGGCGCTCGACCCGGCCGCCGCGGAGGCCGCCCGGGTGAGGGGCGATCTCGAGGAGCGCGTCGAGGACATCCGCGCCCGGGGACGCGGGCGCCCTTACGACTGCGTGGTCGGGCTCAGCGGGGGGCGGGACAGCACGTACCTGCTGTGGCTCCTCGTGACGAAACACCGGCTCCGGTGCCTCGCGGCCTACTACCGGACCCCGTTCACTCCCGACGCCATCGACGGGAACGTGCGGCGGCTCGTCTCGAAGCTCGACGTTCCCCTGGTGGAAATGGACATCTCCCGGAACCACCACCTCCGGATCGCCCGCCAGCTGGTCCGGCTCTGGCTCCGGAAGCCGCAGCCGGTCCTCGCCAACCTGATCTGCGCCCCGTGCAAGCTGGTCAACCGGGAGGTGTACCGCATCGCCCGGCGCAACGGGGTCCCGTCCATCGTCTACGGCGGGAACCGGTTCGAGATCTACCAGCTGGGCGCCGCCCAGTCGAAGCAGGCGGTGGCGGCCCACGGGACGACGGGGCTCCACACGCTCGGAGGCGCGACCCGCAAGATGCTGCGCCTGGCCCGCCGCGGGGTCGGCGCCCTCGGCCGCTCGTGGGCCCTGTGGAAGTACCTGCCGATCGGCTTCCAGTCGTCGATCCTGTACATCAATCCGCACACGCCGTGGCTCAAGCTCCGCTACCGCGGCATCCGCGCCCTCGAGTACTTCCATCACACCGAATGGGTGGAGGAGGACGCCGAGGCGGCGCTCCGGGAGGTGGGATGGGAGCTGCCTCCGGGCGCCAACATGTCGTGGCGGGCGGACTGCGCCCTCGGGGAGCTGAAGAACCGGATGTTCGGGAAGATGAACGGGATCACCTACGTGGACGCGTACTTCAGCAATCTCGTGCGGGCGGGGCTGGCGAGCCGGGACGAGGCGTTGCGGCGTCTCGCGACGGAGGGCAGGCCTTCCCCCGAGCGTCTCCGCGAGGCGTGCCGCCTCCTGGACGTGGACCCCGCCTCGTTCTCGTGACCTCGCCCCCGGGCGCGGCGGCGGGTCAGCGCGGGCGGCGCGAGGGGAGCCGGGCCGGGAGGTCCTCGATGCGTCTGAGGCGCGGCGCGTCGATCTCCGGGTAGAGATCGTGCCGGTCGAGGAGGAGCGGCGCGATCCCCGCGGCCCGGGCGCCGACGACGTCCACCGACGGGACGTCCCCGACGTAGACCGACGTCCCCGCGCCGGCCTCGAGCCGCTCGAGCGCGATCGCGAAGATCTTCGGGTCGGGCTTCTCGACCCCGACGACGTGAGAGTCGATCACGGCGTCGAGAAGGCCGGCGAAGCCCGCGGAGTCGAGATCGCGCTCCACGCGCCCCTCGGCGTTGCTGACCACCCCGATCCGGAATCCCGAGCCCCTGAGGCTCCGGACGGCCGCGACGGCGCCCGGCACGGGAACGGTCCAGAGCCCGAAGCGCTGGTGCGCCTCCCAGAGGGAGTCGAGGATCTCGTCGTGGTACTCGCCGGGCACTCCCACACGGCCCAGCAGGATGCGGAAGTAGTCGCGCCACGCCTCGCTCGTCCGCCCGCCCCGGCGGACGTGGCGGTCCACCTCGGTGCGGGCGATCGCCTCCGCGCGGGCGAGGTCCTCCTCGGAGACGTCGAGGTGCCTCGCGTCGAGGAGGCGGCGCACGTAGGCGTAGTCGAGGTCGAGCAGGACGCCGCCGGCGTCGAGGAGAACGGTCTCGACCCGTTCGGGCACGCCGCCGGATCCGGGTGTCTCCATCAGTCCTGGAACCTCTCGCCGCAGCCCGGGCAGGCGGTGTCCTCGCCCCCGACCCGCGCGCCGCAGGCGGAGCAGGCGAAGGATCCGTCGTCCTCCTCCGAACCCGGGGCCTCGCTCTCGTCGTAGCCGAGGATCCGCGTCGCGGCCTCGAAGCTCCGCAGCGGGAGGCGAAGCCAGTACTCCTCGCGCGCCTCGCCGAAGCCTCCCGCGTCCTCCGCGTCGCGGATGAGGATCTCCGACGGGATCCCGGTCCCGCGCAGGAGCTCCCGGGCGTGCCTCGCGTCCTCGAGCCCGAGGAAGCCGCAGTACGTGACGAACCGGTCGTGGGGATGCGCCGCGCCGGCGGCGGGACGACCGGCGCGGAGCCCCGAGCCGGCGTCCGGCGGGCGCTCGACGAGATCGACGTCGCAGGAGCCGCATCGCGCGATTCCGGGACGGTACTCGCTTCCGCACACGGGGCAGAACATGGGGGCTTCTCCTCGCGGGCTCAGTCCGGCGGCCGGGCGGCGCGACGCCTCCGCCCCAGCAGCTCCGGGCGCACGTGATCGAGACAGGGCAGGTCGGCGCGGATCCGGCGCAGGCGATCGAGGTCGATCTCCGCGCTGACGATCCCCTCGCCGGCCTCGAGGAGCGCCACCACGTTCCCCCAGGGGTCCACGATCGCCGAGTGCCCGTGGGAGGCGCGCGTCGAGTCGTGGCGCCCGACCTGCGCGGGCGCGACGATCCAGCACTGGTTCTCGATCGCC
>CAZPWK010000138.1:0-7467 GCA_964590285.1 uncultured Acidobacteriota bacterium | reverse complement strand
GCGAGCGCTCGAGGAGGCGGTTCTTGCGGAGGAGGTACAGGACGTACAGGAACCCCAGGAGGAGAACGACGATCCCGAACCCCGTGGACACGGCGACCTTCATCCGCAGGGAGGCCCCGAGCGCCTCGATCTCGCGGTCGGCGGTCTCCTGGGAGACGCCGACGCGCACCTCTCCGGCCGGGCGCGAGCCGCGCCGGAGCTGCGCGGTGATGATCCTCTCGTCCGGCGGGGATGACGGACCGGGCGGTGCGCCCGCGCCCTCGCCGGACGAGGCTTCCCTGCGCCCGACGTAGGCGAGCCGGGCCCCGAACCGGTCCCGGACCTCGACGAAGGTCAGGAAGGGACTCGCGAGCAGTCGCTCGCGGACGATCGGAACGAGGAACTCGGATTTCTGCCGGACGGCGTGGAAATCGATGCCGGGACCGCCCCCACCGAGCGCCGCGACGGCCTCGGCGATCCTCCCCGCTTCCTGGAAGGCGATCTGCGTCCTCCGGGCGAGGACCATGCGGCTCAGGTCCCGGAAGGCCAGGAAGCCGGCCGTGCCGACGAGCGCGACCAGGAGGATCGAGAACAGCAGGAAAGCGCGGGCCGTCTCGCCCCCGACGGCCTCGGAGAAGGGCTCCCGGAGCCTCTGAAGCCGCGCCGTCATGCCCCTTCGCTCCCCATCCGGGCACCTCTCGGAACCCGTTCGCGAAGCTAGTCTAACAGGCGTCCTCCGGCGCGCCGGAGCGGCGCCTGCGGACGCGGTCGCTGCAAATTCACCGCGACGGCCCCTCCGGAGCCCTCGGGACGGTTGCGGAGGCCTTGGAAAGGGGGTATTCCAATGTTGTAAGATCCGAAAGAATTGCGGGCCAAAACGTCGCGGACCCGGGGAAGGAAGCGGTCGGGACCCCGGGGAACGGACCGGCCAGGGGGCCGCGACGGGTGCGGCGGACGGGTCGTAACGGGGAGGAGGCTACGGCTCATGGAGGCACAGGCCCAGGCGAATCTCAAAGGTAGCCTAAGGCTCGGGAGCTACCTCAAGCGCCTTCGCGCCGGGTACGGCTACTCGCTCCGCCGGGTGGAGGAGCGGGCTCGGGCGGAGGGGGGGGAGATCGACAACTCCCAGCTCAGCCGCTACGAGAAGGGGATCTGCTACCCGTCGTTCGACAAGCTCCGCGTGCTGGCGAGCGTGTTCAACGTGTCGATCCAGGCGTTCTCCGACGTCGTGGATCTCGAGGCCTACGAGGAGCTGAAGCCCGGCGGGGCGGACGCCGACGGGCTGGTCGAAGAAGGATCCGCCGCCCTCCGGGGCGGCGAAGCGGCCCGGGCGTTCGCCTGCTTCGAGCGAGCGGTGGAGCTGCTCGAGGGCGCTCCCGGCGGCGACGGCTGGGCGGAGAGGCTCGCGCAGGCTCGCGTCAACCTCGCCGCGGCCCTGAGCCGCCTCGGAAAGCTGTCGCTCGCCGAGCAGGAACTGCGGAACGCCCTGAGGGGGCCGGGGGATCTCGCCGCCGTCATCCGTGCGCGCGCGCTCCTCAATCTGGCGAACGTGCACGCCGACCAGGGAGACTCTCTCCTGGCCGAGCTCGAAGCCGAGAAGGCGACGTCGCTCGCCGATCTCCACGGTCTCGACGTCGTGGCGGCGCGGGCGCGGCACACGCTCGGCCGAGTCCTCGCCGACCGCAAGATGCCCTCGGAGGCGGTCGAGCGGTATCGCGAGGCGGCGGAGATCTACGCCCGCTGCGGAGACGCGTACGAGGCCTGTCGGGTCCGCGTGAACATCGGCCACTGCTACGTGGCGCTCGGCAAGGCCCGCGAGGGCGTCCGGCTCCTCCGCGTCGCCCTGGACGAGGCGAGGGCGCAGGGGTTCCGGTACATCGAGGCGTACGCCTGCAGCTGCCTCGGCGAGGCCTACTACAGGCAGCAGGAGTTCCCGAAGGCGCAGGCTTGCCTGCGTCAGTCGGACGCGCTCGCGGGCTCCGCCGAGCACAGGTTCGCCGACCTGCTGTTCCTCAACGCGTTCTACGAGTGGAGGATGGCGGGAGGCCAGGGAAATCCCACGCGAGAGAAGATCGCCTTCGGGCGGATGAAGGCTCTGCGCACCAGCCTGGAACGCAAGTTCGCGGAGGTGGAGACCTTCGACGCCTACGTGGAAAGGGGGCGCTCCGATGCGTAGCTTCTGCGCTCTCTGCGGCGCCGCGCTCCTCGCCCTCACGTGCGCGGGCGCGGCCCTCGCCGGTCCGGCGGATCTCCCGGACCGGTACGCACCGGGCCTAGACGGCGCGCCGGTTCTGATCGAGCAGCCGGGGACCGGCGCCGCGCTGGCCGTCTGGTCGTACCGCGGCCGGGGCGAGCACGACCTCGCGATGGCCTGGCGAGACGCGTCCGGCGTCTGGGGCGACGTCGTCTTCCTCGGCCAGAACGACGGCCGCGACCAGGTGACGCCCGCGGTCGCCGTGGACCCGGCGGGCACGGTCTACGTGGCGTACGCGGTGCGCGAGACGGCCCAGATCCACCTCGCCGTCGTTCCCGCAGGAAGCTCGGACTGGACCGCGCCGATCCCGCTGACTTCTCTCGAACAACGCAGGTTCGCGCCGGCCCTCTCGGTGGTGGCGAACCGTCTGGTGGCCGCCTGGCGCACGTTCGGCGGCGCCGTGGAGATCCGGCACTTCCCGCTGTTCGATCCGCCGACGCCGCTCGGCATCAACGATGGTCCGGACGGGATCGACCCGCTCGGAACGAGCGACGGGGACGACGGGGTCAGCCCGCTGGAGTAGGCCTGCCGGCCGCGAGACGCCGGAGAGCGCCGTGTCGGCCGCCGACATCGCCGGGCGCGGGTCGATATGCGTCTTAGTTTCGTCTTTTCCAGGCAATAACTAAATAATTGCTGCGTCTTGACACGCTAACGGCCTCGCCATACTATTCCGCGGTGGTCGAGAGTGGAGCAAAGTGGCCTACAGGGGCCAGGCTCCCTCATTACCCACGGTCGGCAGAGCGTACCGGACCCCGACGCCGAGAGTCCACGGCGCGAAGCGATCGGTGGCCGGACGGCACGCCGGCGACGAGGTCGAAGCGATGCTCCGCGGAAGCGCAGTCGCCAAGGTCGACGAGAAGGGACGCCTCAAGCTGCCGTCGACGTTTCGCGCGGTGCTCGACGAGCACTACGGGCCGGAGTTCTTCGTCACGAGCCTGAGAGGCGAATCGGTCCGAATCTATCCGATGGAGATCTGGACGGGGATCGAGGAGAAGATGTCCCGCGTCTCCTCTCTCGGCCCGTCGGTCGCGCGTTTCAAGAACTCCGTCAACTACTACGGCCAGACCGCGGCTCTCGACGGCCAGGGCCGCGTGCTCCTGCACCCGCTGCTCCGAGAGCGCACGGGCGCGAGAGGCGAGGTCGTGGTCCTCGGCCAGCAGAACTTTCTCGAAGTCTGGAACCGGGCCGCCTTCGAGGAGAGGATCCAGGGAGATCCGCTCACCGATTCCGACCTCGAGGCGCTCGCGGAGATGGGCATCTGACGCCGGCCCGCGCGACGCCGCGGGGAGCGCCTCTCCGCGGCGGACGAGCGACGAAAGGTGACTCTCGGATGTTGGCGGGCGCTCACGTCGAGGACGGAAGCAGGCGGGCCGAGGCGCCTCACCGCCCGGTGCTCGCGAGGGAGTGTCTCGAGCTTCTGGGCCCGGCGCCGGGCTCGGTCGCCGTGGACCTCACGCTCGGCCCCGGCGGCCACGCCGAGGCCCTTCTCGAGGCGGTCGGGCCCGGGGGACGGGTGCTCGGGATCGACCGGGACGCCGAAGCGCTCGCCCATGCATCCGAGCGCCTGCGGCGGTTCGGCGACCGGTTCGTCCCGATGCGCGGCGACCACCGCGATCTTCTCGACCTGCTCGCGGCGGCCGGCGTCTTCGCGGTGGACTCGATCCTCGCGGACCTCGGCGTGTCGTCCCTGCAGCTCGACGACCCCCGGCGCGGCTTCTCGTTCCGGGCGGACGGCCCTCTCGACATGCGGATGGACCCGAGCGAGGGGCCGTCCGCGGCCGACCTCGTCGCCACCCTCTCCGAGGACGAACTCCGAGAGATCCTCAGCACCTACGGAGAGGAGAAGCTCGCGGGGCCGATCGCGAGGGCGGTCGTGCGGGAGCGGGCGAAGAGGCCCCTCGTCAGGACCCGGGAGCTCCGGGACATCGTCGAGCGCGTCGCGGGCCGGCGCGCCGAGCGCTCCAGGATCCACCCCGCGACCCGGACCTTCCAGGCGCTCCGGATCGCCGTGAACCGGGAGGTCGAAGGTCTCGAGAGGCTCGTCTCGGACGCGGTGTCGATTCTCCGGCGCGGGGGCAGGCTCGCGGTGATCTCCTTCCACTCCCTCGAGGACCGCGCGGTGAAAAGGACTCTCCGCTCGCTCGCCGAGCGGTGCGTCTGCCCGCCCGGCCTCCCGCTCTGCGGCTGCGGGCGGGAGAACCTCGTTCGCCTGCTGACGCCCCGCCCGGTGACCCCCTCCGCGGAGGAGGTTCGCGACAACCCGAGATCGAGGAGCGCGCGGCTGCGCGCCGCGGAAAGGCTCTGATGCAGGTCTCCGCCGCCTCCACCGAGCGCCGCTGGAAGAACGTTCCCCTCACCCGGGAGCGCGACCCCCGCCGCTCGCGCTGGCTCGTGGCGCTCGTTCTCGGCGTCGCGGCGCTGGCCGCCCCGGTGATCGCGTACCTGCTTCACCAGATGGAGTACGTCCAGGTCCGCTACAAGATCGAGGAGATGCGGGGCAAGCGGGACCAGCTGGAGGAGACGGAGCGGCGGCTCCGGATCGAGCGGGCGACGATCCAGTCCCTGCCGAGCGTCGAGGCGAGGGCCGGCTCCGAGCTGGGGCTCGTCCGGCCGGGACCCGGCCAGGTCGTGGTGGCGAAGACCGCGTCGCCGGGCCGCGGCGCCGCGGCGTCCCGCGCCCCCGACGCCCGCACCGAAGCCCGATGACCGGCCGCGAGGCGCGCGCGGAGGAACGAGGCTTGGAAACGACGGTTCGTCGCCGCGTCGCGCTGTTCGTCCTCGGGGTGGCCGCCCTGGCCGTCGCGATCGGCGCCCGGCTGATCCAGCTCCAGGTCCTCCGATCGAAGGAGTTCGCGAGGGAGGCCGTCGCCCAGCACGAGAAGATGATCGCCATCGGAGGCGACCGCGGCGCGATCCTCGACCGCGAGGGCCGGGAGCTTGCGGTCAGCGTCGAGACCTCGTCGCTCTTCGCCCATCCCCAGCGGGTGCGGGACCCGCTCCGGGCGGCCCGGCTCCTGGCGCCCGTCCTCGAGATGGCGGAATCGAAGGTCCTCGAGAAGCTGCGATCTTCCGCGCCGTTCGTGTTCGTCAAGCGGCGTCTCGACCCGAGGACGGCCGAGGCGGTCGCGGCGCTCCCGCTTCCCGTGGGCGCGGGGGAGCCCTTCGGCTTCGAGACCGAGGCGAAGAGGTTCTACCCGCAAGGAGCGCTGGCCGTCCAGGTCGTCGGGTTCGCGAACATCGACCAGGAAGGCGTGGAGGGGATCGAGAAGATCTTCGACGAGACGCTCCGCGGGGACGCGGCCCAGTACCTCGCCGTGCGGGACGGAAGGGGCGGCATGGTGCTCCAGCTCGCGAAGGCGCCGTCGAAGACCCCCGAGGACGTCGTCCTGACGCTCGACCTCGCGCTGCAGCACATCGTGGAGCGCGAGCTGGACCGCGCGTTCCGGGAGAGCGGCGCGAAGTCGGCCGCCGCGATCCTGCTCGACCCCGCGACCGGTCACGTTCTGGCCCTCGCGAACCGCCCGACGACCGACCCGAACCGGTACGGCGATGCGAGGCCGGAACAGAAGCGGGACCGCGCGGTCGTCGACCAGTACGAGCCCGGATCCACGTTCAAGGTGATCACGGCGGCCGCCGCGCTGGACCTCGGCACCGTGACGTCCGAGCGGCTCTTCGACTGCCAGAACGGGGCGATCCAGATCGCCGGCCACAGGATCCGCGACCACCACCCCTACGGCACGCTCAGCGTGCGGCGGATCCTGGAGGAATCGAGCAACGTCGGCGCCATCAAGGTCGGGCGGACGATCCCGCCGGCGCGGTTCGACGAGTACGTGAGGCGGTTCGGGTTCGGGACCCCGACCGGAATCGAGCTCCCCGGCGAGCGCCGCGGGATGGTCACGCCCCTCCCCCGCTGGTCCGCCCTCACGGGCGCTTCCATGTCCATCGGCCAGGAGATCGCGGCGACCGCGCTCCAGCTCGCGTCCGCGATCGCGACCGTGGCGAACGACGGGGTGCGGGTCCCTCCGAGAATCGTCCTCGGGACGAGGGACTCGACCGGGTCGTTCCGTCCGGTCGCCGGCCCCGAGCCCGAGCGCGTCGTCTCCGCCGCCACCGCGCGGACGCTCCGGGGCATCCTCGAGGGGGTCGTCCTGAGGGGCACGGGCCGGAAGGCGGCGGTGCCGGGCTACAGGATCGGCGGGAAGACCGGGACGGCGCAGAAGGTCGACGCCCGAGGAGGCTACTCGCATTCGCAGTTCGTCGCGTCGTTCGCGGGATTCGGTCCGGTGGAGTCCCCGCGCCTGGCCGGGATCGTCCTCCTGGACTCCCCCGCCGGGGGCGTCTACTACGGCGGCCAGGTGGCCGCGCCGGCGTTCGGCCGCATCCTCGCGGACGCCCTCGCCCATCTCAGGGTCGGGCCGGACGAGTACGTGCCGGCCCCCGCGGAACCGGAGGGGCCGGCGAGCCGGACGGAGGCGCGACGGTCCGATCCGCCGGTCTCGCGCGAGGACGAGGAGCGGGCCGAAGCCGAGGACGTCCCCGTCGCGACGGGCCCCGGCCAGGTTCCGGACGTCCGCGGCCTGAGCCTCCGGGAAGCCGTCGCCTCCCTCGCGGCGCGGGAGTACCGCGCCCGCGTCGAGGGGAGCGGCGTCGTGCTCGCGCAGGCGCCGCCGCCGGGGACGGCGCTCGCGCCGGGCGTCCTCTGCTCGATCCGGCTGGGGGCTCCGGAGGAGCGGAAGGGGCGTCCCGGGACGTCCGAGCGCGCCGGCTCGGGCCGGAGGAGAGGTTGAGCGCGCCGCGCCGGCTCGGGGGGATCCTCGCGGGTGCGGGCGTGCGGCCGCTCGACGCGGTGGAGACCGATCCGCTGATCACCGGAGTCGAGATCGACTCGCGCAGGATCCTCCCGGGGCACGCCTTCATCGCGCTTCGCGGCCTGCGGCTGGACGGCACGGCGTTCGTTCCGGACGCGGTGGCCCGGGGAGCGTCGGCCGTCGTCGCGGCCGCTCCCCGCCCGGCGACCCTCGACGCGGGGATCGCCTGGATCCGGGTCGAGGATCCCAGGCGCGCCGCCGGGCTCTTCGCCCGCGAGTGGTTCGGGCGGCCCGACGAGGCGATCGCGGTCGTCGGGATCACGGGGACGAACGGCAAGACGACGGTGTCCTACATGGTCTAGTCGATCGCGCGAGCCGCGGGACTCGACCCCGGCCGGATCGGCCTCGTCGGGTACGCGCACGGCG
>CAZPWK010000137.1:0-7533 GCA_964590285.1 uncultured Acidobacteriota bacterium | reverse complement strand
CCCGATCGCGCGGAACCTGGACGACGACGGGATCCGGGCGGTCGCCGCCTCCGGGGGCGTCGTCGGGATCAACTTCTTCCCGGGCTTCCTCGATCCGGCGTACGCGGAGGCGCAGGAGAGCCGGATCGGGGATCTCTTCGAGGTCCTCGAGGAGGTCGAGCGCGAGCACGGCGGCGACGCACCGCGGCGCCTGGAAGAGGGCCGGAAGCTCGCCGCCTCGATGCGGGAGCGGATGGCGGCGGTCCGCCCGGGGATCGGCCGGATCGCGGATCACGTCCTGCACGTCGTCCGCCTCGTGGGAGACGACCACGCCGCCTTCGGCTCCGACTTCGACGGCGTGCCCGACCTCCCCGGGGAGGTGCCGGACTGCTCGGCGTTCCCGCGGATCCTCCGGGATCTCCGGGCGAGAGGCCTCTCCGAGGCCTCCGTCGAGAAGATCGCCTGGCGGAACTTCCGCCGGGTCCTCGACGAGAACCGGTGAGGCCCCCTCGACGCCCGGTCCGGTTCCTGGGTAGAATCCGCCCCTCGCCGGCTCCGGGCCGGAGGGCGAAGGAGGCTGCATGAGCGACAACCCCTACAAGCCGTACGTTCCCGCCGACAGCAAGATGCGCGAGTTCACCGTCCGCGCGCTCCTGCTCGGCCTCGTGATGTGCGTCGTGCTGGGGGCGGCGAACGCCTACCTCGGCTTGAAGGCGGGGATGACGATCGCGGCCACCTACCCCGCGGCCGTGATCGGCATGGCGGTGCTCCGGCTCTTCCGGGGCTCGATCCTCGAGGAGAACTTCGCGCGGACCGTCGGCTCGATCGGGGAGTCCGTGGCGGCGGGCGCGATCTTCACGATCCCCGCGTTCGTCATGCTCCGCATCTGGCAGTTCAAGCCCGGCCCGAGCCTGATGGGCGAGTACCTGACCGCCTGCGCCCTGATGATCCTCGGCGGCATCCTGGGGATCCTCTTCGTCACGATCCTGCGGAGGGTGATGGTCGAGGACCGGACGCTGCCGTTCCCCGAGTCGGTCGCCGCCGGCGAGATCCACAAGGCGGGCCAGCGCGGGACGGAGGCGGCGAAGCAGCTGTTCGCGGCGATGGGCGTCGGCGCCCTGATCCGGTTGCTGGGGCGGCTGGACGCGGACACGCTCGACGGCCTCGGCGTCTATCACTCGGTGAACCGGTTCCAGATCGGCGTCGGAAAGCTCAAGGACGGCTTCGTGCGGCTGGCGGCGGACAAGACGGTTCCGGCGGGAGGCATCACGACGGTGACGGCGCCCGCCGCGACTCCCGCGTACCTCGGCGTGGGCTACATCATCGGCCCCGAGCTGGGGGCGCTGAACTTCGCCGGCGGCCTCCTCGCGTGGGGGCTTTTCGTCCCGCTGCTCGTCTACTTCCTCGGACCTTCGCAGATCGACCAGTATGGAGGGGACTGGGAGGCTCTGACGGGCGGACTCTACCGCCGGATCGTGCGGCCGATCGCCGTCGGCGGCATGCTCGTGGGCGCGTGCTTCACGCTCTGGAAGATGCGGAAGAACCTGATCGGGGGCCTCAAGCGCAGCATCGCCGACGTGAAGAGCGCCGCGACGGCCGGGACGAGCACCGAGCGCACCGAGCGGGACCTGAACCTCAAGGTCGTCGGCCTCGGCATCGTCGCGGTGTTCGTGCTGATGATCGCCCTTTACTTCTACTTCACGAAGGCGATGCCCGCGGCCATCCTGGCCGCGATCGTGATGCTCGTCACCGGATTCTTCTTCGCCGCCGTGTCGGGGAACCTCGTCGGGATGATCGGCTCCTCGAACAACCCGATCTCCGGGCTGACCCTCGCGACGACGATCGTCGCCGCACTGACGATGGTGGTCGTCGGGGCGAAGGGGGTCGAGGGAGTCGCCGCGGTGCTCGGGGTTGCGGCGATCGGGTGCGTCTCGGCGGCGGTCGCGGGCGAGATGCTCCAGGACCTCAAGGTCGGGCACATCCTCGGCGGCACGCCCTGGAAGATGCAGGTCGGCGACGTGATCGGCGTCGTTCTCGCCGGCCTCGTCATGTTCTTCCCTCTGTACGTCCTCCACAACTCGGATCTGGCGCAGAACCCCGCCACCGGGGGTTTCGGAGGCCCGAATCTCGCCGCTCCGCAGGCGGGGCTGATGGCGGCCCTCTCCGAGGGGATCGTCGGCGGGGAGATGGCGTGGCCCCTCGTGGTCGTCGGGATCGCCATGGGGATCTCGATGATCCTCGTCCGGGTCAAGAGCCCGATGCTGTTCTCGGTCGGCATGTACCTGCCGCTCGAGACGACGTTCGCGATCTTCGTCGGCGGCATGATCAAGGGGGTCGTCGGAAAGATGACCGCGAAGCGCCGATACAACGACGCCCAGAACGCACGAGTGGAGAACGCCGGCATTCTCGCCGCCTCGGGCCTGATCGCCGGCGAGGCGTTGATGAGTCTGGTCGTCGCGGCGGTCGTCTTCGCGAAGGATCGAATGGGCCAGCCTCCCGAGTTCCCCGCGTGGCGGGCCTTCGATCCCGTCGCAGGGTGGCTCGCCCTGGCGGTGTTCGCGGTCCTGATCGTCTACATGATCTTCGTTCCGCTCCGGAAGGCGGGCGCGGCGGACGAGCCGGCGCCGCCGACCGCGGTGATGTAGCGCTTCGATCTCGCACGGGGTTCGAAACGCGAGGGCCGCCGGGTCGTCCCGGCGGCCCTTCGTCTTCGGAGGCGGCGCTACCGGCCGGGAGGCGTGGCGAGCGAGATCGGCTTCGCCGCGGGCGAGGTCGCCTCGAGGAACTCCCACGACGAGAGGATCTCGCGGACCGCCCGCCCGTCGGAGTCGGCGAGAGCGGGCGGGTAGGTCGCGCGCAGGACGTACAGCAGATAGCCGTTCCGGACGACCCAGTACTCGGCGCGCGACGGCGGGTCGCCGGGGCGGACGCGGATCCGGTAGACCGCTTCGAAGGCCGGCCGGCCGTCGATCTCGATCTCCCCCGTCGCGGGCGGCTCGTCGGCGACGAAGTAGTAGAGGGTCCATCCCTCGAGCTGCGGCAGGATCGTCCGAGGCAGCCCGTCCACGAACGCGCGGTCCGCGCCGACGAGCGAGTGGACGTCGATCGTGAGGAGGCTCTTCCCCGCCGAGCGCGCCTCGTAGCCGATCATCCTCCAGCCGGCGGGGAGCGTGAACCGATAGCCGCGCTCGCGGTCCTCGACCTGCCGGGGACCGGGCGGCTCCGAGGCGCACCCCGCCGAGAGCGCGGCGAGGAGGACCGCCGCGACGCCCGCGCGCACTAGCCGAACCTGTAGTGCTTGCGCACCGGCTTTCGCACGCTCCACGTGCACGACATTCCTTCCGGGAACGTCACCAGGTCCCCCTGCCCGACGCGCACGGGCGCGCCTCCGTCCGGGGTCACGACGACGTCGCCCTCCAGGAAGAAGCAGGTCTCGGGCTCGTCGTAGCTCCAGGGAAACGTCGAGACCTCCTTCGTCCAGACCGGCCAGCTCCGCACGCCCAGTCTCTCGAGGACCTCGGGCGCGGGGTCCTTCTCGACCTCGATCTCCGCCATGGCGAACCCCTCCTCGTCCCCCGCGTCCTCGCCGCCTCCGGGCGGCGCGGTCAGGGAACGCTCAGCACGATCTTGCCGAAGTTCTCGTCGCGCTCCATCGCGGCGTGGGCCGCTCCCGCCTCGGCGAGGGGAAGGACCCGGTCGACGACGGGCACGAGCCGCCCCGAAGCGAGCAGGGGGAGCGTGCGCCGCGCGAACTCCTCCGCGAGGGCGATCTTCTCCTCGATCGGGCGGGCGCGCAGCACCGTCCCGATCACGCTGAGCCGCTTCCGCATGAGCACCGACAGGTCGGCCTCGACCCGCGAGCCCGTGAGCGTTCCGACCAGCACGAGGCGCCCTCGCTCCGCGAGGACGTCGAGATTCAGCGCCCAGGCGCCGGCGCCGAGAAAGTCCACGACGAGATCGACGGATCCCGAGGCGGCCTCCCGCACGGCGGCCGCGAGGTCCCCGGTCCCCGGGTCGAGCACCCGGTCGGCGCCGAGCTCCCCGAGCCGACGCCGCTTTTCGGCCGAGCGGGAGAGCGCGACGACCCGAGCGCCTGCCGCTCGCGCGATCTGGACGGCCGCCGTGCCGACGCCCGAGGCGGCGGCGTGGAGGAGCACGGCCTCGCGGGCCGCCAGCCCCCCGCGCGCGAACAGGGCGTCGTGGGCGGTCAGGAAGGCCTCGGGGACCGCCGCGGCCTGCTCCCACGAGAGGCCGGGCGGGACCGCGATGCAAGCCCGCTCGTGGATCGAGACCCGCTCGGCGTAGCCGCCGCCCCCGAGGATCCCCATCACGCGGTCGCCCGGGCGGAGCCCCCGGACCCGGCTCCCGCACTCCTCGACCTCGCCGGCGAACTCGAGGCCCGGGATGTCGGGGGGCGCGCCCGGAGGCGCGGGATACCGCCCGCGCCGCTGCAGGAGGTCGGCCCGGTTGACGGCCGTCGCCCGGACCCGCGCGCGGACCTCCTCGGGACCGTACGCGGGGTCGGGGACGTCCCGGACCTCGAGCACCTCGGGGCCGCCGGGGCGCGTCACCACGACCGCCTTCACGGCGCGCCCCCGGCGCGCGGGACCCCCGCCGGCCTGCGGACCGCCTCGAAGAAGACCCTTCCCCGGGCCGCGTTGCTACGCGTCGAGCGGTCGAGAGGGGCGAAGCCCGAGGCGACGAGCGCGTTGACGAGGTCCGCCGCGCGCCGGTAGTGGACGACGTGATGGGGGCGTCCCGGGAGAAGGACCGACAGCGCCTCGCGGATCGCGGCTCTCCAGAACCTCGCTCCGGAGGCGGCGTCCACCTCGCGGATCAGGACCCGCGCGCCCGGCGGCATCGAGCGGCCGAGGCGCCGCAGGAGGGCGTCCTGGGACGAGTGCGGGAGATAGTGCAGGACGTCGACGAGGAGCGCGAGATCGGCAGGGGGCGGGTCGAAGTCGCGGAGGTCGCACGCCTCGAACGAGACGCCGGGGACGTCCGACAGCACGTCGCGGGCGACGCGCACGTGCCGCTCCGACTCGTCCACCCCGAGGTACGAGCGGCCTCCCGGAGGGGCCGCGGGGGAGGCGGCGAGAACCGCGGCGGCGAGCCCGCGCCCGCAGCCGAGGTCGAGGACCCGGCCCGCTCCGGTGCAGGAGGGGTCCTCGAGGAGCATCCGGAACAAGGGGTCCCGGAGGAGGCGGAACCTCGCCTTCTCGGCGTCGAGGATCGACGCGTCGAGATAGCGGCCGACGATCCCGTCGACGATGCCCTGGTAGGCGGCCGGCAGCCTCCCAGCGCGCGCGGCGAGCCAAGCGACGCCGCCGAGCGCGAGAGCCAGCCCCGCGCCGACGACGGCGCCGCCGAGGGCCAGGTCGACGAACAGCCCCGACAGCCCGTAGGATCGGACCTCGTCGAGCGAGAGGCCGAGCCAGGACCCTCGAAGGATCCGGTGTCCCGCCTGCAGCTCCGCGAGGATCAGCGCGGGCGCCGTCAGGGGGTTCCCGACGTTCGTGGCCGCGTAGACGAGCACCCGGTTCAGCCGGAAGAGCGTGGCGAGCAGGAGGGCGATCGCCGTGTGGAGGCCCCACAGGGGCGAGCAGCCGACGAAGACCCCGAGGGCGGTCCCGGCCGCGACCCGGCCCGGCGTCGTGTGCTCGGTCCGGAGCGTCAGGTAGAGCCGCCGCAGCCAACCGGCCCGGCGGCGGCCGGCCGGATCCCGCTCCGGCTCGTCCCCCCCGGCTGCCCGGGGCGTCGCGTCCGCCAGCTTCCCTGTCAACACGCTCCTCCGGGACTCGATGCCGCCCGCCAGCTTACACCCGGGAAACGGAGGGGCGGGTTGTGGCAGAATGTGGGAGCGCGCCGCCGCTCGCGCCCTCGGCCCCCCCGGAAGACGGGGGCGGCGAAGCGCTGGCGACGTCGCCACGGGTCGAAGGGGGACGGGTGAGCGACGATCCGATCCGCGAGGATCCGACCGGCAAGGAGAACGCCGATCCGGCCGCCGCGTCCGCCGACGCCCCGGCGGGAGCGCCGGCCGCGTCCGGGCACCCCGACGAGGGCGCCGGATCGCCCGGGACGGAGGCTCGCGACGCGTCCCGTCCGGAGAAGGGAGCGCGGGCCGTCCGGCGAAAGCCTCGCGACGCGGCGGTGGCCCGTGCGTTCCGCTCGGGGCTCCCGGTCGAGGGGACCGTCGAGAAGGTGATCAAGGGCGGGTACGAGATCCGCGTCGGCAAGTGCCGCGGGTTCTGCCCGCACTCGCAGATCGAGCTCCACCACGAGGACCATCCGGAGACGCACGTCGGGAAGGCGTACCGCTTCCGGATCACGCAGATGCGGCGCGGCGGCGACGACCTCGTCCTCTCGCGCAGGGCGCTCCTCGAGGAGGAGCGCGCGGACGAGGCGAAGGCGGTTCGCGCGACCCTCATCGAGGGGGCGGTGATGCAGGGGCGGGTCGCCCGTCTCGCGGACTTCGGCGCCTTCGTGGACCTCGGGGCCGGCGTGACCGGCCTCGTGCACGTCTCCGAGATCGCGCACGCCCGCGTGGCGAAGGCCTCGGAGGCGCTCGAGGTCGGAGACCGGGTCTCGGTGCGGGTTCTCCGTCTCGACGAGTCCACGGGGAAGATCTCGCTGAGCATGCGCCAGGCGACCGAGGATCCGTGGGCGGGGGTGGAGGACCGGATCTCGGCGGGAACGGTGCACGAGGGGACGGTGGTCCGGATCGCCGACTTCGGCGCCTTCGTCGAGATGGCGCCCGGGGTCGAGGCCCTCGCGTCCGCGCGGGAGTTCCCGCCGTCGCCGGGAGGCTTCGAGGCCGGTCTCGAGCCGGGAGCGGTGCGCCGGTGGCTCGTGCTCTCCCTCGACGTCCCGCGGCGGAGGATGGCGGTGGCCCCGGCTCCCGGAGAGGGCGAGGGCGCCCCGCCGCCGAGCCTCGAGGAGGGCGCCCGAATCCGCGGGAAGGTCCAGAAGGCGGAGAGGTTCGGCGTCTTCGTCTGGCTCGCGCCGGGTCGCGTGGGGCTCGTGCCGAGCGCGTGGACGGGCACTCCCCGGGGATCCGACCTCGCGCGCCTCTTCCCGATCGGCCGCGAGGTCGAGGTGACGGTCGTGGAGGTGGAGGAGGGCGGTCGCCGGATCCGCCTGACGATGGACGAGCAGGCGACGGCGCGGTCGCGCGACGAGACTGCCGCGAGGCCGGCCGGCGCCGTTCGGGAGCGGGACAATCGGGCCGCGGAAGCGCCGCCCCAGGAGCCGGAGGCGGCGTTCGGCACGAATCTCGGCGACGCCTTGAGGAGCGCGCTGGAGCGGAACCGCAGGCAGGGCTCCTGAGCCGTGCCCGCCTCGCGACGGGCTCCCCTCGGCGAGCTTCGCGCGCGGCGGACCGCCGCGGCGGGGGCGTTCGCGGCCGTCGCGGCGGCGCTCGTCCTCGCCGGCTGCGCCCACTCGATGTCCGGGATGCGAGCGGGACCGGGCACCGCGCCCTCGCCGTCCGACGCGTGGACTCCCCCCGCGGGGGAGCGGACTTCATGGCCCCGGACGGCCGGGCCTGCGCGGAGC
>CAZPWK010000136.1:0-7540 GCA_964590285.1 uncultured Acidobacteriota bacterium | reverse complement strand
GTGTCTGCCCGCCGTGACTACCTCTCGATCGACCTCGAGCGCTCCGGCCCCCGCAAGGAGGAGCTGCTCATGCCGAAGGACCAACTGAACAAGGTCTGGATCCTCCGGAAGATCCTGAGCCAGATGTCCACGGTCGAGGCGATGGAGCTCCTGATCGACAAGCTCTCGAAGACGAAGGCCAACGAGGAGTTCCTGATGCTGATGCAGCAGCCCGGCTCGTAGCCGGGGCGGGCGTCAGCCGATCCCGGCCAGCGAGAGGCGCCGCTTCCAGCCCGGGCGGAGCGAGTCGAGGGTCCGTCGCGCCCGGTCCGCCCCTCCCTTCCCCTCGGCGAGCCGCCGCGCCTCCTCCCGCGCCGCCTCGAGGAGCGCCGGGTCCCGGAGCACCACCGACAGGAACTGCAGGTCGGACAGGCCGTGCTGCTGGGTGCCGAAGACGGCCCCCGGGCCCCGGATCTCGAGGTCCCGCTCCGCGATCCGGAACCCGTCGCCCGTCTCCGCCATCACGGCGAGCCGCTCGCGCGCCTCGGGGCCGACCCCCTCGTCCCCGACCATGAGCACGCAGTGCGAGGCCCCCGGGCCGCGGCCGACGCGCCCCCGGAGCTGGTGGAGCTGCGAGAGGCCGAACCTCTCCGCGTGCTCGACGACCATGACCGTGGCGTTCGCCACGTCCACGCCGACCTCGACGACGGTCGTCGCGACGAGGACGGAGATCCGCCCCTCGGCGAAGGAGCGCATCACCGCGTCCTTCTCCTCCCCCTTCATCCGCCCGTGGAGCAGGCCGACGGAGCGGTCCGGGAAGACCTCCTCCCGGAGGCGCGCGGCGAACGCGGTGGCGGCCTTGAGGTCGCTCCTCTCGGTCTCCTCGACGAGGGGCACGACGACGTACGCCTGGCGCCCCTTCGCGACCTCGCGCCTCACCCCGTCGTAGACCCGCCCGCGATCGGCCTCCCCCCGGACGACCGTCCGGACCGGCGTGCGGCCCGGCGGCATCTCGTCGATCACCGACAGGTCGAGGTCGCCGTAGAGCGTCAGCGCGAGCGACCGCGGGATCGGCGTCGCCGTCATCACCAGGACGTCCGGCCGCGCCCCCTTCCCGGCGAGGGCGGCCCTCTGGAGCACTCCGAACCGGTGCTGCTCGTCCACGACGACGAGCCCGAGCCGGCGGAACCGGACCCCCTCCTCGAAGAGCGCGTGTGTCCCGACGACGATCTCGATCTCCCCCGAGGCGAGCCCCTCGAGCGTCCTCCGGCGCGCCGCTCCCGCGACCGAGCCCGAGAGGAACGCGCGCCGGTACCCGGCCCCCTTGAGGTCGAGGAGGCGCGACAGGCCCCGGTAGTGCTGGTCCGCGAGGATCTCCGTCGGCGCCATGAGCGCGGCCTGGTAGCCGTTCTCGACGGCGACGAGGAGCGTCAGGACCGCGACGATCGTCTTCCCCGACCCGACGTCTCCCTGGAGGAGGCGGTGCATCGGGTGGGGCGCCCTGAGGTCCGCGCCGATCTCCCGGAGAACCCGGCGCTGGGCCTCCGTCAGCCGGAACGGTAGGAGGGAGGCGAGACGGGTCCGCAGCGCGTCGGTGACCTCGTAGGCGATCCCCCGGGACTCCTCCCGGATCCCCAGCCGGCGGACCGCGAGCGCGAGCTGCAGGAGGAAGATCTCCTCGAAGGCCAGCGCCCGCTGGGCGGGGGTCGCGCGGCTCCCGAGGTCGGCGAGCGAGGCCTCGGGCGGGGGGAAGTGGACCCCCCGCAGCGCCTCGAGGCGGTCGAGGAGCCGGTGGCGCGACGCGGCGTCGGCGGGCACCGTCTCGGCGAGGGGCCCTTCGATCGTCTCGAGGGCCCGCCAGATCAGGTTCCGCTGCACCCGCGACGACAGGCCGCCGAGCTTCCGGTAGACCGGGACGATCCGCCCGGTGTGGATCCCCTCGGAGTCCTCGTCGTCGAGCGTCTCGTAGTCCGGGTTCTCGAGCACGACGTCCCGGCCGTAGCGGTCGAGCGAGGGCCGGCCGAACACGACGGCGCGGCGCCCCTCGGCGAGCACGCGCTCCAGATACGGCTGGTTGTACCAGATCGCGCGGATCGAGCCGCTCGCGTCCGCGAGCACCGCCTCGAAGATCGTGAACCCCGGCCTGCGGGTGCGGATCAGCCGGCTCCGGACGACCCGCACGTCGAGCGTCGCCTCGGCGTCCCCCGCCCCGAGGCCGGCGACGCGGCGGAACGCCCGCCGGTCCTCCCAGCGGAACGGGAGGACGTACAGGAGGTCCTCGACGGTCTCGAGCCCCGACTCCCGGAGCGCGTCGGCCCGGCGGGGCCCGACGCCCTTGAGGTACCGGAGCTCCGTGCGCGCGTCCAACAACCGAGGCCGGCCCCCGGGAAGCGGGGCGGCATCCCCCTCGGATGCGGTCACGCCGCGGCCCCGGCCCCCGCCGGATTATAGACGCCGCGGCGAGCCTCTTCCCGCGCCGCGAGGACGAGCCCGCAGGCGATCAGGAGGGCGCCCGCGAAGAACGCCCGGCCCGGCCTCTCGCCGAACAGGAGGGCGGCGTAGATCGTCGCCAGCACCGGCTCGCCGAGCACCGCCATGTTCACCGTGAAGGCCCGGAGCCGCCTCACGCTCCAGTTGAGGAGCCCGTGCCCGGTCGCGTGCGGCCCGATCGCCATCAGGAGGAGGAGCCACCACGTCGCGCCGGGGAACCCGGTCAGCGGCGTCCCCGCCGCGGCGGCGAAGAGGAGGAGGAACGCCGCGGAGGAGCCGTTGACCAGGACGAGGTACGGGGCGAAGTCGATCCGCTCGCGCACGCGCCGGCCGATCATGAAGTAGGCCGCGGCGGCCGCCGCTCCGGCGAGGGCGAGGAGGTCGCCGGCCAGCGCCTTCCCGCCCAGCGCGAAGTCCCCCCCGGCGAGGACGGCGGTCCCGGCGAGGGCGACCGCCGCCGCGGCGATCCCGAGCCCGCCCGGCCGCTCCCCGAGGAAGAGCGGACCCAGGGCCGCCGTGAAGACCGGCTGCGTCGTGACCAGCACGACCGACGACGCGACCGACGTCAGCGCGAGCGAGTGGATCCAGGTCGCGAAGTGGATCGCGAGGAGCGCGCCGGCGGCGACGGCGAGCGCGGCCGTCCCCCGCGTCGTCGGGCCGCGGGGGCGCGCGGCCCAGGGGAGGAAGACGGCCGTGGCGAAGAAGACCCTCCAGAAGGCGATCGCCAGGCTCGGCGCCTCGGCGAGCCGGATCAGGATCGAAGCCCACGAGATCGCGAAGACCGCGGCGAGGAGCGCCGCGCCCGCTGCGACCCTCGGGGAGAAGATCACGCCCCCCCGCGCAGGACGCCGTCGGTCAGGAGCGCGCAGATCGCCTCCGCCACCGCGGCGTCCTCGATCGGGATCCCGTCGAGCGCCTCCTGCACCGTCGTCCCCTCCCGGGCGCGCGCGAGCACGTCGAGGGCCGCGCGCGGGGGCATCGGCCCTCCCGAGAGGCGGGCCCGCGCGTCGGGCGCGAGGGAGAGGACCGTGTCGAGGGGCGGGAGCGTCTCCTTCCAGCGGTTCCACTCGTCGAGCGAGACGAGCCCGTCCATCAGCAGGTTGGTCGCGGGGCCCTCGATCGTCCTCTCGGGGACCCGGTCGCCGAGCGGAAGCACGCGGAAGAGGGCCTCGGACCACCCGAACATCCGGAACAGCGCCTTGCGCCCGCGGGCGGCGCCGCACGAGGCGTGCACGATGTTCCCGCGCTCGAACACGATCGCCCCCTCGACCCCGGCCTGCTCGAGGCGCACGATCCCGTCCTTCCCGTTGAGCGCCAGGATCTGGAGCAGGTCCGAGATGGCGAGGTGCGCGACCGATCCGCCGAGGAGGGCTTCGTCCCCCCTCCGCGCCCTCGCCACCTGCTCCCGCCTCGCGACGATCCGCTCCACGCGCGCGTGCAGCTCCTCGACGGCGAACGGCTTCGTCACGTAGTCGTCGGCGCCGAGGTGGAAGCCGCGCAGCCGCTTCGGCAGGTCCCCCTCGACCGTCAGGAAGAGAAACGGGACCTCGGCGGTCTCGGGCCTGCGACGGACCTCCTCGAAGAGCGCCCACCCGTCCATGACCGGCATCAGCACGTCGGCGACGATGACGTCGGGAACCGAGGCGCGGATCCGCTCGAGCGCCTCGGCGCCGTGCCCCGCCTCCTCGACGACGTACCCCTGTGGCTCGAAGAAGTCGCGCACCATCGTCACGATGAGGCGGCTGTCGTCCACGACGAGGAGACGCCGCGGGCGGGCGGGGGCGGGAGGTCCCGGCGTCATCGGATGTGCTCGATCAGCTCGTCGAGGGTCGGCGTCGTCCTCGACAGGTCCTCGTGGATCCTCCCCTGGGCGTACTCCTCCTCGACGCACTCGACCAGCGCGGGGTCGAACTGCACGCCGGAGAACGCGCGCAGCTCGGCGAGCGCCTCGGCGACGGTCATCGCCTTCCGGTACACGCGGTCGGTCGTCATCGCGTCGATGGCGTCGCCGATCAGGATCAGGCGGCCCGCCAGCGGGATCGCTTCCCCCTTCAGTCCGTCCGGGTAGCCGGAGCCGTCCCACCACTCGTGGTGGTGCCGGATCCCCGGGATCACGTCGGCCAGCGCGGGGCTGTGCGCCAGGAGCTTCGCGCCCGCCAGCGGATGCCCCTTCATCACCTCCTGCTGCCGCGCGTCCAGCCGGTCCGGCGTCTTGAGGACCTCGTCCGGGATCGCGATCTTCCCCACGTCGTGCAGGATCCCCGCGAGCAGCAGCGGCTCCATCCGCTCCCGGGGGAGCCCCAGGTGCTCGGCGACGAGGAGCCCGACGCGCGCCACCCGCAGCGAGTGGCCGTGCGTGTAGGCGTCCTTCGCGTCCACGGCGCTCGCCATCGAAACGATGATGCTCAGGAACATCGAGCGCACGTCGCGCTCGAGCCGGGCGTTCTCGATGAAGATCGCGGCCTGGGAGGCCAGCGCGTAGAGGATCTTCTGGTCGTTCGCGGAGAAGCGGCGGCTCCTCTCCTCGAGGTCGATCTCGATCCCGCCGATCAGCCGCTCCTTCGCGACCATCGGGACGAACACGGTCGGGCTCGCCGCCCCCTCGTACACCCGGATCGCGACCGGCCCTCCGGCGTCGTCCGAGGCGAGGACCGGGAGCTTGTCGGAGATCCGGCAGCGGTCGCCGAGCGCGGGCCCGGAGCCGTCGTACCCCTGGACGCCCCGGACCTCGAGGAAGCTCTCGCCCCGGTCGAGGAGGAGGATCGACCCGCGCCGCGCCTTCACCGCCACCAGCGCCTGGCGGAGGATGATCTCCACCTCGTCCTCGACCTTGAACGGCGAGGTGATCGCGGAGCCGATCCCGAACAGCATCTCGAGGTAGAGCTGCCCGAGGCGCCGGGCGCTCGCGAGGGCGTCGCGCGTCTTGAGGCTCGTGCGGACCCGCGCCAGGAGCTCCTTCGTGAAGAACGGCTTGGTCAGGTAGTCGTCCGCCCCCGCCTCGAATCCCGCCATCTTGTCCTTCAGCTCGTTCCGCGAGGACAGCATCAGGACCGGGATGTCGCCGGTTCCGGCGTCCCCCTTGATCCGCCGGCACACCTCGCAGCCGTCGAGATCCGGGAGGACGACGTCCAGCAGGATCAGGTCCGGCCTCAGGTCCCGGGCCATCTCCAGTCCGCGCTCCCCCTGCTCCGCGAGGTGGACCTCGAACCCCTCGGCCTCGAGCTCCTCGCGCAGGATCCCCCGGAGGAGGTTGGAGTCCTCCACCACGAGGATCGAGGGTCTCTCCGCGAGCGAGGGCGTCGTGCTCATGAATGGCCCCGCATTCCGCGGGGAATCGTAGGGACGGGGTACCGCGAAGTCAAGGAACGGGAGCGCGCGTCAGCGCCAGACGTAGACGGCGAGGACGACCGCGGCGCCCCAGAGGAGGAGGTTCAGGAGGAAGGCCCGGTCGGAGACGACGAGGACCGAGGCGTTCTCCCCCTCGCCGCGCTGGTGGACCAGGTAGAGGAACCGGAAGATCCCGAACAGCACGAACGGGATCGTCAGGCCGAGGTGCCGCGTGCCCACCCGCTCCGCGACCTCCCCGGAGAAGGCGTAGAGCGAGTAGGCGAGGACCGTCGAGGCCGTGACGACGGAGATCATCTGGTCGAGGAACGGCACGGAGTACTCGCGCAGGATCGGCCTCTGCGCCGCCGCGCCGCCGAGCGAGACGATCTCCTGGCGCCTCTTGACGAAGCCGAGGAACAGCGCCAGGAGCCCCGTGCAGAGCGCCAGCCAGTGGGAGGTCTCGACCCCGATCGCGACCGCGCCGGCCCACGCCCGGATCAGGAACCCCGCCGCGACGAGCATGACGTCGAGGATCACGACCCGCCTCAGGCCGAGCGAGTAGGCGGCGTGGAGCGCGAGGTAGAGGAGGGTGGTGGAGGCGAACGCGGGGGAGAGCGCGAAGGCGAGCGCGAGTGCGGCGGCGGCGAGGAGGACGGCCGCGGCCGAGGCGGCGACCGGCGACAGCTCCCCGGAGGCGATCGGCCGGAGCCTCTTCTCCGGATGGAGCCGGTCGAGTTCGCGGTCTCGGACGTCGTTGAACAGGTAGACCGCCGAGGAGAGCGCGCAGAAGCACGCGAAGGCCAGCGCCCCCCTGACGGCCGAGGCGGGATCGGCGAGCTGTCCCGAGAAGACGAGCGCCGCGAGCACGAAGACGTTCTTGATCCACTGCCTCGGGCGCGTCGCTCGGACGAGCGCGGAGATCTTCAAGCCCGGCTTCCTCCCCGGCCCCGCGGCCCCGGCCCATGCTACACCGAGGCCGGACCGTCCTCCCCGCCCCCCTCCTCCTCGGGCCGGTCGTGGAGCGTCCTGAGCTCCACGATCTCGAATCGCCGGACCCCCGCGGGGATCGAAATCGAGACGCGCTCCCCTTCCCGCTTGCCGAGGAGCCCCTGCCCGATCGGCGACGCGACCGACACGAGCCCCGCGTCGGCGTTCGCCGCCTCGGGGAACACCAGCTCGTAGGTGACCTCGGCGCCGCTGTCCAGGTCCAGGAGGACCACCTCGGAGCCGAGGCCGACCCGGTCCCTCGGGACCCGGTCGAGCTTCAGCGTGCCCAGCTCGGTCAGGCGCCCCCGAAGCTGGCCGATCCGCGCCCGCACGTACTGCTGGCGCTCGAGGGCGGCCTTGTACTCCGCGTTCTCGCTCAGGTCCCCCATCGCGACCGCGGTCTTGATCTCCCGGGGGAGCTCGATGCGAAACTCGCGCTCGAGCGCCTTGAGCTCCTCCTCCAGCTTCTTCCGGATCTCTCGCACGCGAGCCCTCCCGCGGGGACCGCGCGGAATGTACAACCCGCCGCCTCGTTTGGCAAAACTCCGGGCCCCGGGGACGGAATCAGGACCAAAATTGACAACTTTTCCGGGAGCGCCTAGAATCTCGGTTCCGCGGCGAGGAGCCGCGAGGGGGTGCGATGGACCGCAGGCGCCGCAGGCTTCTCTGGATCGGGGCCGGGATCGCGGCGTGCCTCGCCTTCCTGCTCGCGGTGGCGCTCGGCGGGAAGGGCGGCCTCGTCTACTACTACACCGTC
>CAZPWK010000135.1:0-7548 GCA_964590285.1 uncultured Acidobacteriota bacterium | reverse complement strand
CCAGCGCGTGGGCGACCACGATCAGCGGGCCTTCGGGCAACGGGGCCCGCGCGCCCGCGCCGCCGCGGAGAAGCCGCTGGAGCCTCCGGTGGACGTCCGCCAGGTCGCCGCCCCGCTCGCGAAGGTACCCGTCGTCCAGCGACTCGAACCGGCGCATGAACGACTGGACGGTCTCCCGGAGGGCCCACCCCGCGGAGACCCGTCCCATCCGGATCCGCTCGACCGTGTGGGCGACGAGGCTCGGGTCGTCCAGGATGAGCAGCTGCGCCTCGAGGATGCCGGCGTACGCCTCTCCGAGAACCCGGAGCATGCGGCTCTTGAGGTCTCGGAGCTCGCTCCTCGCCCGCTCCCTCGCCTCGTGGAACCGCCGCACCTCCTCCTCGAGCCTCTCCGGAGGGACCGGCGACGGCACGATCGGGGGCGACTCCCGCGCGACGAGAAACGCGCGGCCCACCGCCGTTCCCGGGGAGACCGGGATCCCCCGAAGGCGCCGACCCATCAGTCGTCCTCTCCGAACCGGTCCTGGACGAGGGCGGTCAGCCTCTCCGCGGCCTCGCGCTCGTCCGCGCCGTCCACCGTGAGGCGGAGACGGGTGCCCTTCGCCGCCGCGAGGGTGAGGAGGCCGAGAATGCTCTTCCCGTCCACCCGCGTGCCGTCCTTGAGGACGCTGATGCGCGAGGAGAAGGTGTTCGCCAGGTGCACGAACCGGGCCGCCGCCCGCGCGTGGAGGCCGAGGCGATTCAAGATCTGCACGTCGCTCTCGATCACGTCTCCCCTCCCGCCCCCGTCTCCTCCTGCCCCTCGAGCAGCTCCGACGCGACGTGGATCGCGCGCCTCCCCTGCTCCGCGATCCGCCGAGCGACGTCCGCGAAGGCGATCTCGTCGCGCAGGTTCGTGAACTTGATCAGCATCGGGAGGTTCACCCCCGTCACGACCTCGACCTTCCCGGGATCGAGCAGAGACAGCGCGATATTCGTGGGGGTTCCCCCGAACATGTCCGTGAGGATCAGCACGCTTCCGCCCTTGCCCACCCGCCGAACCGCCTCGAGGATGCGCGCGCGCGCGGCCGCGACGTCGTCGTTCCAGCCGATCGACACCGCCTCCAGGGCCTCGAGGGGCCCCACGATCGTCTTCGTCGCCTTCACGAGCTCCTCGGCGACGTGGCCATGGGTCACGACCAGAAGTCCCGGCATCCGCCGCTCCCTCCCTCGGACGGGGTCCGCCGTCCGCTCACTCGCGCCCCAGGTCCCGGTGCGACACCGCCGCGCGCACCCCCCGCCCGCTCAGGTGCTCGCCGAGTTCGATCGCGAGCGCGACGGAGCGGTGCTTCCCGCCCGTGCACCCGATCGCGACCGTCAGATAGCTCTTCCCCTCGGCGGCGTAGAGCGGGACCAGGAAGTCCAGAAGGCCCTTCAGGCGCTCCAGGAACGCCGTCTTCTCCTCGCGAGCGTCGAGGAACGCGCGGACCTCGTCCGCCGTGCCGTCGAGCTTCCGTAGCGCCTCGTCGAAGAACGGATTCGGGAGAAATCGCACGTCGAACACGAGGTCCGCCTCGGCGGGGAGCCCGTACTTGAAGCCGAACGAGACCACGTGGACGTTGGGCCCGTGCCCCGCCTCGTCCGCCCCGAACGCGTTCCGCACGAAGCCCCGGATGTCGTGGGCGGTGAAGCGCGAGGTGTCCACGATCCGGTCCGCCGTCTCGCGGAGCGCGCGGAGGGCCTCGCGCTCCCGGCGGATCGCGTCCTCGAGGCTGCTCCCCTCGCCCATCATCGGATGCGGCCGGCGCGTCTCGCTGAACCGCCGCTTGAGGACGTCGTCGGAGCAGTCGAGGAACAGAACGTGCACGGGCGCGCCCCCCTCCCGGAGCTCCGCGAGGAGGTCGGGAGCCTGGTCGAGAAACGCCCTCTCGCGGACGTCGACGACCATCGCCGCCCACCGGATGCGGTCGCCGCCCCGCCGCATCAGGTCGTAGAACTGCGGGATCAGCAGCACCGGGAGGTTGTCCACGCAGTAGTAGCCGAGGTCCTCGAAGCACCTCGCCGCGAGGGACTTCCCGGATCCGGAGAGCCCCGTGACGACCACGAGTCGGTCCACGGTCAGGCCTCCCCGTCCCCCGGCTCCCGGCCGGGGTCGCCGCCTCGGGCCCCCTCTCCGTCGCCGTCCTCGGCGCCCGGCTTCAGCCTCTCCCCGAGCCGGCGCGCCAGCTGGCGGGCCGGATGGTAGCCCTTGAGCTTGAGGAGATGGTTCCGCGCCGCGACCTCGATGAGGACGGAAAGATTGCGACCCGGCCCGACCGGCATCTCGACGTAGGGAAGGGCCAGCCCCAGGATCTCGTAGCCGCGATCGTCGAGGCCGAGCCGATCGTACCGCTTCCCGGGCTTCCAGGCGTCGAGCTTGATCACGAGCTCCACGAACTTGGAAAGCCTCACCGAGGCGACCCCGAAGAGATCCTTGACGTTGATGATCCCCACGCCCCGGAGCTCCATGTGGTAGCGGGTCAGCTCGGGGCCCGTGCCGATCAGCACCTCGCCCCGGCGCCGGATCTCGACCACGTCGTCCGAGACGAGGCGGTGCCCCCTCACGATGAGGTCCAGGGCGCTCTCGCTCTTCCCCACGCCGCTGTCCCCCAGGAGCAGCACGCCGAGCCCGTACATGTCGAGCAGGACCCCGTGGATCACCGAACGGGGCGCGAGGCGGTCCTCGAGGTAGCGGGTCAGCCGGTCGATGACCGCGGCGGACGGAAGCGCCGTTCCGAGCAGCGGCACGCGGTTCCGCTCCGACTCCTCGAGGAGCTCGGGAGGGGGCTCGAGACCGGTCGTGAGCAGGAAGCAGCTGACGCCCTGCCGGCAGACCTGGGACAGGATCCGCGATCTCTCGGCGGGCGCGCGCTCCAGCAGGTAGTCGATCTCGGAGCGGCCCAGGATCTGGATCCTTCCCGGGTGAACGTGCTCCACGAACCCCGCGAGCGCGAGCCCGGGCTTCTGCACGCGCGGGCGGTTGACGACGTTGTCGAGGCCGTCGGCGCCGGCGAGAAGCGTCGCCTCGAGCCCCTGCGCGGCGTCGTCCGTCAGCAGCTCGCGCACCGCCATCGCCGGGATCGTGCAACTGTCGTGGCCGCCCAATGGATCGCTCCAAGTGATTGAACGGATTGACGATCTCGGATTCTAGAGCCTGCCGCGCGTCGCTGTCAAGCCGCGTTGACACCGCGACTTGGCGCGTGAGATAGTACCGCCCACTCGGCCGAACGACGCGGCGCGCGCTCGCCGCGACCAGGAGACGAGACATGGCCCGCAACGCGACCGTCCACGTCGTGGGAACCGGCACGATCGGAGAGCCCCTCATCGGGCTTCTCTCGGAGATGCGGAAGCCCCTGGGGATCGACGAGGTCGTCTTCCACAAGCGCACCCCGCTGCTGACCGACCGCTCGAAGGTGAAGAGCCTGATGAAGAGGGGCGCCAAGCTCGTCGTCGACGAAGATGCGGCGAAAGGGTTCCGCGAGCTCGGGATGGAGCCCGCGTACGAGACCCGCGAGGCGCTGGAGCGCGCGGCGGTCGTCATCGATTGCACGCCGTCGGGGGTCGGTACCCAGAACAAGACGGAGTACTACGAGAAATACACGGGGAACACGCTCGGCTTCATCGCCCAGGGAAGCGAGTTCGGCTTCGGCAAGCCCTACGCCCGGGGGATCAACGACCGGGCCCTCGTCCGGGGACAGGATCAGTTCGTCCAGGTCGTGTCGTGCAACACGCACAACCTGTCGATCCTGATCGAAACCCTCGCCCTGCAGGACGGGGGGCCCGACAACCTGATCGAGGGGCGCTTCGTCTGCATGCGCCGCGCCAACGACATCTCGCAGGACGGGAGTTTCGTCCCGTCCCCGGTGGTGGGCAAGCACAAGGACGCCCGGTTCGGCACGCACCACGCCCGGGACGCGTGGCACCTCTTCAACACCCTCGGCTACGACCTCAACCTCTTCTCGACGGCCCTCAAGATCAACACCCAGTACATGCACACGATCTACTTCGACGTGCGCGTGAAGAAGCCGACCACGGTGGCTCGGATCCGGGAACTGATCGCCGCCAACGACCGGATGGCCATCACCTACAAGGACTCGGCGAACTCCGTCTTCTCGTTCGGCCGGGACCACGGGCACTACGGCCGGATCCTGAACGTCACCGTCGTGTCGGCGCCGACGCTCGCCGTCCGCAACCAGACCGAAATCGTCGGCTACTGCTTCACCCCGCAGGACGGGAACTCCCTGCTGTCCTCGGTGGCGGCGGCGACGTGGTTCCTCTATCCCGAGGATTACGAGACGAGGATCCAGTGCCTGAAGTCGTACTTCTACGACGAGGTGTGACCGGGGCGGAGACGATCAGGAGCTCTTGAGGCGGCGCACCTCCTCGGTCAGCCTCGGGAGCACCTCGAAGAGGTCCCCGACGACGCCGTAGTCCGCGGCCTTGAAGATCGGCGCCTCGGCGTCCTTGTTCACCGCGACGATCACCTTGGAGGAAGACATCCCGGCGAGGTGCTGGATCGCGCCCGAGATCCCGCACGCGACGTACAGGTTCGGCGACACCACCTTGCCGGTCTGGCCCACCTGGTGCGCGTGGGGGATCCAGCCGGCGTCCACGGCGGCGCGTGACGCCCCGACGGCCCCCCCGAGAGCCCGAGCCAGGTCGCGAACGAGCGAGAAGTGCTCGGGCCCCTTCAGGCCCCGGCCGCCCGACACGATGATCGAGGCCTCGGCCACGTCGATCTCCTGCTCACCCGCCCGCTCCACGGACGTCGCGCGGACCCGGATCCGCCCCGGATCCAGCGCCGGCGGAAGAGCTTCGACGGCGGGGCACTCCTGCGGCCGGCCGGCGCTCGCCGGGAAGACGTTCGGGCGGAGGATCGCGACCGCGACCGGCCCCCGGGTCGCGACGCGGGCGTAGATCTTGCCCGAGTACACCGGACGCCGCCCGCGGATCGTCCCGTCTGAGGCCGCCTCGATCTCGACGAGGTCGCTCAGGCAGCCCGCGCCGAGCCGAGCCGCCGCGCGCGGCGCCAGGTCCCGCCCCATCTGGGTTCCGGCCACGAGAACGATCGACGCGCCTTCCGTGCGAGCGGCCTCCGCGATCTGCGCCGCGTACCCCTCGGGGGCGTACAGACGGAGATGCTCCGCCTCGCACGCGACGACGCGGTCCGCGCCGTGAGCCCCCAGCGCGGGAGCCGCCTCCCGGGCGCCCGGCCCGACGACCAGCGCCGCGAGCTTCCCGCCGATCGCGTCCGCGAGCCTGCGGCCCACGGTCGCGGCCTCGAGGGACGGCTTCTTCAGCTCGCCGTCCCGTCGTTCCCCGAAGACGAGAACGTTGCCCATCTTCAGATCACCTTCGCTTCCTCGCGCAGCAGGCGCGCCAGCTCGCGGGCCACCTCGTCGGCCTCCCCCCGGAGGACCTTCCCCGCTCCGCGCGGGGGAGGCGTCTCCAGCCCCTCCCAGACCACCCGGGACCCCTCGCGGAGGTCGTTCGGGTCGAGGCCCAGATCCTCCGGTTTGCGGACCTCGAGCGGCTTCTTCTTCGCGGCCATGATCCCCTTGAGCGACGCGTAGCGAGGCTCGTTGAGCCCCTTCTCGCAGGTGAGGACCGCGGGGAGCGAGCCCTCCAGCACCTCGGTGGCGCCCTCGATCTCGCGGCGGGCCTTGAAGCTCCCCTCGCCCAGCTCGAGGCTCGAGACCGCGGCCGCGTGCGGGAGGTCGAGCAGCTCCGCCAGCATCGGACCGGTCTGCCCCTCGTCCGCCCCGACCCCGTACTTCCCCAGGAGGACGAGATCCGGCGCCTCGGCCCGGGCCACCGCCGCCAGAGCCCGCGCGCGGGCCAGGCCGTCCGCCCGATCGAATCCCCCGTCCTCGACGAGCACCGCCCGGTCGGCGCCCATCGCCAGCGCCTGGCGGAGCGAGGCCTGCGCCTCGGGGCGCCCCGCCGCCACCACGACGACCTCGCCGCCCCGCGCCTCTCGGGTCTTCAGCGCCTCCTCGAGCGCGAACTCGTCGAACGGCGACATGCCCCACTTGACTCCGGTCTCGTCCACGTGAAGGCCGTCCGCCGCCACCTTGATCCTCGCCTCGGTGTCCGGGACGTGCTTGATTCCGACCAGGATCTTCATCCCGCCTCCAGCGCCGGGCCCCGGGGTCAGGCGTCGTGCTTCCTGAGCAGCAGGGTGGCGTTCGTTCCGCCGAAGCCGAACGAGTTGTTGAGCGCCGCCCGGACGGGGATCGATCGCGCCACGTTCGGCACGCAGTCCAGATCGCACTCCGGATCGGGAGTCGTCTGGTTGATCGTCGGCGGCACCCGGTCGTGCCGGACGCAGAGCGCCGCGACCGCGGTCTCGAGACCCCCCGCCGCCCCCAGGAGGTGCCCGGTCATCGACTTCGTCGACGAGATCGCGATCCGTCGCGCGTGCTCGCCGAACACCGCCTTGACCGCGGCGATCTCGACCCGGTCCCCGGTGGGCGTTCCGGTACCGTGCGCGTTGATGTAGTCCACCTCCGACGGGCCCATCCCGGCGTCCTCGAGCGCGTGGCGCATGCTCCGCACCGCGCCGTCCCCGTCCGGCGAGGGAGCCGAGATGTGATAGGCGTCCCCGCTGAGCCCGTACCCCGCGACCTCGCAGAGCACGTCGGCCCCGCGGGCGATCGCCCGCTCTCTCTCCTCCAGCACGAGGATGCCCGCCCCCTCTCCCATCACGAAGCCGTCGCGCTCCGCGTCGAACGGCCGGCTCGCCTTCTCGGGCTCGTCGTTCCGGGTGGACACCGCCTTCATGGCGCAGAACCCGCCGACGGCGAGAGGGGTGATCACCGCCTCGGCGCCGCCGGTGATCATCGCGTCCGCGTACCCCTCCCGGATGAGCCGGAACGACTCGCCGATCGCGTGGGTTCCGGTGGCGCACGCGGTCACGACCGCGAGGTTCGGCCCCTTGGCGCCGGTCAGGATCGACACCTGGCCGCTGGCGAGGTTCCCGATCATGCCGGGGATGAAGAACGGCGAGATCCTCCGGGGCCCCCGCTCCAGGAGCTCCCGGTGCGTGCGCTCGAGAAGCGGCAGGCCGCCGATCCCCGAGCCGATGTAGACACCCACACGATCCGAGATCGCCGCGTCCACGATCAGGCCGGAGTCCCCGAGCGCCTCCAGGCTCGCGGCGATCGCGTAGTGGATGAACGTGTCCATCTTGCGGGCCTCCTTCCGATCGAGGTACCGATCGGAGTCGAAACCCCGCACCTCGCCCGCGATGCGACACGGATACTCGGCGGCGTCGAACCTCGTGATCGGCGCGATCCCGCTCTTCCCCTCGAGCAGGGCCTCCCACGTCCCGGGGGCGTCGAGCCCGGCCGGAGTGACCAGCCCGATGCCGGTGACAACGACCCGTCGCCTCATGAAGCCGACCTCGAAAGCGCATCGGGCTGGCCCGATCCCGGACGTTCCGTCCGCGCGAACCGGGAGCGCCGCCCGGCGATTCTCCGCCGCGGGATTCGATCCTCCCCGGCGCTCAGGGCTTGGCGTGGCCCTCGAT
>CAZPWK010000134.1:0-7668 GCA_964590285.1 uncultured Acidobacteriota bacterium | reverse complement strand
GGCTTCCAGCCCGCGAAGAGCGACTCGAGCTTCGGGCGGATCTCGGCGAGCGTGGTGTCCCCGACGACGATCAGCGTCGCGTGGTTCGGCTTGAACCAGGCGCCGTGGAACCGGACGAGGTCCTCCCTCGCGATCCCCGCCACCGCGCTCTCGAATCCCGACCCCGTGAACGGCGTGCCGTAGGCGTGGCCGGCCCCGAAGAGAAGGCGCGGCAGGACCCGGATCGCCATCGAGAACGGCTGGACCTTCTCCGCCCGGATCCTGGCCAGCTGCTGCTTCTTCAACCGATCGAGGTCGGCCTCCGGGAACGACGGGTTGAGCAGGACGTCGGCGTAGAGCCGGAGCGAGGCGTCGAGGTTGGCCTTGAGCGCGGACAGGGAGACGGTGGACGTGTCGAGGTCGGAGCCGGTCCGGAGCTCCGCGCCGAGGGCGAGGAGCTCGTCGCTGATCTGGAGCGACGAGCGCGTCCTCGTCCCCTCGTCGAGCATCTCCATCGCCAGCTGCGCGAGCCCCGGAACCGCGTGGAGGTCGGAGGCGAAGCCGGCGTCGAGCGTGAGCCTCATCTCGACGACCGGGATCGCGTGCCGCTCCGCGAGGATCACCTCGAGACCGTTCGGGAGCTTCGCCCTCTGGAGCGGCGGGAACGAGGTCTGCGGCGGGGCGCCCGGCTCGGGCCGGTACGACCGGTCGGCGCCGGCCGCGGACGCCTGGTGCTCGGGGAACGGGTGGATCTCGAGGACGAAGACGCCGTCCGAGAGCCAGCGGCGGGCGGCGTCGCGGACCTCGGACGCCTTCGCCGACTCGATGCGGCCGATGTACTCCCTCCAGGCGTCGGGGCTCCCGCCGTAGACCTGGCTCATCGCGAGCACGTCGGACTTGCCGCCGAACCCTCCGATCCTCTCCACCCCCCGGACGAAATCCGCCAGGTGCTCGGTCCGCGCCCGCGCCAGCTCCTCCTCCGTCGGGCCCCCCTCGAGGAACCGGGCCATCTCCTCGTCGATCGCCTTCTCGATCTGCGAGAGGTCCCCTCCCGGCCTGGCGGTCGCGACGACGTGGAACAGGCCTGCGATCTCCCGCCGGTCGACGAACGACCAGACGCTCGTCGCGACCTGCTCGTCGTACACGAGACGCTTGTAGAGCCTGGACGTCTTCCCCGAGGAGAGCACCGAGGCGGCCAGCTCGAGGCGGTCGCCGTCGGCCGCCAGGCGCTCGGGAACGTTCCACACCTTGTAGATCCGGGCCTGCGGGACCCGGTCCTGCGCGACGCGCCTCTGCTCCCCGGTCCGCTTCGCGATCCAGGCGGCGGGGCGCTGGATCGGCGGCCCGGGGGGGATGTCGCCGAAGTACTTCTCGACCTTCTCCCTCGCCGTCTCCGGGTCGATGTCGCCCGCGATCGCGATCACCGCGTTGGCGGCCCCGTAGTAGGTCTTGAACCACTCGTGCGCGTCCTCGAGGCTGGCGGCCGACAGGTCCTCCATCGCGCCGATCACGGTCCACGAGTAGGGATGGCCCGCGGGGAAGCAGGCCCGCGCGACCGCCTCCTCGCTCAGGCTGTACGGCTCGTTGTCGTACTGCCGCTTCTCGTTCTGGACGACGCCGCGCTGCTCGTCGAGCCGAGCCTGGTCGATCGCGCCGATCAGGTGACCCATCCGGTCGGACTCCATCCAGAGGACGGTGTCGAGGGCCGAGGCCGGGACGTTCTGGAAGTAGTTCGTCCGGTCCTCGTTCGTCGTCCCGTTCATGTCCGTGGCGCCGAGGCGCTCGAGAACCTTGAAGTAGTCGTCGTTGAAGTTCTCGCTCCCGTTGAACATCAGGTGCTCGAACAGGTGGGCGAAGCCGGTGCGGCCCGGCTTCTCGTTCTTCGACCCGACGTGGTACCAGACGTTCACCGCCACGATCGGGGCCTTGTGGTCCTCGTGGACGACGAGCGTCAGCCCGTTCTGGAGGGTGAACTTCGTGTAGGGGATCTCCACCGAGGCCGCGATCCCCCCCGGCGCCCCGGGCGGCGGGGCGGCGGACACGGCCGCCACGGCGAGAACGGCGGCGAGCACGGCCAGGACGGTTCGACGCGCGGTCGGATGCATCGGCTCCTCCTCGTCCCCCGCACCCCGATCGCGGGGGAAACCGGGGACAGCTTACGCGATCCGGGGGGGGTGGTTTCAAGCCGCCTCCGCGGCGCGGGGCCCCGCCCGCTCCCTGATACAATGCCCGGATCGCCGGGGGAGGCCGTGGAGCGCCCGTTCGTCTGCATGAACATGGCCATGACGGCCGACGGGAAGATCACCTCGGCCGCGAGGGAGTATCCCGGATTCACATCCCGGCACGACCGGGTGACGATGGACCGCATCCGGGCCGAGGCCGACGCCGTGCTGGTCGGCGCGGGCACGCTCCGGGCCGACGACCCGCCGCTGCAGATCCGGGACGAGGAGATGCGGGCCTACCGGAGATCGCTCGGCAAGCCGGAGGGGCTCTGGAACGTCGTTCTGACCGCCTCGGCGGCGATCGATCCGGACTCCCGCTTCTTCCGCGACGAGCGAGCCGCCGGCCGGATCGTCGCCACCGTGGACGGCGCGCCGGCCGGGCGCGTCGAGGCCCTCGCACGCCGCGCCGAGGTCTGGCGGGTCGGGCGGGATCGCGTCGATCTCCAGGAGCTGCTGCGACGGCTCCGGGCCCGCGGCGTCGGGCGGCTCCTCGTCGAGGGCGGGGGCGAGACGAACTGGGAGTTCGTGCGGGGCGACCTGCTCGACGAGCTGTACGTCACGGTCGTGCCCGCGCTCCTCGGCGGGAGGGACGCTCCGACCCTTCTCGAGGGGGAGGGGCTCTCCGTGGACGCGCGCCGCCGCCTGAGCCTCCTCGCGATCGAGCGTCGCGACGACGAGATCTACCTCCGCTTCCGGGTGGTGCGCTGATGGAGCGCGGCGCCGTCGCCGACGCCCTCGACGAGATCGCGACGCTTCTCGAGCTCCTCGGGGAGAACCCCTTCAAGGTGCGCGCCCACGCGAACGCCGCCAGGACGCTCCGCGGGCTCGACCGCGATCTCGGGGCGCTGATCGCGTCGGGGGAGCTCCGGAAGACGAAGGGGATCGGCGAAGCGCTCTCGCGGAAGATCGCGACGCTCTGGGCGTCGGGCGAGCTCCCGTACCTCGAGGAGCTGCGAACCCGCGTCCCCCGCGGGCTCCTCGAGTGGCTCGGGATCCCCGGGCTCGGACCGAAGAGGGCCCGGACGATCCACGAGAGGCTCGGAATCGCGACCCTCGGCGAGCTCGAGTACCTCTGCCGGCAGGGCCGCCTCCGGGACCTCGACGGCTTCGGCGAGGCGACCGAGAGGAAGATCCTCGAGGGGATCGAGCGGCTCCGGAGGGACTCCGGACGCCATCTCCAGCCGCTGGTCCGGCGGGAGGCCGCGCGCCTGCTCGCGATCCTGCGACGGACCGAGGGAGTCCTCCGAGCCGAGGTCGCGGGATCGGTGAGACGCCGCACGGAGACGTCGGGGAACGTCGACCTCGTCGCGGCGGCGGGCCGGCCCAGGCCGGTCCTGGAAGCTTTCGCCTCTTCGCCCGGCGTTACGGAGGTGATCGAGCGGGGCCCGGACCGGTGCACGGTCCGGCTCGAGTCGGGCCCGCCCGCGGACCTCCGCGTCGTCCCCGACCGCTCGTTCCCCTTCGCCCTGGCCCGCGCCACCGGGAGCCGGGCGCACCACGCCGCGCTCGTCGCCCGGGCGAGGCGTCTCGGCCTCGACCTCGACGCGGACCGGATGACGCGAAGGGAGGACGGATCCGCGGTGGAGTGCGCGGACGAGGAGGCGATCTTCCGCGAGCTGGGTCTCCCCTGGATCCCGCCCGAGCTCCGGGAGGACGAGGGCGAGATCGAGGCCGCGGAGGGCGGGAGACTGCCCCGACTCGTCGAGGCCGGCGACCTGCGGGGCGTCCTCCACTGTCACTCGTCCTGGTCCGACGGCCTGGCGACCGTCGCCGAGATGGCCGAGGGGGCCCGCGCGCTCGGGATGTCCTATCTCGGCCTCGCCGATCACTCCCGGGCCGCGGCCTACGCGGGGGGCCTCTCTCCGGACCGGTTCCGCGAGCAGTGGAAGGAGATCGATGCGCTCAACCGGGTCTACGGCGACTCGTTCCGGATCCTGAGGGGCGTCGAGGTGGACGTCCTTCCGGACGGCTCGCTCGACTTCCCCGACGACTTCCTCGAGGAGTTCGAGCTCGTCGTCGCGTCGATCCACGGCCGGTTCGGACTGGACCGGGACGCGCAGACGGAGCGCCTCGTCCGGGCGGCCCGGCACCCCCTGGTGGACATGATCGGCCACCCGACGGGAAGGCTCCTCCTCGCCCGGGATCCGTATCCCCTGGACCTGCACCGGGTTCTCCAGGCGGCGGCCGAATGCGGCGTGGCGGTCGAGGTCAACGCCCACCCGCAGCGCCTCGATCTCGACGCGCAGGGCCTTCGGTACGGGCTCGCCCGCGGCATGCGGACCAGCGTGAACCCGGATGCCCACTCCGTCGAGGGGCTCCGGGACGTCGAGTACGGGATCGGGGTCGCGCGCCGCGGCTGGTGCGGCGCGGAGAGCGTGATGAACGCCTGGCCCCTCGGCCGCCTGCTCCGACACCTGGCGACGCGCCGGCGGGAGGCGCGGAGGACCCGTGGCCGTCCCGACTGAGACGCCGGACGCCCTGCGGGCGCGGGCGGGGCGGATCGTCGCCGGGCTCCGGCGCCTCCACCCCTCGGCGACGTGCGAGCTCCGGCACCGCACCCCGCTCGAGCTCCTCGTCGCGACGATCCTCTCCGCGCAGTGCACCGACGAGCGGGTCAACCGAGTGACTCCCGCCCTGTTTCGCCGTTACGCGGCCGCCGCCGACTACGCCGGTGCGGACCGCGCGGAGCTCGAGGACCGGATCCGCAGCACCGGCTTCTTCCGGAACAAGTCGGCCGCCCTGATCGGCCTGGGAAAGGCGCTGGTCGAGCGCCACGGCGGAGAGGTTCCGGGCCGGATGGAGGACCTCGTCGCGCTCCCGGGCGTCGGACGAAAGACCGCGAACGTCCTCCTGGGGACCTGGTTCGGCCGGCCGGCGATCGTCGTGGACACGCACGTCGCGAGGCTCGCGGGCCGTCTCGGCCTCTCGTCGCGAGCCGATCCCGAGGGGATCGAGCGAGACCTGTCGGTCCTTCTTCCCGAGTCCGACTGGACCGCGGTCTCCCACGCGCTGATCCGGCACGGACGGCGGGTCTGCAAGGCCCGCAGGCCGGATTGTGCCGCCTGCGCGCTTCGCCCCGACTGCCCTCACCCGGCCTGAAGCCGGGGCCGGCACGCGTGCGGCGGCGGCACCCTCGATTCGCTATATTGCGTCCTCAGCTCCCCGGGGCATCGAGGCGACGTGACGAGAGAGGCGCGTTTCGGAACGATCGGCGGAGAGGACCTCTACCGCAAGCTGGCGACGGGGGAGCCGTTCGTCCTGCTCGACGTCCGGACGCGGGAGGAGTTCGAGCGGGGTCACATCCCCGGCTCGATCCTGATCCCTCTCCAGGAGATCGACGCGCGATGGACCGAGGTGCCGAACGGCGCCGCTCCGCTCGCCGTGGTGTGCCAGTACGGGGTGAGGAGCGCCTCGGCCTGCCAGTTCCTCGCCGAGCGCGAGGTGCGGGGTCTTCACAATCTCGCGGGCGGGATCGAGGCGTGGCCCGGCCCCGTGGCGCGGGGGCTCGACGGGAACGGACGGAGCGCCCGCGCGATCTCGCCGGAGCCGTTCCTGATCGAGAGCTTCCCCCTCCTTCCGAAGGGCGTCGCGCTCGTCGTCGCCATGCGAGAGGGCCGGAACGCGATCTACCTGGCGTCGCGCGGGTTCGACGTGGACGGCGTCGACTCCGACCCGTCCGCGGTGAAGCGCGCACGCTCGGCGGCCCGCCGCCTGGGAGTCCCGATCCGCGGCGTCGTGGGGAACGTGGAGGACGGGACGTACATCATCCCGGTGGAGGCGTACGACGTCGTCGCCGTGTTCGACTACGTCCACCGTCCGCTCTTCACCGACATCCGCGAGGGTCTCAGGCCGGGCGGCGTCGCCGTGTTCCAGGCTCCTCTCGAGGGGCCGCCGCGGCCGGGCGATCCCGCGGACCCGGCGCGTCTCCTCGCGCCGGGAGAGCTCAAGAGGGTCTTCGACGACTGGGAGATCCTGCGCCTGCGCGAGGAAGCGGAGCCGGAGGCGGCTTCCCCCGTGGCGGGCATCGTCGCGCGCAAGCCGGCCGCCTGAGCCCGTCGCCGCCGCGCGGCGGCCTTCCCCGGCCGCTATAATCGGTCCTCGTGAGTCCCCTCGGCGGCGGTTGCGTCTCGGGTTCCGGCCTCGTGCCGGTGTTCCCCCTTCCCGGCGTCGTCTTCTTTCCCAGCACCGTGCTGCCCCTCCAGGTGTTCGAGCCGAGGTACCGGACGATGGTCCGGGAGGCGATGGGCGGCGAGCGCCTGCTGGCGGTCGCCCTGCTGCGCCCGGGGTGGGAGGAGGACTACGAGGGGAGCCCGGAGTTCCACTCCGTGGGGACGATCGGGCGGATCGCGGGCCTCGAGCCGCTGCACGGCGGCAGGTGCAACCTCCGCCTCGTCGGGCTCCAGCGCGCGCGGCTCGGAGAGGCGGTGAGGGAGGCGCCTTACCGGGTCGTGCGGGTCGAGCCGCTCGACGAGCGGGCGATCGACGAGTCGGACCCGCGCGTGACGGCGGCCAAGCTCGAGCTCCTCGCGTCGCACGGCTGCCTCCTGCGGGAGCTGACGGACCGTCCCGACCGCGGCGCGGTCCTCGACGAGCGGACCCCGTTCGAGGCCGTGGTCAACGCGGCCTGCGCGGGTCTTCCCGTCGACCCGGCGCTGCGACAGGCGCTCCTCGAGGAGAGCGACCTCCTGGAGCGTCACCGGCGCGCCTCGGAGATCCTGGACGAGATCCTGGCGCGAGTCCTTCGACTGAAACAGCTCCGCTCCGAGGACGAGGGAGGCGATCCGCTTCACTAGGGGTCCCATCCCCGCGGCCGCGCCCGGCAACCGGAGGGCGGGGTCGGGCGTATCATGGGCGGCGGGCCCCGGCCGCCCGAGGAACCGCACGCAATGACCGAGCCCGCGCCCCTGCCCGCGATCGAGATGACGGGCCCGCTTGCGGACGGCCCCCTCGCGCGACGAGCCGCGACCAGGGCCTCGGCCCTCGCCGCCTCGATGCGACCCTACCGGCTCGTCGTCGGCTGGGCGGCGGGCTGGGCGTTCGTCGGCGCCGTCGTCGGGCTCGGCATCGTGGTCACGCGAGGCACCGCGGGGCTGGTGCCGGTCCTCCGGCAGAGCATCCTCTTCGCCGAGGTCGTGGGGTTCACGGCCCTCACCTCGGCCCGGGTCGTGTTCCCGCTGTATTCCCGCCTCCCGGCGGCGGCCCGCTTCGCCCTCCAGGTGTTGACCCTTCTTTCGGGCACGCTCTTCGGCTCGGTCGCCATCCTCGCCACGCAGCCCCTCTTCTCGCTCGCGAGCCCGAGGACGGTCGCGGTGATCGTCTTCATGAACGCGGCGTTCGCGGTCATCGTCGGCATCGCCCTCCACACGTACGACTCGATGAAGCGCCAGATCGAGGAGTCGTACCGCGTCCTGAGGGAGAAGGAGGCGATGGAGCGCGAGATGGCGATCGCCCGCGACGTGCAGCGGGA
>CAZPWK010000133.1:0-7705 GCA_964590285.1 uncultured Acidobacteriota bacterium | reverse complement strand
GCTCCCCCGCCGGGCCGCCGCGGTGTGCTATGGTGCGCGCGCCGAGGAGACTCCGTGAAGCCGGGGAGAAGCGCGGGCGCAGGGAGCGGGAAGAGCCGGCGGAAGCCGGCGGCGCCGCCCCGCCGCCCCGCCGAGAGGCGGCCGCCGGCGACCCCGGCGCCCAAGGTCCTCGTGGCGCTCTCCGGCCCCCTCCACGCGGAGATCGTGGCGGTCGGCCGCGAGCTGCTCCGCGGGCTCACCGCCGAGTCGAGCGCGGCGTTCCTGTCGGGCTGGCTGAGCCGCAGGGGCGCGCTCGTTCACCGGATCACGATCGTGGACGACCGGGACCGCGCGATCACGTCGGCCGTCACCGAGGCGATCGAGCGCGGCGCCCGTCTCGTGATCACGACCGGCGGCCTCGGGCCGGCCGCGGACGACCGCACCCTCGGAGCGGTCGCCGACGCGGTGAGGCTCCCCCTCGCGATCCACCCGCACGCCAAGGAGATGGTCGAGTCGGCCTACCGCCGCCTCGAGAGGTCGCGCGCCGTGGCGAAGTCGGGGCTCACGCCCGCGCGCGAGAAGATGTGCGCGCTCCCGGTCGGCTCCGAGCCGATCCCGAACGAGGCGGGGATCGCTCCGGGAGTGCTCGTCCGTCGCCCCGGCGGCGTCGCCGTCCTCTGCCTCCCGGGCGTTCCCGAGGAAGCGCGGTCGGTCTTCCTCGCGGCGATGGACCGGCTCCGGGACATGGCCCCCCGCGGCGTCGCCGCCGAGCGCGAGGTCGAGACCCCGACGGCCGACGAGTCGTCGCTCCTCGCGCTGCTCGACCGCCTCGCCGAGGAGTTCCCGCTGGTGTGGATCCAGAGCCATGCCCCCGGATTCGCCCGCGACGACGCGCGGGTCCGGGTCTCCCTCGAGGCGGTCGCCGCCTCGAAGGAGGAGGCCGAGTCCCTCGTGGAAGGCGCGCTCCGGCGCCTCCTCGCGCTCGCCGGGGGCGGCTGACCGCCTTCTGGAGGTTCCCCATGTCCGTGCGCGCGCTGCTCGCCGTCGCCCTCCTGCTCCCGCTCGCGGCCCCCGCTCTCGCCGCCGCGTCGGCGCCTCCGGCGTTCCTCGGCCCCGGCGCCATCGAGGCGGCCGTGTCCCGGCTCGTGGCCCGGCACGGAGAGTCGCTCGGCCCGCGCATCCGGCAGGGAGTCGGGCAGGCGGCGCGCCTGTGGCGTCCCGAGGACGGCGACGCCCGCTCGTTCGCGGCCTTCTGCGAGACCCACTTCCTGGCCGACCCCGCGGCCCTGGCGGCCGCGTTCGACCGCCTCGAGGCCGTGCTCGAAGCGACCGACGGCAGGCTCCACGAGATCCGGCGCGAGCTGACGACGCCGCTCGACCTCGACACCGGCCCGGTGAGCGGGATCGACCGCCTCCTGGTGGGGCTCGACCTGCAGGCGCACGTGGACGAGGACCTGTTCCGCTCCAAGGTCGCCTTCTTCGCCCTCCTCAATTTTCCCGTGCACACCCTCGCGGAGCGGCTCGCGTTCGGATCCTCCTGGGACCGGGACGCCTGGGCCCGCTCGCGCCTCCTGGACCGCTTCGCGCAGCGGGTTCCCGCCGAGATCTCCCGCGAGATCACGCGCGCGAACACGGAGGCCGACCGCTACATCGCCGAGTACAACGTCCGGATGGACCGGCTGGTCGCTCCCGACGGGAGCCGCCCGTTCCCCGAGGGCCTCCGGCTGATCTCCCACTGGGGCCTTCGCGACGAGCTCGCCTCGCGGTACGGCGACCCCGAGGGGCTCCCGAAGCAGCGCGCGATCCAGAGGGTGATGGAGCGGATCGTCCGGCAGGAGATCCCGAGAGCGGTCGTGGACAACCCCGACCTCCTCTGGTGTCCGGAGACGAACGAGGTCCGGCCCGCGCCGGGCGCGGCCGCCGCGGCGGGGCCGGAGGCCGCGGTACGGGAGCCGGACACGCGGTACGAGCGCTGGCTCGACGTGTTTCGGGCCGTCCGGGCCGCGGACCCGTATGCGCCGGCGGCGCCGAGCCACATCGCGCGCCGGTTCGAGATCGACCGCCAGATCCCCGCGAAGGAGGCGGAAGCCCTTCTCGTCTCGGTCCTGGAGTCGGCCGAGGTGAAGGAGGTCGCGGTCCGGATCCGCGAGCGGCTGGGCAGGCCCCTCGAGCCGTTCGACGTCTGGTATCCCGGCTTCACGCCGCGGGGGAGGCGCGCCGAACCCGAGCTGGACGCGATCGTCCGGGCGAAATACCCGACCGTGTCCTCCTTCCAGGCCGCGCTTCCCGGCATCCTTGCGTCCCTCGGCTTCTCCCCCGACAGGGCGGCCTGGCTCGCGGGGCGCATCGTCGTGGACCCGTCGCGGGGCGCGGGCCACGCGATGGGCGCCGTGCGCCGCGGGGACGCGGCCCACCTGAGGACGCGCGTTCCCGGCGGGGGGATGGACTACAAGGGCTACAGCATCGCGATCCACGAGCTCGGCCACAACGTCGAGCAGATCTTCTCGCTCGACGGGATCGACCGGTGGGCGCTCTCCGGCGTTCCGAACAACGCCTTCACCGAGGCGTTCGCCTTCGTGTTCCAGGACCGCGACCTCGAGCTGCTCGGCCTCGCGCCCGGAGAGGAGGACAGGGCCGGCGAGGCGCTCGGCGTCCTCTGGGCGACGTACGAGATCGGAGGCGTGGCGCTCGTCGACATGAAGGCTTGGGACTGGCTCTACGCCCATCCGGACGCGAAGCCTTCCGAGTTCCGGGAGGCGGTCCTCGCGATCGCCCGGGAGGTGTGGAACCGCTACTACGCCCCGGTGCTCGGCGTCCGGGACCGCGAGATCCTGGCGATCTACTCGCACATGGTCTCGTACTCGCTCTACCTCCCCGACTACGCGATCGGGCACATCGTCGCCTTCCAGCTGGCGGAGAGGCTGCGCGCGGGGGATTTCGGCGCGGAGTTCGAGCGCATGGCGCGCCAGGGGCGATTGACGCCGGACGCCTGGATGCGCGGCGCCGTCGGCGCGCCGATCTCCGCAGACGCCCTGCTCCGGGAGGCGCGGAAGGCGCTCCGGAAGACCGCGGAATAGCGGGAGTCGCGCCGACTCCGACGCGAGCGGCCGCGCCCCTCGGGCCCCTTGACCGTCCCGCGAGCGGCGGCCTACACTCGCGGTCCGAGGGTCGGCGCGGACGCCTCGTCTCGCGCCGGCCGGTCCGCCGCGGGCCGATCGCGCGGCGTCCGCGTCCGGGGGGAGGGTCTTCACGTGCGAGTCCTTGCTCTCCTGAACCAGAAGGGCGGGTGCGGCAAGACGACCACCGCGCTCCAGCTCGCGTCGCTGTTCGCCGAGGCCGGCCTCCGGACGGTGCTCGTCGATCTCGATCCCCAGGGCCACGCGACCCTCGGCCTGGGCGTCGGGGCTCCCGAGCGCGATCGGTCCCTCGCCCGAGTCCTCTCCCGGTCGGGGCTCCACGAGGACGCGATCCCGATCACCGAGGTGCTCGTTCCCGTGACGGACCGGCTGTTCCTCGCGCCGTCGGGAGCCGAGCTCGCCGAGCTCGAGCCGGAGCTCTCCCGGACCCCGGGCGGCGACGAGCGCCTCGCCGAGCACCTCGCCGCCCTCTCCGGGCGCGCCGACCGCGTGGTCATCGACGGCCCCCCTTCGCTGGGCCTCCTGACCCTCAACGCGCTCATGGCGTCGCACGAGATCGTCGTCCCCGTAGACCCGAGCCTCTTCTCGATGCAGGGGCTCGTCCGCATGGTCGAGATCGTCGAGCTGACCGAAAAGCGCCGCCACCACCGGGCGGAGGTCCGCATCCTGGTCAACGCGTACGACGGAAGATCGAATTTCGCGCGCGCCTCGCTCGAGGAGATCCGGCGGACGTATCCGGACAGGACGCTCGGCACCGTCGTGCGGTCGAGCGTCCGCGTCCGCGAGGCCGCGGCCCGCGGCGTCCCGGTGGACCGGTTCGCGCCGCACTCCGCGGTGGTCGAGGACTACCGGGCGCTCGCGAAGGAGATCGAGAAGGCCGCGGTCGCGCCCGCCGAGGCGGCGCGCCCGGCGGCCGGGCAGGGGCTCGTGGTCACGGGAGACGGCGTGTACGTCTCCCGGCGCGACGTCCCCCCGGAGGACCTCTTGCTCGCCGGCGACTTCAACGGCTGGGTCCCCGACGCCGGCGTGCTCCTCGAGCGGCACGCGGACGGCAGCTGGACGAAATTCGTCCCGCTCGACCCGGGCCGTTACGAGTACAAGCTCATCGTCGGAGGCCGCTGGATCGCGGACCCGCTGAACCCGAAGCAGGTCGTCAACGCGGTCGGAACGAAGAACTCCGTGCTGGAGATCTAGCGCGCCGGACGGCGCGCGGCCCGCGTCCCGGAGGGAGAGCGTGAGCCAGGGACCCGACGAGCGCGAGGCCGACCGCGAATCCCACCCCCTGTCGGGCGTTCTCGACCGCCTGATCCGCCGGGAGCGCGGGGACCCGCCCGCCGCGCCGAAGCCGTCCCCGGCGCCCGCCCCCGCCGCCGAGCCCTCGCGGCGCCGCGTGATCGTCGTCGCGGGGCTGGGCCCGGACCGGGGCGCGGGCGCCGTCGTCCACCTGGCGCGCTCGGGCGCCGGCCGCGACCTGCGGGTCGCCGTCGTCGATCTCGCGGCGGAGCCGATCCCGGCGACGGCCGAGCGGCCCGTCGCCTCGGTCCCCGTCGCGAGCCTCCCCCACGGCATCGAGGGGCTCCGGCTCGAGCCGGCCGAGACCGTCCGCGCCGTGCTCGAGCGCCTCCGGCGCCTCGAGGCCGGGTGCGACCTCCTCGTCGTCCGGATCCCGGCCTCCGCCGGCCGCGTGCTCGCGCGGGCCGCGTTCCTCGCCGGCGGAGTCGTCCTGCCGATCGGCCCCGGGGACAAGGCGCTCCACGAGGCCCTGTGGCTCTCGAGGAACCTCCTCGAGAGCCTCCCCGGGATCGCCCTCGTCCCGTACTCGGCCGACGAGGCCGCGCTCACCCGCTACTCCGAGATCCTCCGCGCGTTCGACGACGCGGGACCGGGATCGCTCGAGGTGGACGACCTCGCCGGCCCGGAGGCGATCGCGCCGCTCGCGGACGGCCCGGGGGACGGCTTCCTCGCGTCGCTCGTCGGGGAGAGCCTGTCCGGCGAGCCGCAGACGGTGCTGGAGATCGGAAAGCTGGCGGTGTGAGGCGGAGGCTTCACGCGGCCTCGAAAGGAGGCATTCCATGGGCCGGTTTCGTTTTCGCCGGGAACGTTGGCTCGGGGCCGCGATCCTGGTCCTCGCCGCGACGGGCGCCGCGGCCGGGGACTACACGGGCAACGTCAACTTCCTCCTCGGAACGAAGACCCTGGACGACGGAGACTGGGAGCCGGTGGAGAGCCAGGGCGAGTTCGGCGCCCTGATCTCCTGGGGGCGGGTCGCATGGCCGGTCCAGATCGCGATCGATCTGCTGGCGTCCACGAAGGAGGAGACCTCCTCCTACTACGACCCCTACCTGGGGTACCTCTCGGGAACCCTGGAAGGATCGACGGCGGAGCTGGGGGTCGGCGTGCGCAAGGTCTGGGGCAAGGACGGCTCGAAGGTCCGGCCCTTCTTGTCCGGCGGGCTGCTGATGGCGAATGCGGAGCTGAAGGTGACGGCGCTCGGAGTGTCCGCGAGCGTGGACGACGATGCCGCCGGCCTGTGGGTGGACGGGGGCGTCTTCTGGAGGCTGGGGGAGCGCTTCAACCTCGGCCTCGAGGCGCGCTTCTCCACGGCGGAGGTCGAGATCGCGGGTTATGAGGTGAGCGCGGGGGGGCTGCACCTCGGCGCGCTGATCGGGTTCGGCTGGTAGGATTGAACAAGCAAGAGCCCCGCGCGCGGGATCCGCGCGCGGGGCTCGAAGGATCGTCGGGGCGCTCGAGCCGCCCCGGACTCGAACTAGAACTTGTGGCCGATTCCCACCGTCAGCACGAGCGGGTCCACGCCGATCGCGTCGCCGGAGTCGTCCTCGTCGGGCTCGGCTTCCACGAACAGGTAGCGGAGGCCGGCCGTGAACGCCCAGTTCTCGGCGAACGGGACGTCGAGGCCGAAGTTCAGGCCGTACACGAACTGGTCCTTGATCTTCTGCGTGTCGCCCTCGAACTCCCAGTCGTCCCACATCGAGTAGCCGAGGGTCGGGCCGAGGTAGAGGTCGACCGGCTTGCCCTTGAGGACGTGGAAGTTCGCGTCGAACAGGATCGGCATCCAGGCGACGGAGCCGTAGTCGTACTCCGCCAGGACCGTCAGCTCGTCCGGAACGTCGATCGTCACGTCGTGATCGGCGAACCAGATGCTGGCGGCGAAGCTCATCAGCTCGTTGTGGTAGTACTCGTACCCGAGGCCGTAGCCGATCGCGTCGTCCGCCTCCATCGTGATGGTGTACTCGTCCACCGTCTCGGAGTAGTCGTCCGTCGGCATGAAGTAGCCGAGGCCGAAGCTGAACTTGTGCTTCGTGTCCGCCGCGTTCGCGAGCGGAACCGCAAGAGCCACCACCGCGATCAGAGCCAGAACCTTCGTCAGTCTCATCGAACCCTCCTTGAACGGTTTTCCGAACGAACGGGATCGGGCCTCTCCGGGGAATTCCCCCCGCCGGCCGTCCCCTCGTTTCTCTCTCCTCGATGCACCTCACCCTCAGACGCAAGACATCATAGCAAGCCGTCTGCCCGAATACGAACCGGCGCGGCCCGCCTCATCAACTAGTTGAACCTGCGCGGCTTAATGTCCAGGAGGCCATCGCGCGAGGATGCACGCCAGAGACGCACGTAGGGCGAAAGTGCTCCAATCTGGCAGCTCGATCCGTCGTTTTGGATTCCATCCGGCCGGATTGACCGGCCCGTCAGGCCGCCCGGCGCGCCCTCGCGCGCCCGGGCAGGGCCGCTCCCAGCCCCCAGATCCGCCGCATCCGTCGCTCGATCCTGCCGAACACGAGGTTGTCCACGAGGAGGCCCAAGGCGATGATCACGACCATCACCGCGATCACCTGCGCGATGTCGTTCAGTTCGCGCCCGACCATCAGGAGCTGCCCGAGTCCCAGGCTGACGAACAGCAGCTCGGCCGCCATCAGCGAGCGCCAGGCGAACGACCAGCCGAGCTTGGCCCCCGTCAGCACGGCCGGGAGCGCGGCGGGCAGGATGATGCCGGCGAGGAGGCGCGGGCCCCGCGCGCCGAGGTTCCGGCCCGCGCGGACGTAGATCGGCGGGATGTTCTTCACGCCGTCCGACGTGTGGATCGCGATGGCCAGGACCGCCCCCATGATGACGACGAACTGGATCGCCCTCTCGTTGAGCCCGAACCAGATGATGGCGAGCGGCAGCCAGCAGATCGAGGGAAGGGTCTGGAGGCCGAGGAGGAGCGACCCGATCGTGTCGTCCATCCATCGCACCCGCCCGATCAGGAGGCCGAGCACGGTCCCGAGAACGAGCGACAGCGAGTAGCCGAGCAGGAGCCGCCGCATGGTGACCGCGATCCCGATGAGGAACGTCCCGTCGGCGAACCCCGAGATCAGGGCCTCCGCCACCTGGACCGGCCCCGGCACGAGGAACGACGGCCACGGCCCCCACAGGTGGAGCGCCTGCCAGGCGGCGAGGGCCGCCAGGTAGAAGAGCCCGCGGTTAACGCTCCTTGGCACGACGCCTCTCCTCCAGCAGGACCGCCTCGATCTCCTCCCGGAGATCCTCGCGGAGCCTCGCCGCCAGCTCGCCGACTTCCCGGTCCTCGATCT
>CAZPWK010000132.1:0-7827 GCA_964590285.1 uncultured Acidobacteriota bacterium | reverse complement strand
ACGGGGGATGACGGCGGCTCCGCGACGTCCACGACGCGAATGTTGCTGGCCCGCGTGTCGGTCAGGCGCTCCGAGGTCGCCGTCTCGCTCTGGCGAGCGACGAGGTCGGCGAGGACCTTGCGGCGGGTCTCGACCTCGCTCTGAAGGCTCGCGTACTCGATCGCGTCGCGGTTGACCCGCTGGACCTCCCCCTTCTGGTTCGCGACCTCGACTCCGAGCCGCTCGACCTCGGCCCGGACCCGCTGGTGCTCGGCCTGGGCGACGCCGCGGACCTGGCGGCCGATCGTGTTCGACTCGATCACGAGCCGCTCGCGGGCGCCGTCGAGCTCCTCCTGGAGCTGGCGGAGCGGGGGCCAGTCTTCCTTGAAGCGCTCGGCCATCTGCCGGTAGCGCCGCTCGACCTCGGCGTGCTGCTGGCGGAGGTTCGAGATCAGCGGGCTGTTGAGGACCTCGGGGAGGGAGTCCACCGGGGTCTTGCGCACCGCCTCGTCGCGCGCGGCGGCGAGGGCGAGGCGCCCCTGCGCGTCCACGTAGCGGGAGTTGAGGTCGGAGAGGGCCTGTTCGCTGATGTCCTGCGTGCCGTCGGAAAGCGCGAGGATCTCCTTGCGGCTGCCGAGGTCCTGGAGCTTGCGCTCCATCTCGGAGATCTCGGACTGAAGGCGCACGACCTCTTTCGTCAGAAACTCGGCCGCCTGGGACGTCGTGCTGTATCGCGAGTCGAAATTGAATTGCTGATAGGCGTCCGAAATGGCGTTGGCGACGTCGGCCGCGAGCCTGGGGTCCCGGTCGGTGAACGAGAGCCGGACGAGGTGGCTGTCGCGGACCGGCTGAACGCGGAGGCCGGCTCGGAGGAACCCGACCGAAGGATGGAACGCAGGCGCGGGGCTCCCCAAACCCAGCCTTTTCCCCACCCAGTGGCGGAGACGGTCGACCGGCGAGCTTCGCCTCTTGGTCAATTCGGGCCGGTTCGGGAGGTCGAGACGCTCGGTGGCGAGGCGTAGCACCGCGCGACTTCGCAGGATCTCGTACTGTGTTTCGTAGAAGTCTCGATAGGCGCCCCACGACCCGTCCACGTTGACCACGTCCTTGAAGTTCAGGACGTCGGGGCCGTGCCTCTCGATCTGGATCGTCGCCGTCGCTTCGTACTCGCGGGTCGCGAAGAGCAGATAGAGGGTCGAGAGGGCGACCAGGGCGCCGAGACAGGTCAGGACGACCGCGCGGCGTCGTACCAGCACCCGCCAGTAGTCGAGGAGTTGGATCGGATCGTCGCCGGAATCCGGCGCGCCCGGCTGGACGGACGGGCCCGAGACCGCGTCGCTCATGTTGCCCCCGGTGAAAAGGCGCGAGATCGCGCACAGTATCCCGGCGGGCCGGCCCGGCGTCAATAGTGTAGGCTCCCGGCCGATGTCGCATCCGGGGACGGCCACCGGGTTCCTTGTGCGCAAGCTCGGGGGAACCCTCCTGAAAATCGGTTGCTGTCCCCTGATTCTCTGCGCGGACGCGCCGGCCAAGATGCTCGTCGAGTACGGGTGGGACCGCCCCGACCCCGCGTTCGTCCGGGACCACGTCCGGGAGATGGAGCGGCGGCCGTTCGACGGGGTCGTGATGCGGGTCCCAGGCCACGACCTCGCCTTCGACCGGCGCGCGTGGGACGAGGTGGCGCTCGCGCCCCACGCCGAGGCGCTCCGGGAGATCGCCTGGGAGCGGTTCCGCGGCAACTTCCTGATCCTGAACGCGACGGCCGAGGGGGGACTCGACTGGCTCGACGAAGCGCGGTGGGAGACGATCGAGCGGAACCTCCGGATGCTGTCGCGCGCCGCGGGCGGGGGGCGGCTCGCGGGGATCGCCTTCGACCCGGAGCCGTACGGGTGGAGCCCGTGGACGTTCCCGCCGGTAGGGGCGGGCGCCTCTCTCTCCTTCCCCGAGGTCGAGGAGGCGGTGCGGCGGCGCGGCGCGCAGTTCCTGTCGGCGCTGCGGTCGGGGATGCCCGACCTCGATCTCCTCATGCTGTTCGGCCTGGGGATCTTCGACCGGTCGATCGACCGGCCCGATCCGAGGTCGGCGCTTCCCGGGCGCTTCTACGCGCTGCTGCCTGCGTTCGTCGAGGGGATGCTCGACGCCGCGGAGGGAGGCGCGCGGATCGTGGACGGCCACGAGCCGTCCTACTACTACGGGGACGCGGACCGGTTCGCCCGGGCGCGGCGCGCGATCCTGGAGCGCGCGCCCGGCCTCCTGCTCCCGCGGTACCGCGACCGATACGCCGCGACGGTCGAGGCGGGGATGGCGGTCTACGCCGACCACGCGCTCGCCCTCTGGAGGTCCGAGGACGACTACCCGCCGCGCCACGCCTCTCCCGCCGAGCGGCTCCTCTGGCTCGAGCACAACGTCTACCACGCGCTCCGCTCGGCCGACCGGTACGCCTGGCTCTACGGCGAGGACCTCGACTGGTGGCGCGACCGCCTGCCCGGGGGGGCCGAGGATGCGGTCCGCTCGGCGCGGGAGAAGGTCGCGAAGGGGCTCCCGCTCGGCTTCGACCTCGGCGAGATCGTCGCCCGCGCGGAGACGGCGATGGCCGAGGCGGTCGCCGCGCGCGGGGAGCCGCGCGGGACTCGCGCCGCCCGTCTCGGGCGGCGCGCGAGGGCTCCGCGCGTGGACGGAAGGCTCCGGGACTCGGCGTGGCGACGGGCGGCGCCGCTTCCGGAGTTCCGGAAGGCCCCGATCGCTCTCGACCGCAGGCCGAAGGCGGCGACCGAGGCCCGCGTCCTGTTCGGAGATCGGGCCCTCCATGCCGCGTTCCGCTGCGAGGAGCCGGACTCGCGGCGGCTGGCCCAGGGCGCCCTGGACCGCTACGGCCGCCCAGCGGGGGACGAGGTCGAGGTGCGGATCGAGCCGGGAGGGGGCGGGGCGTATCACCGCTTCGCGGTCGGGGCCACCGGGCACGCGTCGTGGTCGACCGCCTGGCCCGACGGCGAGGCCGCGCTGTGGGACGACGGGTGGCGCGCCAAGGCGCGCGTCGGGAGCGGCGAGTGGACGGCGGAGATCGAGATCCCGTGGGATCTCCTGGGGGGCGCGCCCGCGCCGGGCTCGGCGTTGCGCGCGAGGCTCTGCCGGAAGCGAGCCGTTCCCCGCGAAACGTCGTGCTCGGACGCCGTCGAGGTGGTTTTCACGGAAGAGAAGCGGCCTCCGGGCGCGCGCTGACGCCGCTCACCTTGCGCGCAGGACCCGGATTCCGGCGGCCCGCACAAAGAAACCCCGGGCGACCGGGACGAAACCGGCTGGCCCAGGGTCCGGGCCTCCTGAGAAGGAGGTCGTTTAAATTCTACGGCCGCGCGGTCCCGGAATCAAGAGGAATCTTCGATCCGAGCCGCGCGAGACCCGCGTCACTCCTCGCTCGGGCTCACGACGAGGTTCTCGTCGTCGTCCGTCTCGATGATCGAGCCGACGAGGAAGGCGGCCCCGACGATGATCAGCGACGCGGTCAGCGGGTTGTCCCAGTAGGTGCCGATCGCCTTCTTCTTCTTTTCCTTCTCGGGCTCCGTCGTCTGCGCAGCGGCCTTGGGGCCGACGGCGAGCTGGACCGATCGCTCCTGGCCCCCCGCCAGCGCGACCGGCGCGGAGACGACGTAGAGTCCGCCTTCGGACTCCACGCCCAGGACGTACGAGGAGGCGGGGAGGCCGCGAACCTCGAACGTGCCGTCCTGTCCGGAGGGGGAGGACGACCGGATCTCGCCGGTCTTCGCGTCTGCGGCGTGCACGGTGGCGCCCGGGATCGGGACTCCCCCGTCGAGGGAGGCGATCCTGCCGGAGATGGCGGCGTCGCCCGCGGCGAGGACCGCTTGGCCGGCGCCGCAGAGCACGACGGCGAGCGCCAGGGCGACCGCCTTGAACGGGAACGAGAAACGCTTCATGAAAGGCTCCTCCTCGCGGCGGACCGACCCGCCGAGGCCTCCTGGGTTGGCCGTACGTCGGCGGGACGATAACCGCGTCGTATTTCGAAGTCAAGCGTTTCGTTGCTGCTAAGATTCTCCCGATCTCAAGGAGGGAAGCCGTGGGCGACGAGCGGGACCGTCTCAAGGATCTCCTGAAGGAGCACTCGCTGATGTTCGGCGATTTCACCCTCGCCTCGGGGAGGAAGAGCAAGTACTACTTCGACTCGAAGAGGACGACGCTCCTTCCCGAGGGGGCGTACCTGACGGCGCGCGAGATGCTGCGCGTGCTCCGGGAGAAGGGCGTGAGGGCGGAGGCGATCGGCGGCCTGACGCTCGGCGCCGATCCGATCGTGTGCCCCGTCGCGGCGCTCTCGTTCGTCGAGGGTCCGCCGCTCCGGGCGTTCATCGTCCGCAAGGAGACGAAGGAGCACGGCACGGGGCGGCGGATCGAGGGGGTCGTCCCCCGGGGCGCGCGGGTCGTCGTCGTGGACGACGTCGTGACCACCGCGGGCTCGACGCTCAAGGCGATCGAGGCTGCGGAGGAGGCGGGCCTCGAGGTGGTCGCCGTCGTCTGCATCGTGGACCGCGAGGAGGGGGGCACGGAGAAGCTCTCGCGCTGGCCGTTCTACCCCCTGTTCCGCCGGTCCGAGATCTTCTCCGGGGCGGAAGGCGCTTGAACGACCGGATCGGGCCGGCCCTCGCCGCCTACGTGTTCGGGGTCCTCGGCGTCTTTCTCGTCACGGCGCCGTGGACCGACGTCTGGGAGCGGAGCACGATCGTGCTGGCGGCGACCCCGGCGGGTCCCTGGCTCCGGAGCGGCTGGGTCCGCGGCCTCGTGACCGGGATCGGCGTCCTGGACCTCGCCGTCGCGCTCCGGGAAGCGCAAGCGCTCTGGCGGAGGATGCGCGCCGGGGACGGCCGGGAGTCCCGATGAGCGGGATCCCCACCGTGCTGACGATCCACGCCGCCGACCCGGGCGGCGGAGAGGGGATCCTCTCGGACGCCGCGACGCTCCTGGATCTCGGGTGCCGCGCCGCGACGGTGACGACCGGCTTCCTGCTCTCCCTCCGCCGCGGCGGGTCGGTCTTCGAGCCGCTCCCTCTTCCGCTCGTCGTCGAGCAGCTCGAGGAGGCGATCGCCGCCGCCTCGCCCGCGTCGGCGCGCGTCGGCGTCCTGAAGGGCGCGGCTCACGTCGAGGCCGTCGCGGCCTTCCTCCGGGACCGCGGCGTCCGGGACGTCGTGGTCGCTCCCGTGCCGCGGGCGGGCGGCGCGAGGATCCTCGACGGCGAGACCCTCGACGCGATGCGGAGGGAACTGTTCCCGCTGGCGCGGGTCGTCGTCGTGCGGGCGTCGGATCTCGCGACGCTTTCGGGGGAGCGCTCGGCGGATCTGCCCGGACTCGAGCGCGGCGCCAGGGAGCTCCGGGCGCGGGGCGCGCGGGCCGCGCTGGTCTCGGGCGGCGTGCGGGACGAGAGGATCGTGGACCTCCTCGACGACGGCGGCAGCGTCGCCGTGCTCGACGCCCCCCGGATCTCCGCCCCTCGCGTGCCGGGAGTCGCAGGCGCCCACCCGGCCGCGGTCGCGGCGTTCCTCGCGCGGGGCGAGACGCTTCTCCGCGCCGCCGACGCCGCGCAGCGTCACGTGGCGCTCCGGCTCGACCGGGGACCGCGTTGAGGGGAGCGGGGTCGAAAAAAATGGGCGGCCCGGCGGGCCGCCCGGAGCCGTCGCGACACGGCTCCCCGAGGGAGGAGAGAGGCGCCGGCCGGTCAGGAGGGAGTGACCGACCGACGAGGAGCGAGCCGGGGGGTGTAGCTCCGAGTGAGGACGTTGTGGCGCATCCTGCCGAGCCAGCGGTTCACCGGGTGGTTCCGCCGGAAGCACGGGAGCACGGGGCGGGCGCGCCGGTCGATCCGGGCGAGCGCCTCCCGGAGAGGGCCGTGGGAAGGAGCCAGCCGGAGGCCCCGCTCGTAGGCGAACAGCGCTCGCGTCGACTTGCCCGCCATTTCGTACACCTTGCCGAGGTTGAGCAGGAGATCGGGGTTGTAGAAGTCCACGCGCGCGGCCCGCTCGCACGCGCGGATCGCGTCGGCGCTGACGCCGTGCGCCATCGCCGACGCGAGGCCGAAGAACGAGAGGTAGCGCATCTGCGGTCGGGGCGCGGAGCGCTGGCGCTCGATGGCGATCGCCTGCTTGAAGTGCTCGGCAGCTTCCGCCGGTTCCGCGCCCGAGAGGGCCGCCAGGCCCTTTCGGAACTGAATCTCGGAAGAGAGAATAGACATTGGCGTCTCCTCGAATATCCAGTCGCTCCAGAAGTGAATGTACGAAGACGGGAACGCACATGCAGATCTTTTTGAGTGACCAGAGTTCGAGATCTGGATAGGATTGTTTGCGGCTGTATCGCTCGTATGAACAGGAACTGTAAGAAACGCAGGCTTGTCCGGGTTCTCGGCGTTCTGGCGATCGCCGCCATCGCCTGCTCGGAATCGTCCGAGCGGAGGGCGGCCGCCGTCGCCGCCTGGCAAGCCGACCCGACGGCGGAGAACGTCGAGCGGATCCGGGGGGCGATCGAGGACCCGGACGAGTGGGTCCGGGCCCGCGCGACCCGGGCCTGGCTCTCGCTCAGCGGGGCGGACGCGTCCGCCGTCGCGATCCGCGCCCTCTCGGATCCGAGCGCCGCGGTGCGCTCCGCCGCGGCGGTCGGCGCGGCGGAAGCCGGCGCGCGGGAGGCCGCGCCCGAGCTCGCGCGCGTCCTGATCGAGGACGGCGACGCGTCGGTCCGGCGCGAGGCCGCGTGGGCGCTCGCGGCGGTCGGCGAGCCGGAATCGGTCCCGGCGCTCGGCGCGGCGCTCGACGACCCGGAGACGCCGGTTCGTCGCGCGGCCGCCCGCGCGCTCGCCGGGCTCGACGCGGCGGGGGCGATCGAGGCGCTCGCGCGACGAGCGACCGAGGAGCCGGACTGGGAGACGCGGACGGCGATCGCCGCGGCTCTCGGGAGGACCGGCGTGCCGCAGGCGTACCTGCCCCTCCGCGCGGCGTCCTCCGATCCGAGCGCGTTCGTTCGGGCGGCCGCGGCGGCGGCGCTCCGGAGCCTCAGGGCCGCCGGGGTTCCCGAGTCCGAGGCGGTGCCCGAGGCGCTGGCGTACGGGCCCGCCCCGCCCCCGGAGTGAGAGGCTTTCGCGGGGCGGGCGGCGTCCGGGTCGGCGCGACCGTGTATACTCGGGGGCCCGAGACGCCCCGAGAAGAAAGGATCCCTTGGCCGAGGCGAACCGGTCTTCCCCGCAGGCGAGCGCGCAGGGCGGGGCCTCCTACAGGGTCGTGCGGGATGCGAGCGGCGGATTTCGCGTCGAGCGCGCTCCCGGCGAGCCCGCGGTCGCCGCGACGGCGGCCGGAGAGGGGTGGAGCGTCACGGCCGGCGCGGACCGCGCGATCGGGCGCCTCTCGCGCGACGGCTCGTTCCCGGGAGGGTTCGTGATCGAGGAGCCGTCGGGGGGCGAGGAAGGGCTCGTCGGCCGGACGACGCGGGAAGGAGGGCGCGCGGGACTGCCCGCGAGCCTGCTCGCCCAAGACGGAAGGTTGTTTCGCGTCGTCGCCCGGCTGTCCGGCGAGCCGTTCTTCGAGCTTCGGGGGCAGGAAGCCCCGGGCGCCTACCTGCGGGCGCGCCGGGGCGGCGACGCCGTGACGATCGAGCGGACGATCGCGGGACGGGATCTCGATCTCGCCCCGGAGATCCTCCTCCTGTTCGCGGCCGAGATCCTGGACGCGGAGCGCTGAACGCTCCGGCGAGGGCCGGCCCGGAGAACGAAGAGGCATGAACGACGAGATGCGAGGTTCCCGCGCGCCCGGGAGCGGCCGGGGACGCCGCCGCGGGCGGCGGCGCCCGGGCGGCCCCCGACGCCAC
>CAZPWK010000131.1:0-7846 GCA_964590285.1 uncultured Acidobacteriota bacterium | reverse complement strand
GGCGAGGCGGAGCGCCAGCTCGACCGACGGGTTGTAGTTCCCCCGCTCGATCGACAGGATGGTCTGCCGGGTGACCCCGACCCGCTCCGCCAGCTCCTGCTGGGTCATCTCCCCGGACTCGAACCGGAAGCGCCGCAATTGGTTTTTGACGCTCATGCCGGCAATATACAGTCGGCTTTACATGATGTCAAGTCGTCTTTACTTTCAAATCACACGCCGTTTTCCCCTCTTTGCTGGACTCTCCGGGCAAAAAGGGGAACACTGGAGTCGAGCCGGACGATCCGACCCGTGCCGGCTCGGGAGCGCGTATGGCGATTCGAGTGGCGATCATGGGTTTCGGCCGGATGGGCCGCAACGTCTTTCGGGCGATCTACCCGCGCGACGACATCGAGGTCGTCGCCATCAACGACATCGCGCCCGCCACGGCGATGGAGTACCTGCTCCGCTTCGACTCGCTGCACGGACGCTTTCCGGATCCGGTGCGGGTCATGGACGGCTACCTCTACGCCAAGGGACGCAGGATCCCGGTCCTGCACGAGGCCGAGCCCGGGGCCACACCCTGGTACGACTTCGGCGCGGACGTGGTCGTCGAGGCGACCGGACGGTACCGGAATCGCGAGCAGCTGCAGCGGCACCTCGAGGCCGGGGCCGATCGCGTGATCCTGACGACTCCTCCGAGGGACACGATCGATACGGTGCACGTGTGCGGGGTTTCCGAGGGGCCGATCCGGCGGGAGCATCGCCTGATCTCCTGCGGCTCGAGCACCTTGAACTGCGTGGCGGTCCTGCTCAAGGTCCTCGACGGCGCCTTCGGCGTCGAGGAGGGGTTCTTCACCTCCGTCCACGCGTACACGACCGAGCAGAGCCTGATCGACACGCCGAGCTCCGTCAACGTCCGCCTCTCCCGCGCGGCGCTCGAGAGCATCGTTCCGGTCGCGAGCTGGACGGCGCTCGCCATCCAGGATCTGTTCCCGAAGCTCAGGGGCCGGTTCGGGGGCGGCAAGCTCAACGTCCCCGTTCCCGACGTGTCCTGCGCCGATCTGGTCGTGACCCTCCCGGTCGAGGTCAAGGACCGCGAGGTCGCCGAGGTGTTCCGGAGCGCCTCGGGAAGCTCGCTCCGGGGGATCCTCGACTACACGGAGGAGCCGATCGTCTCGCGCGACGTCGTCGGCTCGACCTCCTCCTGCACCTTCGACAGCCAGGCCACGCTCGTGATCGAGGGACACATGGTCAAGGTCCTCGGCTGGTACGAGCAGGGCGGGGGCCTGGCCCACCGCATCGTCGACGTGATCCGCCAGCTGGGCCCGCGGAGGTAGCCGCCGTGAACATCGCCATCAACGGTTTCGGACGCATCGGACGCTCGGCGTTCCGCATCCTGGCCAAGCGGGCGGACATCCGCGTGGTCGCCGTCAACGACGTCGCCGCGAACGAGCCGCTGGCCTACCTGCTCAAGCACGACACGGTGATGGGGCAGTTCGACGAGGCGGTCCGCCTCGAGGAGGGGTACCTCCACGCCGGCCGGCAGCGCAGCCGGATGACCAAGGAGCGCGAGCCGGCGAAGCTGCCGTGGAAGGAGCTCGGGGTCGACGTGGTCGTCGAGGCCACCGGCCGCTACCGCGAGCGGGCGCAGCTTCAGGGGCATCTCGAGGCGGGCGCGCGGAAGGTGCTGCTCACGGTGCCCGCCAAGGACGAGATCGACGCGACGATCGTGCTCGGCGTGAACGACGCCGACCTGAAGCCGGAGCACCGGATCGTCTCCAACGCCTCCTGCACGACGAACTGCCTGGCGCCGATGGTCAAGGTCATCGACGACGCCTTCGGCATCGTGCGCGGGCTGATGACCACCGTGCACGCGTACACGAACGACCAGCGACTGGCCGACTGGTTCCACAAGGACCTGCGCCGCTCGCGGGCGGCGGGCGAGAACATCATCCCCACGACGACCGGGGCGGCCCGCGCGGTGGGCAAGGTGATGCCCAAGCTGAAGGGGAAGCTCGACGGGATGGCGATGCGCGTCCCCGTGCCCGACGGGTCCATCGTGGACCTCGTGGCGACGCTGTCGAGGGACGCGACCGTCGAGCAGGTCAACGACGCGATGCGTGCGGCGGCGGAAGGGCCGATGCGGGGGATCGTCGAATACTCCACGGAGGAGCTCGTCTCGAACGACATCGTCGGCAACCCGCACTCGTGCATCTTCGACGCGCCGCTGACCCAGGTGGTCAGCGGCCGCACCGTCAAGCTGCTCGCCTGGTACGACAACGAGTGGGGCTACGCCAACCGCGTCGTCGATCTCGCGCAGCGGATGATGCGGTAGGCGCGCGCGCGGGCGGGCCGGCGCCTACTCCATCGCCGCGAGCACCTCGTCGAGGGACGCCGTCGCGAACGTCGTCGCGTAGTCGGACATCGCGTACGGGATGACGAGCTGCCGGCCGTGCAGGAGGCTGCCGCAGGAATAGACGACGTTGGGGACGTATCCTTCCCGCTCGTTCTCGCCCGGCTTGATGAGGGGCTCGCGCAGGCGGCCGAGGACCCGGGTCGGGTCGTCGCGGTCGAGCAGGAAGGCGCCGATGCAGTACTTCCGCATCGCCCCCACGCCGTGGCTGAGCACGAGCCACCCGGCCTCCGTCTCGATCGGCGACCCGCAGTTGCCCATCTGGACGAACTCCCACGGATACGCCGGCTTCACGACGAGCTTCGCGGTGTGCCAGAAGTGCAGGTGGTCCGAGAACATCACGTAAACGTTCGCGTAGTCCTGCCGGCCCAGCATCGCGTAGCGACCCCCGATCTTCCGCGGGAAGAGCGCCATGCCCTTGTTCCGAACCGCCGGACCGTTCAGCGTGATGAACTTGAAGCGGTGGAAGTCGGTCGTCTCGATGAACTGCGGCAGGATCAGCTTCCCGTCGTAGGCGGTGTAGGTCGCGTAATAGGTCGGCGTGCCGTCTTCGTTCAGGAACCGCACGAAGCGGGCGTCCTCGATGCCGTTGCTCTGGGACGGCGTGACGGGGAACAGCACGCGCTCGGACAGGCGCGACTCCGGCGCGAACCGCACCTCGTAGTTCGATTGGGCCAGCGCCAGGGTCTTCCGGGCGACCGAGGCGCTCTCCTGGTCGCGCGCCCCGAGCCGCTCCGAGGCGAGCCGGATGGCGGCGTGCAGCTCGTCGAGCGTGAACGCGTCCCCGACGCCCTCCAGGACCTGCCGGGTGAAGTCGCCCACGAGACCGAGCTCCTGGAGCTTCCGCGCGAAGAGCGCCTTGTCGTACGACGCGTTCGGGACCTGCGCGGGTTCCAGGCTGTAGCGGGTGGGCGGGTGGATGGCGATGGCGCCCCGGTCGTCCAGATATCCGGTGCGAAACGTGATCGACGAGATGTGCCCCTCGCCCGTGGCCCTAAGGCTCAGGACGAAGCGCAGCGAGCCGGGCGGAAGATCCGACTGGTCCGGGTGCGGCACGATGGACGGATTGAACAGCGCCGCCGCCTCGAGGGAATACTCGTGCGTGAAGTACGAGCCCAGAAGCAGCTTCCGTTCTTCCGAGAGCCCCTGGCCGGCGCGCAGCCAGGGTCGCACCTGTTCGAACCGGCGCGTCAGGAACGCCCGGATCTGCACGTGTCGATCCCCGAACTCGGCCTCCACCTGCTCGAGCAGCGCCCGGACCTCGGTCTCCGGCAGGGCCATGACCTGGGCGCAGATCCTGGCGGCGCGCTGCCGGCTCGCGACCTGGAGCGGCCGGGCCAGCACCCGCGTGCGGTCCGGATGCAGGACGAGGTCGCTGCGTCGGACCCGGATCGAGCTCATCGGGCGGATGTCCTCAAGGAGCCGGCTCGTTGAACACGGTCACCGCGTTCTGCATGATCCGCATTTCCGCGAGCGAGAGCAGGAAGGCCAGCGTCGATTCGGCGCCCTGATTGCCGTTGACGCGGTCCACGTGCAACGCGTCGCGGCAGCCGCCCGTGTTGGCCGAGTACAGCTCCAGCCCGAGATCGTTCCAGCCGAGGAACCAGTCGAAGGCGCGGTGGGCCTGCTCGTACCACCAGGGGTCCGAGGTGGTCCGATACGCTTCCAGGCAGGCCGACACCATCGCCTGCGCCTCGATCGGCTGCTGGTCGAAGCGGGCGCGCGGCCCGCCCCGCCGGTAGAACCCGTTGCTGCCGATCGGCCGGAAGTGTCCGTTCTCCGAGGTCTGGATCTCCGCCAGCCACCGGAGCGCTTCGAGGCCCCGCTCGAGCACTTCCGGTTGCCCGGCGGCGCGTCCGCTCAGGACGAGGGCGTGCGCGAGCTTGGCGTTGTCGTACGTCAGGTCCTCCTCGAACCAGCGCCATTCCGGCCCCGCGGACGCGCCGAAGATCTCCATGAGCCGGGCGGCGAGAGCCTCGCGGGTCTGGTGGACCTGGCGGTCCCCGCTCATGCGTCGCAGGTACTCGTGGATGCCGAGGAGGCCGAACGCCCACGCCCTGGGCGAGGTGAACTCCGTCACCGCCGGCAGCGCCTGCAGGAAGAGCTGACCGGCCATGACCTGGAAGCTCCGGTAGGGCGAGCGCCCGGCCCCCAGGCCCAGGGCCCAGAGCGCCCGGCCGTGGCAGTCCTCCGAGCCCTCGGGATCCAGCCAGCGGCGATCGAAGCTCAGGTGGTTGTGGAAGCGCCTCGTGGCGGGATCGAAGGCGTGATTCAGGAACGCCGCGTACGTCGTGGCCAGCGTCCTCGCGCGCTCCCGGTCCTCCTCGAGCTCGTCGAGCAATACCGCGAGGATGAAGGCCCGGGCGTTGTCGTCCGTGCAGTAGCCCTCGGAGAAATTCGGCACGGTCAGGATCGCGTGCTGGAACATCCCCGTGGAATCGGTCATCCGCGAGAGATGCTCGAGCTTCATCTCCGGAAGGTCGCGCGGCTGCTGGTCGAGCGTCTTCGTCGCGAACGACTTGCGGGACAGGGCCGATCCCTCGAGCCGCGCGCGCTCGAAGGAGCGCCAGTAGAGGCGCGCCGTGCGGTCCCAGACCATCTCGCGTCCCAGCTTGTACGCGTTCTTCCGCATGGCGTGCCGGCGGTTGTCCTCGCCGAGCAGCCCGGTCACCGCGCGCGCCATGGCCTCGGCGTCGCCGAACGGCACGAGCACCCCTCGATCCTCCGCCAGCAGCTCCGCCGCGTGCCAGTACGGAGTCGAGATCACGGCCTTCCCCGCGCCGAACGCGTACGCCAGGGTTCCCGAGGTGATCTGCGCCTCGTTGAGGTACGGCGTGACGTACAGGTCCGCCGCGCCGATGAACTCCTTGAGCTCCTCGAGATCGACGAAGCGGTTGTAGAAGATGACGTTGGCGTCGACCCTGTTCTTCTTCGCGAGGCGCTCGAGGCTGAGGCGGTAGGCCTCGCCCTGCTCGCGCAGCTCGTTCGGATGCGTGGCGCCCACGACGACGTAGACCACGCGCGGGAACTCCGAGAGAATCCGCGGCAGCGCATTGAGGACGTGCTCGATCCCCTTGTTCGGGGACAGCAGCCCGAACGTGAGCAGCACCGTCCTGCCTTCCACGCCGAACTGGTCCTTGTAGTAGTTGGGATCCACGAACGGCATGTCCGGAATGCCGTGCGGGATGAGATCGATCTTGGCGGGCGGCGCCTGGTACAGCTCCTGCAGCATCCGCCGGCCGCGCTCCGCCATGACGACGAGGCGGGTCGACCGCGCGATGAGCTCCTGCATCACGCGCCGCTGGTCGGCGTTCGGCTCGCCGAGGACCGTGTGGAGCGTCGTGACGACCGGCATTCGGAGCTCGCGCAGCAGCGCCAGCAGGTGGCGGCCGGCGGGCCCTCCGTAGATCCCGAACTCGTGCTGCACGCAGACGATGTCCACGTTGCCGATGTTGAGGAAGTCCGCCGCGCGCTGGTAGGAGGCGAGGTCCTGCTCCTCGATCTCGAACCGGACGACCTCCGGGTAGTCGTAGCCGCCCTCGATGTCGTTGACCGGAACGGCGAAGCACTGGCTTCGGGGATGCTCCGCCGCCACGGCGGTGAGCAGGTCGGACGTGAACGTCGCGATGCCGCACTTGCGCGGCAGGTAGTCGCCGAGAAACGCGATCCGTCGGATCTCGGAGCTATTCTTCACGAGGCCGTTCACGACCGACCAGTGTCGCCGTTCCTTCCTCCGGAAGCAAGGAGATTCGCTCTACCGGTTTCCGAGAGGACGAGGGTGGCGGACCGAAGCCATCCGGGGATGCGATTGACAACGCCCGACCGGCGGACCAAGACTGCGCCGCATGACGACCGAGGCTTCTTCGTCTCCCGGCACTCCTCCGATCGAATCCGGCTGGGCGCGGAAGTTCTTCATCATCTGGGCCGGGCAAGCCTCGTCGCTGGTCGGGTCGGCGCTGGTGCAGTTCGCCCTCGTCTGGTGGCTGACCCGCCGGACCGGTTCGGCCACGGTGCTGGCCGGGGCCACCCTGATGGCGGTGCTGCCGCAGATCTTCCTCGCCCCGTTCCTCGGCGCCCTGATCGATCGCTGGAAGCGCCGCGCGATCATGATCCTGGCGGATGCGGGGATCGCGGTCGCGACGGCGGTGCTCATCTGGCTGTTCGTCAGCGGTCGAGTCCAGGTCTGGCAGGTCTACGCGCTGCTCTTCGTTCGTTCGCTGGGCGGGGCGTTTCACGGCCCGGCCATGACGGCCTCCACCTCGTTGATGGTCCCGGAGCGGCACCTCGCGCGCGTCTCGGGCCTCAACCAGACGCTGCAGGGCCTGATCATGGTCTTCGCGCCTCCGCTCGGCGCGCTTCTGCTGGGCCTGATGAGCACCGCCAGCATCCTCGCCATCGACATCGTCACGGCCGTGCCGGCCCTCGTCTCGCTGCTCTGGATCGCCGTCCCGGACCCGCCGCGCCGGGAGGCGCAGGCGGCCGGAGAAGCGGAACCCCCCTCGTACTGGGGCGACCTGCGCCTGGGCCTCCGGTACGTCGTCCGCTGGCCCGGTCTGCTGAGCCTGATCCTCCTGGCCATGCTACTGAATTTCCTGCTCGTGCCGGCGAGCTCGCTGATGCCGCTGCTGGTGATGAAGGAGCTGGGCGGGGGCGCGCCGCAGCTGGCCCTGGCCGAGGCGGCCTTCGGAGCGGGAGTGATCGCCGGGGGGGCCCTGCTGGGCGCTTGGGGAGGCTTTCGCCGCCGGATCCGGACTTCCATGGCCGGCACGATCGGGGTCGGCCTGGGCGTGATCCTGGCGGGGCTGACCCCGTCGCAGGCGTTCTTCGTGCTCCTGATCGCCTTCTTCTCGGTCGGCGCGGCGCAGGTGTTCGCCAACGGTCCCCTGATGGCCATCTTCCAGTCGACGGTGCGTCCCGACATGCAGGGGCGCGTCTTTTCCCTGCTCGGGGCAGGCGCGACGGCGATGATGCCGCTCGGCCTCCTGCTGGCGGGACCGATCTCCGATCTGCTCGGCGTGCGGATCTGGTACCTGTTCGGCGGCGGGACCTGCGTGCTGTGCGCCTGCCTCGCCTTCTTCACTCCGTCGCTCATGAACATCGAGCAAAGCGATCGGGAGCCGAGCGCGCCTAGATGAAGCGCTTCGCCCTCGGCCAGAGCTCCTCGAGGGGCACCTTCAACCCGCGGCAGACCCAGAGCGGGTTGTCGTCCTCGTAGGGCATGCAGAGGTCGCAGTCGAAGGTGCCGCCCTGCTCGACCGAGGAGAAGAGCGATTCGAGAGTCTCCCGGTCGTCGCCGATGACGATCCAGACCTTGTCGGCGCAGTCGCCCGGACCCCAGAACCAGTAGCTGTTGTGGCCGGCGATCGCCCGCGGCAGCCCGAGCGCCGGGCCGAAGAAGTCGATCGCTCCGGCCTGGCCGTAGTTCTGGCCGGCGACGCAGACGCGGTCGCGCTC
>CAZPWK010000130.1:0-7866 GCA_964590285.1 uncultured Acidobacteriota bacterium | reverse complement strand
CTGGCTCGCGATCCTGACGATGACGGTGGCGAACCTCGTCGCGCTCGCGCAGACGAACGTCAAGCGGCTCCTCGCGTACTCGTCGGTCGGGCACGCCGGGTACCTCATGATCGCCCTCGTCTGCCGACCGGAAGACGGGGTCCCCGCGATCCTCTTCTACCTGGTCTCCTACGCCTTCATGACGCTCGGCGCGTTCCTGTGCGCGGCGGCGGTCGGGCGCGGGGACGCGCGGAGCGAGCCGGGCTACGACTTGCGATCTTGGGCCGGCCTCGGATGGCGCCGGAAGGGGCTCGGCGTCGCCATGTCGCTGTTCCTGTTCTCGCTCGCGGGGATCCCGCCGACGGCGGGCTTCCTCGGCAAGTACGTCATCTTCCAGTCCGCCATGCGCTCGGAGGAGTACCTGCTCGCGGTCGTCGGCGTCCTGAACGCCGTGGTGGCGGCGGGCTACTACCTCCGGGTCGTCGTCGCCATCTGGATGCGCGAGCCGGAGACCGAGGAGGAGCCGCGCCCGGTGCCCGCGACGCTCGCCGTCGTGCTCGTGGTGGCCGCGGCGGGAGTGCTCGCTCTCGGGCTGGCGCCGGGGCGGCTCCTCGAGCTGCTCGGCGAGATCGCCTCGGGCCTCGTTTGAGGCCGAGGACGGCCGCCGCCTCCGGGTCGAGAGGAAGGCTTTCGACGGAATGAGCTTCTCCGCGATACGCCCGGAGGTCGTCCGGTCGAGCCTCGCCGTCGCTTCCTGGCAGGAGTGCCTCCTCGTCCTCGTGCGGGCCCTCCACGAGGCCGGCAGGGTCCGCGAGATCGAGGAGCCGTACCGTCGCCTCCTGGATCGCGAGGAGATGGCGAGCACCGCGCTGGGCGGCGGCATCGCGCTCCCGCACGCCCGGACCCCGGCGAGCCCGGAGGCGACGATGGCGGTGGCGCGCCTCGTCCCGGCGGTGGACTTCCGCGCGCCCGACGGCGCCCCCGTGGACCTCGTGTTCCTGCTCGTCGGACCCCCGGAGGCGCCCGGCGAGCACGTCCGGATCCTCGCCCGGATCGCGCGCCTCGCCCAGCGTCCTGCGGTGCTGGACGATCTCCGCGCCGCGCGGGACGACGATCGCTTCCGCGCGATCCTGGAGCGCGAGCTGTAGGGGAGGGGCGGCTCAGCCCCTCGCGCCCCTTCCGATCGTCCCGATCGAGGCCCCGGCCTTCGCCGGCGCGGGGACGCGCAGCTCGACGTAGCGCCGCCAGCCGGCCACCGCGCAGCCGATCCCGATCAGGAACGTGCCCAGCCACAGGATCCCCATGAGGGGCTTCGCGCTCGCCTCGACGATCAGCGTCTCCGGGGTTCCCTCGGTCGCGCCGCCGCCGGCGTCCACTACGACGATCCCCTGCTCGACGGACATCTTCCGCAGCGTGAGGGTGGTTCCGGGGAGCGTCGCCGGCGACACCGGCGCGCCGCGAAGCTCGCCGTCCACCACGGCGAGGGGAAGGCGCACGGTCTCGCTCCTCCCGCCGCTCTCGATCCGGATCTCCGCGTCCACGGACATCCCGTGCCCGCCACCGGCCCCCGCGTCGAACCGGAGGAACGTCAGGGTCGCATCGCCCAGCGCGGCCGGGGCCCCGCGCTCCAGCTGGAGGAGGCGTCCGGACTCCGGCACGTCCAGGCCGAGGGGGGACACGTAGACGTCGCGCCCGGCCTCGCGGAGGATCGCGGGGAAGCGCATCGTCTGCGGCCGTCCCTCGGCGTCCTGCCCCTTGTGGTACATCCTCACCTCGAGGGTGACCTCATCCTCGCCGGGGCGGAGGACGGCGACGCGCCAGCGGTCCCGGGGCTCGGAACCGTCGACGTGGCCGCGGTAGGTCAGGGTCATCCCGAGGGCCTCGATCGGCCGCCCGATCGGGAGGCGCACCTCTCCGCCGCGGCCCCATCCCCCGCTCGCCGCGATCCCGAGGAACATCATCGCCAGGCCGAGGTGCGAGATCGGCGCCCCGGTCCCGAGGAGCCCGGCCCGCGCGGTCGAGACGAGGCGCCAGACGCTCGCCGTCGCGGCGAAGAGCGCGGCGAAGAACAGGATCAGCGGCGCGGCGCCCCGGTATCCGAAGGCGGCCACGACCGCCGTCCCCGCGGCCGCGACCGCGAGCGAGAACGCCGTCTTTCCCGCCCAGCGACTCCGCGGCGTCGCGAGCCAGCCGAGGAACGGCGCGAACCCGAGGAGCCCGAGCAGCAGGACGTAGAGCGGCAGGTTCCACCGGTTGTACCAGGCGGCGTCGTAGGTTCCCGGCGAGCCGAGGAGCGACGAGGGGATCGGATACGTCGTGCCGTAGAAAACGATGAGGGCCGAAAGGCCGAGGACGGCGATCGCCGCCGTCAGGACGGCCGGCCAGGCGAGCGCGGGCTCGACGGCCGATCCCGCGACCCGCCCCCGGCGAAGGAGCGCGAAGACGCCGACCGCGAGGACGATCGCGAGGATCCCGAGCAGCATCACGTTGACCGGCGTGTCCCAGAAGCCGCTCTCGGCGGCGAACGAGTGGACGGAGAAGTCCGCCAGCACGCCCGTCCGGGTCAGGAAGGTCGAGTACAGGACGAGCCAGTAGGCGAGGATCGCGAGCGCGAGGTTGGTGCGCCCGAGGCTACCGGTCGCGCGCTGGACGAGCAGGCCGTGGATCAGCGCGGCGCCGACGATCCACGGGATCAGCGAGGCGTTCTCGACCGGGTCCCACCCCCAGTAGCCGCCCCAGCCGAGGGTCTTGTACGCCCAGAAGGCCCCGAGCACGATCCCGACGCCGAGCGAGAGGAAGCCGAAGAGGCTCCACCTCAGGGCCGGGCCGAGCCACCGCTCCTCCTGCCGCCGGAAGAGCGCGACGAGCGCGAGCACGCCCGGGATCGTCATCGCCGCGTAGCCGACGAAGACCGCGGGCGGGTGGGTCGCCATCCACGGGTCCTGGAGCAGCTCGTTGAGGCCGAAGCCGTCGGCGGGGACCGGGCTCGCGAGCCGGAACGGGTTTCCTCCCGTGCGGGTCCCCGGAAGCTCCAGCATGAGGCCGATCAGGAACCCGATCGTCGGCAGGTAGAAGCTCATGACCGTCGCCGGCTCCCACGAGCGCTTCCGGAAGAGCGCGTAGCCCATCAGCGCGGCGACGAAGGCCCAGAGGAGGAAGGTCCCCTCCTGCCCTCCCCAGAAGGCCGAGACGAGGTAGAGGAGCGGCAGGTCCCTCGACGAGTACCGCGCGACGTAGTCGTAGCGGAAGTCGTGCGAGAGGATCGCGACCATGAGGAAGACCGACGCGAGCCCGAGCACGACGGTCATCCCGTGGTACGCGAGGCGGAACGTCGCCTCGGCCCCCTCCCGGCCGCGGCTCCAGCGGACCGCCGACACGAACGCGACGGCCGCGAAAGCGGCCGCCACCCAGATCGCGAGAGTTCCCGGCGTCATTCCCGTACGTTACAGGGTCAGACGTTACCCACGCAACTGTTTGCGACCATCGGCGATCGCATCCTACTGACAAATCATCGGCTTAACGGCATCGGTCTCGAACCTGGCCCCGTACCCGCCTTGGGAACTTCATGAAGGCGAAGGAGTTCGCTCTCGAAGCGCAACGCAGGTAACGTCTGACCCCGTTTTGTTGCTACACTGGTAGCGAAGGTCCGTCGCCATGGGGGCGAACTGGATTCGACGGGAAGGCAGAGGCGGGAGTAGCACGCCGAGGGCCACCTCCTCGTTAAACCGGTGGGTTTAAACACAGCCAACGACAACTCGCTGGCTTTCGCGGCTTAAGCCGTGACGTCTCCCCGGCGGCCCTCCCGAGGCGGCCGGGCGAGGCGACGACAATTCGGGATGGTCCCCGGGCGACGCCCGTAACCGGGGGACGAGAACCACGGGCTGGCCGACCTCTCATTTGCCGCTCAGCGGGAGGCCGGCGAGATAAAAAACGAGCCGGCTAAGCGTGTAGAGGCTCCCGTACGAACCTTTTCGGACGCGGGTTCGATTCCCGCCGCCTCCACCAGCTTCCCACGACCTCGACCGGACCCGTCAGGGCAGCGCCGCGTCCCGACCGTCCACCTCGCTCGCGTCGCCCGACGACCACGTGACGTTGCACAGCGCCGGATCGCCCGCCGAGCGGAACAGCCACCAGTAGAGCCCGCCGGGTGGCGGGTTCTCGCCCGAGACGTCCTGCGTGCCGCTACCCGTGGTCGGCGTCGGAGTGCCGACGATGCTCGGATCCATCGACTCGATCTCCGCACGGCCGCTGCCCTGGACGAACAGCGCGTCCGGCGTCGCGGTTCCGTCCCACTCGATGGTCTCCCGGTCGGCGAAGACGATGTTGAAGACGCCGCTCTCGCACGATGCCTTCCGCGTGTACAGCTCGCCGAGGAACGTGAAGCCGTCCACGACCGGCACCAGGTCCCCCAGCGTGAGTTCGCGTTCGAGCGCCAGGCGGAAGTCGTAGCTGACGATCGGGTCGTAGTAGGGGCAGTCGGGGCCGATGCGCAGGACGCCGGAGGCGAGATCGGGGTCGAGGTTCCATTCGATGCCGGCCGTGTTACGCCAGCGCAGCGGCGATCCGTCCTCCGTGATGTCGCCGACGTGCCACGAATTCAGGATCGGGAGGCGCTCGTAAACGCCGGTGACATCGTTCAGCACGACCTCGTCCCACGGAGCGTCCGCCGTCGCGCGGCGCAGGCCGACGTGGAACGGCAGCTCGGCGAGCTGCAGCCGCTTGAACACCGACTCGTGGTAGTAGTCCGGCTCGAACTGGCCCTCGAAGTCGGGCGGCCACATGGCTGGGTCGAACCACTGGTGCGGCTGATCCTCCAGGCCGAACTCGTTCCAGACCTGGTAGAAGTAGTGGAAGATCTCGTGCTGCAGCCACTGCGGCAGGTAGGTCATCCGTTCGCGCGGGTCGTAGGTGCCGAGGCCCAGGTGTCCCGCCACCCGGACGATCCAGCGGTCGTCGGAGATGAAGCACGGCGAGCCGTTCGGACCGCCGCCCATCCCGCCCGCGATGAACTCGGTGTACTGGAAGTCTTCGTACTGCTCGGGAACGTGTGACGGGTAGAGCACCCACCACCAGTCCGCGGCGGCGATCTCCGCCTCCGAGACACCGCCGAACGCATCCCAGTGGTTCGTGATCGTCGCGAAGTTCGCGCCGTCGTTCGTGAAGGCGCGCACCGCGACGTCGAGATCCGGCAGCTCGACGATGTGGGTCTCGACGTCCAGGACGCCCCGGGTGATCGTGTGGATGTACTCGCGGAACAGACCGAGCGATTCGTGGATCGCGGCGTGGCCGTCGAGCGCGACGCGCGGGTCGAGATCGTGGGTGACGTAAATTCCGCGACCTGTTTGGAGCTCCTGGATGTTGCGCGGCTCGATGCCGCTCGAGTGGCCGACGAGCAGCACGGTCAGGCGGATCGTGCGCGGAGCTCCGGGGTGGTCCGGGTTGGCCAGACGCCAGTCGGTCATGTCCGTCAGCTGGCGCAGCCCGTAGTACGCCGGAGGCGTTCCGAGATTCAGCCCGAACGGCGAGTCGGAGAAGATCGCCCACCAGGCCGAGTCGCCGATCGGGTACTGGGCCCAGATCGCATCGAGCGTCGCCTTGGCCTGCGCGTACGATCCGCTCTCGTACTCGGACTTGGCCCGCAGGTAGCCGCTCACCGCCGCCTTGTAGTGCGTGGCCAGGCCTGGGATCGAGCCCTGCAGCAGGAACTCCATCGGCGGCCCCGTCGATACGAGGCGGTAGAAACTGCCGTCGAAATCGAAGCCGCTGACGACCGGGATCGGTTGGCCGAAGGCGTCCGTTTCGAGCACGATGTCGAAGTTGTTCTCCTGCCCCTTGACGTAGAACGGGCAGTCCGGTCCGATGAGCAGCCTGCCGTTGGGGAGGTCCGGCTCGAGGTTCCAGGGGACGCCCGCGGCGTTGACCCAGACGGTACGGGATTCGGACTGGCGGATGGCGCCCGTCTGCCAGCCGTTCGTCGCCGCGTCGACCTGATAGATCCCATGGAGGTCGTCGAGGGTCAGGTCGTCCCAAACACCGGCCAGGGTCGGAAGGGCGGCCAAGATGGCCGCCGTGGCGGCGAGGCACCACCGGGAGCGTCGGAGTCTCATCCCCCTCAATGTACGCCGCAGACGCCTCCGGTGGGGAAAAAACGTTCGTCTGCGGGAAACGCTACCGGAGACACCGGCCGAGGCTTCGGGCATGGAACCACAAGAGATCGGGAGACTTCCGGGATGGCCTCGTTGTTTCTCGAGAACAGGAGTCGCGCGTCCGACTCCCGCCGCCTCCACCGACGCTTCTGCTGTGCGGGAGCGTCGCCTCCACCGAGAGGGTCGCTTCGCCTGCGCCTCGGCTCCGACGACTCTCTGCATCGGTCCCCCTGCCGACGCCGAGGCGCTCGGCGGAGGAATGGCGCTCATTTCACGGCCGGCTCCTCCGGGGACCGGGCCGTAAGGCGCCGGATCGCCTCGATGCCGTTCGTGTTGCCCGGATCGAGTTCCACGGAGCGGCGATAGGACTCGATCGCCCGCTCGGTGTCCCCCCGGGTCGCGTAGGCCTCGCCCAGGCTGTCGTGGACGTTCCAGGAATCCGGGTAGCGCTCGACGTTCAGTCGAAGGACGGCGATCGCCTCGTCGACCCGTCCCTGTCCGAGGAGCCGGTACCCGAGCAGGTTGAACTCGTTCTCGTCGAAGTACACGTCCGCGTTGTCGCCGGCGGAAAGCTCCCGGTAACGGGCGATGCCCGCCTCGGTGCCCTTCTCGTCCATGGCGCGTCCCACCATCGCCGCGGCCGATTCCTTGAGCTGACGCCACAGCGCGGTCGCCTCGGTCCGGTGGTAGCGAGCGAGATCCTCTTCACTCGCCCCGGCACGGCGAATGAAGTCCAGCTCGGGCGGGATCGGCAACCGGGCCATGGCTCGCTCGAAATCGAGCCCCTCGGCGTCGAGCGCCCTGATCTCGGTCCACAGCCGGGCGATGTAGTCGCGCACCGCGACGAGCCGCTCGCGAGGCCACACGGAGTGCTGACCGAGGACCACGTGTTCGATCTCGACGTCTCCATCGAGGATCGGCCCCAGAACCTCGAGCCAACGGTCGGGCTCGAGCACCGGTTGCGCGCCGAAGATCGGCAGCGGGCCCTGTTCCAGGAAGAAGCATCCCAGGAGAAGCACCTTCTCCTCCGGGATCAGGATGGCGATGTCCGAGTCGGAGTGGCCGGTTCCGAGAAACCGCATCTCGAGGGCGAGGTCGCCGAGGTCCATCCGCAGGCGGTCCGAGAAGGTCAGACCGGGCGGCTGAACCTCGAAGCCGGCCTCCCCGAGGCCGCGAACGATCCTTTCGTAATGCTCCCGCTCGAGCCTGGCGGCCGCGGCTTCCTCGCTCGCCGGATCGAGCTCCGCAAGACGGGTCCCGGTTCGCTCGATCTGGCCCCGGAAGAACTCGGCCCTGCGCTCGAAGTTGGCGGCGTCGGCGCGCATCGTCTCGGCCGTCCGCTCGTGGCCGACGACCGTCGCCTCCGGGAAGGCTCCGTTGCCCCAGGCGTGGCCCCAATGGCCGTGCGTGTCGATGACGTAGGCGAACCGGTCGCGGCCGAGCTCGCGGGCCACCGCTTCCCGGATCGACCTCCCCATGAGGGACGAGTGGCCGGGATCGACCAGGACCAATCCCTTGGCGGTTTCGATCACCACATGGTTGCTCTCCCAGGGCGTGAGCTCGGTGAATACCCGTATCCTGTCGGTCAAACGGCGCACCCGGAACAAAGGATGCGGGTCCGCCTCCGCGACCGGAGCCGCGGCGGGCGCGGCCCCGTAATACCTTTCGATGTACTCGGGCGGGATCTCGTCGACGGGGAACGACCCGTGCATCAGGACGTGGACCCAGCGTCCGTCGCGCT